>CALBPE010000046.1 GCA_937899275.1 uncultured Chlamydiae bacterium
GGAGAATAGAGCACAATGTGGAGCGTAGTGGCGCTATAATGCGATGATAACCACTCTTTCAATACTTCTGCAGGTATTCCTTCAAGGGTGCTTTTATTCCCAGTGGAAAACTTACGGTTGGGGTGCTCTGGGTGGCCTGTTTCTTTTGCGACCATGTACGCGCGGCGAAAATCATTACCCACATTTTTTGCATGTTCTTGATCGACATTGACCAGTTCAGAGGCGATGAGTTCCTGCTTTAATAGTGGGGAAGTGAAAAAATCTGCAAATCGATCGAGTCCTTCATCAAAATGTGCGGTATTTACAGAAATCAAATAGACTGTCAGGTTAGGGGCTGTATACGCATTATGCAAGCCGTTATGATCGGAAAGAAACGACGAAAAGCCGTTACTTGTAGGGTATTTTTCTGTGCCTAAAAACAGCATGTGTTCGAGAAGATGCGCCGTGCCAGGATGACTTTTTGGATCGTCCCAAGAACCTGCATGAATCGCTACAGCGCAAGCCGATTGCTCTGCTTCTGGATCAGAGATGAGGTAGGCTTTGATTCCATTTTTAAGCAGAATTTTCCCGTAGGAGCGTTTTTGGAGTGAAGGGGATAAGATGGTGAGATGGGACGTATCGGTAATTTCTTGGTAGGGTATATTTGCAAATCCTGCTGTGGTGAAAAAGATCATATAAGCAAAGACTATTTTCATATTCGTACCTTAGATTAATTGTTGATACCCTTCTATTACCCGATTATAGACCAAATCCCGTTTTGCAGCTCTTATTTCTTGTTTGTTTCCCCCGTTTTTTTCTACTTCATCTAACGGAATCTCTTCGCCTAAAAATAGCCCCACAGGAACTCTTTTGACCCTCCTTTCTTCCCCCATTTTTGTATGTCTCTCGTTTGGAGGTGGTAAAAGATGGTAGGTTTGTAAAGCTAGTGGATAAAAACGGGTGATAGAGGAGGCTTTTTTTGCCATTAAGTGCAGCATAGCAATGCTTTTTTCATCAAAAGGCGCAAGGGTAATTTCCCCATTTTTTTGCATCCTATCTCTTCCTCCACTAGGAGCTACATAGATGCATTTTCCTCCTTGATCTAACTGCTCTTTTAATACCTGCATGGTTTTTTTGTTGTGGAGCTGTTTTTCTTCCCGTTTTTCTGGGGGAGTAGCGATGTATTTTCTAGAATAGATGCAAAAAAGATTGCATCCCAAACTAAACGGTATAGCATGTGGATCTTTGATCACCCTTTCTCCTGCAACGAAAATCAGTTTATCGACAAGAAAAGGGGCTTTTTTTTCAAGGAGCACAAACATGATCTGCGGATCGACTTCTGTTTGGTGATTGGCAAAAAAAATGGCATTTTCTCCCCGTTTTAGCTGCTGTTCAATCGCCTGCATTTTTTCTATGCCGTGCGCAGTCGAATGAGCAAGGTCGATGAGGGGACGAACAAAATCTTTTCCAAAGCTGTGGTAATCGAAAGGATAAAGGATTTTTTCATGGTAGCGCCCAAATACATGCATTTGCTGTATTTGCATTTCGATTTTCTCTAACAACTGAAAAAAAAGCGTGTAGACAGAAGAGAGGTTTTCTTTTGGAGAAATCTCTTGTAGGTATTCTTGAAAAAAATGCTCTAAATTAGCCGCATTTTCTTTTGGAAGAAAGCCCCTCTTTTTTAGATCGTCCAACTTGGAAAGAAAACGGATTTTTATCCTTTCAATGTTCGAGTCGTTCATTATTTAGCGTCGAGTAAAAATGGTATTCATTGATATGCAAATGATCATCGATAGAAAATTCTAGATGAGCGTTTGCTTTATGCGCAAAGGAGAGCAAAAACTTTTTGTCGATTACTTCTAAATAATTATCAAACTCTGGATGTACGACTAAACGAAGAGCAAACTGATTTTGCGCTTCGATGAGTTTTCTAAGCGCCCTTTCAATTTCCACAGAAACGCTTTCATGGTTTTTGACAAGACCCGATCCTCCGCAATAAGGACAACTGGTAAAAAGCGTTTGCATTAAGGACTCTCTATTTCTAGATCGGGTCATTTCGACAAGACCAAATTCACTCATACTTAAAATAGTGCACTTTGCTCCATCTTCTTTCATATACTCTCGGAGTTTATCCAAAACCCTTCTTTGATTTTTTCGGATACGCATATCGATGAAATCACAAATAATCAATCCGCCAATATTCCGAATTCGCAGCTGCCTTGCAATTTCTTCTGCCGCTTCTAAATTGATCCGTACAAGGCTTTCTTCTACATCGCCTTTACTCGACGTTTCTAACGACCTTCCCGAGTTTACATCGACTGTATACATCGCCTCTGTTCTATCAAAGTAGAGGTAGCCTCCGCAGGGAAGCCAGATTTTTCGTTTCAACGACTTAGAAATTTCTTTTTCTACAGAAAACCTTTCAAACATGGGGGTTTTGTCGCGGTAAAGCTCAATTTTTACCGGATGTTCTTTTTCATATTTGCGGTACATTTTTTTGCACCGCTGGTATGTTGCGTAATCATCGATCAAAATCCGGTCATATTTTTTATCAATGGCAGTAAGAAGCGCTTTTTTGATCAGATCGGTTTCTTCATATAGCAAAGAGGGAACAGAAGAGTTGTGGAATTTTTCCACCACCTGTTGCCAAGAGCGCAAAAGATCGGTTGCCTCTTCTACGAGCATCTCTGTTGAAGCGCTTTGAGAAGCTGTCCTGCAGATTAGCCCCATATCTTGCGGCATTTCAAATGCGCGGATCAGTTGTTTTAGCCGCTCACGTGTTGCTCTATCTTCAATTTTTCTCGATACGCCTCTATGCGCGCTATTGGGCAAAAGAACGAGGTATCTACCTGCAATAGATACATTGGAGGTAAGCCTTGCTCCTTTTGAGCCGATGGGCTCTTTTACTACTTGTACAAGAACAGGCTGATCAGGTGTTAATAGCTGGGTGATATCTTTTGGAGGATTTTTGGATGGCGCAGTAGAAGCGCTTTCCACTGCAAAATCCATATCGAACATCTCTTCAAATTTTTTTGTATTTTCTAATACGTCACTGATATGAATAAAGCCATTTTCTCCTTCATCGATATCGATGAAGGCAGACTGGATATTTCGCAGTGTGTTGGTGACTTTTCCCCGGTAGATATTACCAGTAATTTGTCGGGATTTTTTTCTTTCTACAATTAAGTCGATGAGCTTACCAAACTTTAGGTGAGCATAACGGATTTCTTTGGATTCTATATTCAGAAGAATTTCTTGCATGAGATAATCTCGCTTGTATGTGTATCGGAGGCTATGCATAGATAGCCGGTAGTTGAATAATAACATAGGGAAGATGCGTTTCTTATTCCATAAAAATAAGATATCAACGCCTCCCGTTTTCTTGTAGAGAACAGTCGATTTTTTCTACTAATTTTTTATCGAAAATCTGCAACATATTCTCTATGGATAAGGCGATCGAATCGGGATTTGTATCGCCGTGACATTTGATCAAAAGACCTTTTGTTCCTAAAAGAAGTGCGCCAGGAAAAAAAGCATGTTGATCTATCGCTTTTTTTTGTAAAAGATGGGTGCAAAAAGAAAAGGAAGCTTCTGCTGTTTTTAAGAAAATATTTCCAATAAAGCCTTCCGTTACAACCACATCGACAGCTTCTCCTTCTAATACGGTTTTTGGCTCCACATTCCCAACAAAGGAAAAAGAAGTATTTTCGCTAAGCGCATCGTAACATCTTTTACGAAAGATGCCTCCTTTTAAAGGCTCTTTACCAATATTTAACAAGGCAACTTTTGGAAAAGCAACGCCAAGCGCTTGTTGGTAGGCGACTCCCATTTTTGCAAATTGCACGAGGTGCTTTTCCTTTGCAGTAGCATTAGCGCCTACATCAAGTAGGGCAACCGGCGCCTTTTTTGTGGGAAGAAGCACGCAAAGGGCAGGCCTTTCTATAGACCTCATGAGAGGTAAGCGCAGTTTTGCCGCAGAAAGAAGGGCTCCTGTATTTCCGCAGGAAATGAATCCAGAAAGCGTCCCTACTTTTAATGCTTCAATACCTTGTATTAGCGAAGAGGCGGTTTTATCGAGAGCTGCGCTTAAAGGATCATCTTCCATATGGATTGTTTCTTTGCATACATGAAAAGTGCAAACGCCTTTTTTCTGATCAAAAGTCTGATAAATAGGATTAGATTGGTACGTTTTTTCTACAGACGAAGAGCCGAAAAAATGGATGAAAAACGGGTCAGCATTTTTTTCCAATAAAGAAAGAATTGAGGCAAAAATAGCGGAGGGATCACATTCAGATCCCATTAGATCTACGCCAATAGCTGGAGAAAACCGGGGGTTTTCTTGTTTATGCACTTTTTTCTATAAATGACTGGTTTTTATAATATCCGCATGCGGGACAAATGCGGTGCGATCTTCTAGGCGCTCCACAGTTAGGACAAGCAGATAGCTGCACCGGTTTTTTCGCATGGTGAGATCTTCTAGAATTTTTCTTTGCATTTGAGGTCCGGTTTCTTGGTACGGCCATGGTTAGTCTCCTAAATTTTCCAATTGCTCTAACCCTGAAAAAGGAAAGTGGGTATCTTCTTTTTCACTAGAGCTGTTTTTTATAAATCGTTTTACGCTGTCTCTTTCTTTACAACCACCTTCACATTCAACATAACGAGGTAGCTCCAATAAAATCTGATCGCGGAGCGCAGGCGCGAAGTGGTAAGTAGAAGAAGAGCAGTCTTCTAAAGCTTTGGTATGATAAAAATGGGTCACTTCAATAGGTACAAAAATCATTTCATTGCAAATAATACAAGGCATCTTTGCTGTTGTTTTGGCATGCGCTGAGATGACTAAATGGTCATTGGCGATATACGCTTTACCCTCAATTTCCACAGGGGCGTCGAAGCAAAGCTCTGTTTCTTTGCATTCGAGAAAAGAAGGGTCAAGCGGTCCTTGAAATGTCTCCGACTCGCCTTGATGCAGCCTATCCAAATAGATGGTGAGTAAATCTTGCATAACAAAAAATTGAATATTTGCACTAGTTGTAGAGAAAATGCATGCCAGTAGGTCATAACATAATTAATCTACATACAGGTCTAAAATCATACACAAAAATCATACAGGAAAATTAGATTAAACTCCAATCTCCAAAAGGATTCTTTTACTAAGAGAGGCGCTTTTTTTCGTTAACTTTTTCTTTACCATTTCTAAATCTTCCTTGCATCTAGCCAGTGCCTGTGGATTTTGCAGAAACTGCTTGGTCCAATAGTCGATTCTAGAAGGGGTTAAATTCGGGCCAAAAAGCTCTGGAAAAATAGCTTTTTCTTCTAAAATATTGACTATACAATAGAAGGGCAAATCGATACCCAAACACTTTGCTGCAATCAAATAATCTACTGTTCTAATGGCAAAAACGACAAGGGTAGGTGTAGAAAAAAGAGCAAGCTCTAAGGTAACAGTGCCTGAAGTTGCAATGGCTTGATCTACTCTTTCCATGAGATCAAACCTTTCTTCTGGGAAGATAAGATCTGCTTTGAACTCTTCTTTTTTTAAGATGTTTTCAATTAATTTTTGGTGTTTCTTATCCGAAAGCGCAATGGCTGCATGCTGGCCCATTTTTTTCGCTGCTCGAATTTGCCAGGGAAGATTTCTGATAATTTCTTTCTTTCGGCTGCCGGGAAATAGCCCAAGTAAGGGGATATTAGAAGGGTATTTTTCTAAAAACGCCCCGTTTTTTTTATGCGACTGGACAGCTATCTGTGATGGATTGCCTGTATAACAAGCGGTAAGGGAGCTTTTTGTAAATAGATCTTCTTCAAAAGGGAAAATTGTTAGGAGAAGATCGAGCGCTTTTTCCATGATCTTAATCCTTTTTTTCCCCCAGGCCCAAACAGAGGGGCAAATGTAGTGGATATTTTTCCCAGAAAACCCCCGTTTTTTTAACGATCGAGCTAAGCGCAGGTTGAATTCAGGGTAATCGATAAAAAGAACAGCCTTGGGCTGTAAGGTTTCAATTTTTTTTCTTAGAGAGCGCCAGAGGTAAATCAACCTTGGTAAAGCGAGAAAAACGTCAAAAAAACCCATGACGCTTAGCTTTTCCATCGGCAGCAAAATCTCCACTTCTTCTTTTCGGATGTTTGGGCCGCCTACAGCTGCAATGTGAAGAGAGGGCCTTGCTTTTTTAAGATTTTGGATGAGCTTTTGTCCATGCGCATCACCGCTCGGCTCACCTGCTATAATGAGAAGATCAACTGGTTTTTTCAACAGTTTTTCTAGGCCTTTTTTTGCGGGTTTTTTTTGCTAAAATTTTCTTACAAAGATCGCGGTAAAATGCATATTTGTCTTCAAGTTCAGGCTGTATTTTGCTTCTCAGCTCGAAAAACTTCAGCGCTAAAGGAAGGCTTGTATCAAATGGGATGCGCCGTTTTTTTGTGGGGTTTTCTTCTACAGGGGTAAATCTACACTGCGCTGTTAAGATATAAAGGATAGCCCCCTTCATTTTTCTAGGCAGCTGGAAAAAAGGTGAGAAAATCGCATCGATCGACTCTGCAGCTACTGCAGAAATCGCTTGTAAATGTAGAGGTTTTCTCTCCGCTTTTTTTTGTAGGTTTTGTACAAAAAGAGGATAGCAAAGGCAGCTCACTAAAACAGGTCGAAGAAGATGCGTTTTTTCTGTGTCTTGATCTGCCTCCTTTAAAAACTGTAAGACGTAGGCAAGCATCTTTTCTTCTATTGCGGGAAGAAGAAGTTCGATCAAACCAAATTTTGCAAGGTTTTTAATGAAAGGGGCGCTAAAGCCTGATTCTAGCATCCGCAAAAGCTCTTCCAATATTCTTGCTTGGGAGCTTTTGGTGATATCTTTGCGGCATATTTTCAGCGCATCTAACGTTTTTTTCTCTACAGAAAGGCCAAATCTAGCTTGGAATTTCAAAAGGCGAAGCATCCGTACAGGATCTTGTCTAAATCTAGATACAGGCTCACCTATACTGCGAAGTAGTTTATTTTTCGCATCCAAATAGCCGCCTACATAATCGATGATGACTTCTGATTCTAAATCATAAAATAGGCCATTGATAGTGAAGTCTCTTCTTAAGACATCATCTTCTTCTGAGCCGAAGGTGTTGTCGTGTACAATCAGGGAGCTATTTTCAAGATCGCCTGTTCGAAATGTTGCTACCTCAACAATTGTTTTTCCAAAACGGATATGGGCTAAACGAAACCTTTTTCCGATGAGGATGCAGTTATTAAAGATGGCTTTAATCTCTTCTGGTTTTGCGCTAGTGGAGATATCGAGATCTTTAGGAGATGCTCCAAGCAAAAGGTCTCGCACCCATCCACCTACGATATAGGCAGCAAAACCGTGCTCTCGCAGTTTTTTGATGATATAAAGCGCGTGGCGATCGGCAGGCTTAGGCGAAGAAAGGTGTTTTTCTATCGTGTAAAATTGTGGCTGCAAAATGGAAGAATACACTCCTAAAAACATAAATTTATCAGGGTTAAGGAAATATGTCAATCCTGAGAAAGGTATTAAGAGCCAGATTGTGGTGGAAGAGCTGCCTGATAAAATCGGTAGTTACACGCGCCGATTATAAAAAAGCTATCCTGCTATTTTTACGTCTTCTTGAAGGCTTGCTCTCCATGCATCGACCGCTTTTGGATAAACGGTGGATCCTTTTTTCAAGGGGGAGTTTAAGTCTTTAAATGCGCCAAAATCTTGAGGTTCTACGCCCATATCCCATTCTAGGTTGCGCATAAATGACCAAAGAGTAAATCCGGTGAGATTTTCTTCGCCGATGATTTGTGCTGCTCGGTAAGCTGCATAAAGAGCTCTTGCGATGTACCTGCCCCGCTGCGTATCGTCAGCTGTGGAAATCCCGTTTTCTGTGATTTCAATAGGCATGCTAGGCGCATCTGGTCCTCGATTTGCATTACATGATTGAAAAAGATCGATGATGGCTTTGTAGAGCCCCTCAGGGTTTTCTCTAAAAGGCATCTGCGTCATTTTCTCACAGTAGCTTGTTGAGCCCAAAAGGCCGATCAACGCTTCAGAGTAGAATTGTAGGCCCATGAAATCTGCTTTCAACTGGCCTATTTCTTCATGCACATGCACGCCAGGCATAGTGAACCTGAATGTGCCTGTTTTTAGCCAGTTTATGATGCATTGATTTGCAATTCTGTTGATGATGGTCGTCACGGGCTGTAGTACTACATTTGCATGATGCAGGTTTAAGTATTGATGGGTAAAACCTACTTTGACGTTTTGATTTATTTTTTTGATGATGCCATAGGCTATATTGTGCGCTTTTAAACAGCCGGCTATATGTTTAGCAGCTTTTGTGAATTCCATGCTTTTCCCCGGTGGAAAAGCGCCTCTGACAAACCTAGATAACCCTTCTACTCCCGGCTCATTGATAGTATAGATGGAGGAGACTAAAGGCTCTTCATTTTCAATAAAGGGAGCAATTGCTCTTTCTACAAAATTGCGGAAGTGCTGCAGGTTTTCTTCTTTTCTAAAGCTGCCTTTATTAAAAAACCATGCAGGCTCAGAAAAATGGTGCATAGTTAACTTGAGCTCAATACCTTCTTTTTTCAGGTCTTTTGCTAGCTCAACAAATCTTTGGATGATTTCACCGTTCCACTCTTTTTCTGTTGGTTGAATAGCTGCCCAAGGCAAAGAGGTGCGGAAAGAATTTACCTTTAGCTCTTGTAGTTTTGCGATGACGGCTTTTCTTCCCTCAGGAGTTTTATACTGCTCTAATAGACTGTCTGGTGTCCAGCG
Organism: uncultured Chlamydiae bacterium; assembly: GCA_937899275.1. Taxonomy (GTDB): domain Bacteria; phylum Chlamydiota; class Chlamydiia; order Chlamydiales; family SM23-39; genus CALBPE01. The sequence continues at coordinate 8,745 of CALBPE010000046.1, forward strand.
GTTATTTTCTGGAAGTTTTTCTTTGATAAAAGGGCGCCATTGAGAATGCTCAATCGATTGAGGTGAGTCTTGAAAAGTACAGGAAGCTACGCTCCAGGAAAAGTTGGGGTTATTGTGACCTAGTTTGGTCTTGCCTATCACTGCATCAATCTTTTTCCATTCGATAGCGTCTTTTTCCTGGCTGGTTTTGCCTTCTTCTTGGATTTGATCAATTTTACTCCAAAGTCTAGAGTCCTTGCGTATAGAATTAAAATCTTCATTTGGGTCAGGTAGCGTAGTGAAATACTTTGGTACGTATTGACACAGGTGGCTGGCAATTTGGCACATGCTTGCCACTATGCCTACAGGAATTAGGATCACAGTCACGGGAATATTCAGCAGGCTCCAATGACCTTTTTCATCCGGAGTCATACTCTTTTCGATATGTCCCCAGAGGTTATCATGTATTTTTGTCATCCAATCAGTAGGATCTAGTGCATCATCTAAGCTGGTCGTCATAGCTACCCTCATTTAAGACAGATAAATATATGGAAAATGCTGTTTTTACACCAGCTGTTCAACGGTATTTGCTATTGCAAAATAGACTTGTCTATCCATGAGCAAATGGAAAAATCTAGCGTCTACTACTTTTTTTACGAGGGTTATAGCGGTTTTTTTGCTATGCTTTATTGGATGGATGATTTGCAAAAAAAGATTGGGGGAGCTGCTCTTCTCGTTGCAGGAACATCGATTGGAGCGGGCATGCTCGCTTTGCCTGTGGCTACTTCTGCAAGTGGATTTTTCCCCGCCTTATGTGTCTATTTTCTCTGTTGGGGATTTATGACAATGACAGGGTATTTCATTGCAGAGCTTGCATTGAAAATGCCTGAAGGAAGCAACTTGATTTCTATGGCAAGGTGCTATCTTGGACCTGCAGGCGCGTTTATTTCCTGGGCTTTGTATCTATTTTTGTTCTACGCGCTTTCTACTGCCTATATCTCTCTTGGAGGGTCTTTGACAGCAGGTATCTTACAGCAAAAAATTGGGATAGGATCCCTTCTTTTTCTTGTCGGCTTTGGCTCTGCTGTATTTTGGGGTACGAAGTTTGTGGATAGGCTCAATTTTTGGTTGATGTGCGGGCTTGTGGGATCTTATTTGATTTTCCTAGTTTTTGGGCTATCCCGTATCGATTACACCTTTTTATTGCGAGCTGATTTTAGCAGAGCTTTTGCTGTGTTTCCCATTATTTTTACCGCATTTAGCTACCAAGGTACAGTTCCTAGTTTAGTCAGCTATCTAGATCGCAATCCACAAGCCATTCGAAAGGCTATTTTTTTAGGTACAAGCGCGGTTTTTATCGTCTACGTTCTTTGGGAGCTATTGATCTTAGGGATGATTCCCTATGAAGGAGTAGGGGGGCTTCGCGATGCGATGCAGGCAAAAAAAAGCGCGCAAGCTCCGTTAAAAGAGATGTATTCTACAGGGCTTTTATTCATGGCTGTGGAAGGTTTTTCTTTTTTTTCTATAGCCACTTCGTTTCTTGGGGTAACCATGGGGGTGTTTGATTTTTTAGCAGATGGTCTATCTATCAAAAAAGAAGGGGGTGGTAAAGTTGCTTTATGGCTTTTGACATTTTTACCTCCTATGGTCATTGCTAGCAGCTATCCAAACATTTTTTTTACCGCTTTGGATTATGCAGGAAGTTTTGGCTGCGCTATTTTACTGGGCTTTTTGCCGATACTCATGGTGGCGATTTCTCGCTTTTGCCGAAAAGAAAAAGCGCTTCTTTATCCAGGATTTTCTTTTCCTATGGCTGCGCTGCTTTTGCTGATTATTGGAGGGCTGATTATCCGCCAAGCAATCGGCTTTATCCAGCATCTTTATTATTGAGCTCTTTTTGTAAGAAAAATTGCGAATAAATCGCGTATACACTATGACAAGACGTATGCGCAAGTTGTCTGTTATCGTAACAATACTCCTCGTTTTTTATGTGGCATTTCACTACGTGGAATACCGGCGGTTTCAGTTGGGTAAAACGCGCCCAATTGATACCAAAGGCCAGCCTAGATATAGCAGGGGTGTAATTGAACTTGTCGTATTCCAAGATTTTCGGTGCGTGGGATGTAAGTATTTCCAAGATCATATCTTTCCTAGGCTGAAGGTAAAATTCTTTGACCTGGAAAAGGTATCTTATGTGGTTATTCCGTTAGCTTTTTTACTAGGATCAGTAAAAGTATCTCATTTGGCTTTATCTATTCATCTAGCAGATCCAGCGTATTTTTTTCCTTTTGTAGAAAAAGTTTATGAACATCCCTTTTGGAACAACTCGACATCGTATGCAGCGTTATTACAACAAGCATCTACACTTTCTGGTATTAATATAAAGGCAGTAAAAGCAGCTTCTCGCTATAGCGCAGCGCCTGCATTAGATCGCAACTTTGCCCAGGCAAAAAAAGTGATGGGTAAGGTAGCTACGCCAGGTATTTTTGTAAACGGCGTGGATGTATCAGAGCTTTCTCAAAAAGATTTGATGCGGTATATCGATACAAAGTTATGGGAACTAAGGAGAAGCGGTGTACGCTAGAGCATTTTTTCTTTACTCTGCTTGGTGTATTGCGATTTTAGGGACGTTAGGTAGTCTCTATTTTGGTGAAGGGGGAGGAAAAACCCCTTGTCCTTTATGTTGGTACCAAAGAATTTGTCTTTTCCCCTTGGTTTTTCTTTTAGGGGTATCTGTGTATAAAAACTTTGCGATGATTTGGCAATTTGTGATTTATCAAATTGTTTTAGGTATGGGTTTTGCCCTTTATCAGCTGTTGCAATCGTACCTTCCAGGCGAGCAGATTTTTTGTGGTAAAAATACCTCTTGCCTTTCTCAAGATGCGATTTATGGCATCCCTTTTGCGTTTTTAAGTCTGCTTGCTTTTTCCGGTATTTTACTTTGTCTTATAGCTGCTCAATTCGGGAAAAGTGAGGAAAAACTTTAAATTAAAATTATTTATACTATACATTGCGAAATAGGGTTTATCTTTCGCAAACAAGGAAAAATACTATGATGCAAATCAATACAAAATGTCTAGGTTTAGCAGTCGGCTTTGGATGGTCTGTAGCTTGTTTTATCTTTGGAATCACCTCTGCTATGAACTGGGGCACAGCATTTGTCGATGTGATGTCGTCGATTTATATTGGGTACCGGCCCGGTTTTGTAGGCGCGGTTATTGGCGCTATTTGGGGCTATGGCGGCGGCGCTATTTACGGCCTTTTAATCGGCTTTTTCTACAACTTTTGCTTAGAGAAAAGAGCGAAATAAGTCGATTACAAGCGGTAAGCTATGAAATGGATTCTATGCATTTTCTGGGGATATGCCGCCATCATTTACGGACCTTTGTCTGCTATGGCAACAGCTATAGTTTGGCAAGAATCATTTGAAGCGGCGTTTTCTCAGAAAAAGCCGCTTTGTGTCTTTTGCCCCGGAAAAGGGGTATGGTCTAAAAAATTTGAGCAAGAAGTCTTTCAAGATGCTGCTTTTGTCAAAGCTGTGGGAAACCAGATGGTGTTTTTACGCAGCGACCTTATACAGGAAAAGCCTTCTTTTTTGCCCTCTTTTGCTGAAGAGAATTTGCCTATTTGCTTAGTATTTGATGAGAAAAAACAGCAAATCACCCAATTTGGCTATATCCCTTTTGGGGGTGAAGGCTACGCCAAGCATCTTTTAGAAGCAGTTGCAACGTACCGATCGATTCTTCATGCAGTAAACGGAAAGTGTACTGCAGTTGATCTAGAAAAAAAATGGCAAGAGGCAAAGCAGCTTGGCTGCTTATCTCTTGAGGATAAAATCTTAGAAAAGGGATTGCAGGACTCTTCTAGTACGTTTTTTTTATTGGAGAAGTATGCGCAGCTGGACTGCTCTATGAACGCCCAGCAAAGAAAGGATTTACGCCAAGAGATTGAGCTAAGAGATCCGAATAATCTTAGAGGGAGTTTTTACCGCCTGGCGCTTCTGGATTTTCAGTATCTAGTCAAGCGGATAAAAAATAGTTCTGATCCGAAAGAAATAATACAGCCGTTAACCGATTATTTAGCGCATTTTCCCGAAGATGAAGAGCGCATCTGGAAAGTGGAGATGATGGTATCTCAGTATTTATTCACCAAAGGTCTTTTAAATGATGCGCTGATTCATGCTAGGGCTTGTTATAAAAAAGCGCCGATTTCTATACGAAAAGATATTGCCGATTCCATTCAGCATATCCGGGGGGAGATGCGTGCAGAAAGAAAAATGGGTAGGGCGTAAATTACAGCTGGTGCGATTCAATAGACAACGAATTTTTTGGCAGTTCAAACAAAAACCTGGAAGGGTTACAGCGCACTTTTTTTCCCATTTTTGCCCGCTCTTTTGCCATACTTAGACAAAGATATTGTTTGGCCCTGGTGATTCCTACGTAAAAAAGCCTTCTTTCTTCTTCGTAATTTTTTTCTTCCTGACTTTTTTCATGCGGGAGAATGTGATCTTCCAATCCGAGTAAAAAACAGGCTGTGAACTCCAAGCCTTTTGCGCTGTGAAAGGTCATGAGTTTAACGGTATCTTCATCTTGTTTTCGATGTAGGGGAGTTTTTGTCAAAGACGATGCAGAAATAAAATCTTCTAATCCTTGGTCGGGGTGATCTTGTTCAAAAGCTTCTAAACTAGCGAGAAACGCTTCAACGTTTTCCCATTTAAAACGCTGCATTTTTTCACTTTTCACCTCTTCTTCAATGGCTCTTTTATAATCGATTTCTTCTAAAAACCAAGAGAGTGTAGGAAAATAGGGTTTATTTTGTAGACGCTGTTTTGTTTCTTCAAATAGCGATACAAAGGACTTGATCCCATTTTTTCCTCTAGATGAAATCTCTTCTTGGTCAATATGGGTGAAAAGAGAATATAAAGAAACGCCTGTTTGACGCGCTTTTTTAGTGAGCGTATCTAACGTTGGTGCAGAAATCCCTTTTCTTGGAACATTGATGATTCTAAGAAGAGACTCTTGGTCGTTTGGGTTAACAAGTGCTTTTAAGTACGCGCTGAGATCTTTGATTTCTGCTCTTTCAGAAAAAGATAAGCCGCCGAATACTTCGTACGGAATACCTTGGTGCAATGCGCCTTTTTTCCAGTATCTAGCGGATAAAAGAGCTTTTTCTATCGTTCTTGCTAAAATATTAGAGCGGTATAAAATCCCAATATCTTTAAATGCATAGCCCCTTTGAGTAATCAAGCGAAGAAGCCTCTCTACAATAGCTTCTGCTTCTTTTTCTTCGCTAGGCGCGTGGAAAATCGATATTTTAGAGGTGTCTTTTTTATCACACCAAAGCGTTTTTTTATGCCGATCTTGGTTTTTATCAATCAGTTGGTTGGCAGCATCTAAAATATGGGGGATAGAGCGGTAGTTTTGCTCTAGCTTGATGAGTCTATCATAAGAAAAGCGCAAGATGTTTTGCATATCGGCTCCTCTAAAGCCGTAGATCGATTGATCATCATCGCCTACTACAAATAAATTGCGATGTTTTTTGGCTAGTAGTTCAGCTAGTCTAAATTGTACGGGATTGGTGTCTTGGTATTCATCAATCGAGATGTAGCGGAATCGATCTTGGTATTTTTCTAATACAGCCGGGTGCATCTCAAATAACTGGCAGGTCATCTCTAACAGATGATCAAAATCGAGCGCGTTGTAGGCTCTTAAAGCAAGGAACAGGCGGTCTACCACCTGTTTTACCTCAGGCGATGAGGGGTTTTTCCCTTTGGTTCTACTCTCTTGCATATCTTGTAGAATCTCTTGAGTGGAAAGCGTTGTTTCTAAAGCAAGCTCTTTTACAATATTTTTTACAAGCCTTTGGATGTCTTTTTCATCGTATAAACTAAATTTTTTTGTGTAGCCTAAACGGCAGATATCTGCTCTAAGAACGCTTACGCAAAAGCTGTGAAATGTGCTTAAAAAGACTTGATCGGCAGGTTTTCCCAGCTCTTTTTTCAGCCGTTCCTGCATCTCTTTGGCCGCTTTATTGGTAAAAGTCAGGCCTAAAATCGCTGTAGGGGCAATGTTTTTTATCTGGATCATGTAGAGCATCCGTTGGATGATCACACGGGTTTTACCCGAGCCTGCGCCTGCCAAGACGAGAACTCTTCCTTCAATTTGCTCTGCTGCTTTTTTTTGTTCAGGATTGAGATGCATGGACGAGCTGCAAAATTTCTTGTAAAAGCTCTGCTGTTTTAGCGCTTTTCACATGTCTTTTGGGAAATAGATGCAGTAAGCATCCCTTTGGAAGATCAGGCATAGCTTGTTTAAAAGCTTCTCTTGCAATGCGCTTAAAGCGGTTTCTTTCCACCGCAGATCCAAACTTCGTAGGCGCTGTGATGCCAAGTTTTGTGGCCGATGTAGGATCGATGTAAAAATCGATGGATACCAAAGATCCCTTAATCCGCTTGGATCGCTTCAAAAGAACTTTATACTCGATTCTTTTTTTTAAGCGAAATTGGCTAGGCAGCAAGAACTTTTCGTCCCTTTTGCCTTCTTCTTTGGATCACTTTTCTGCCGTTAGCAGTTTTCATCCGATTTCTAAATCCGTGCGTCTTTTTTCGACGTCTGTTACTCGGTTGGTATGTTCTTTTCATAGAATCTCCTCTAGTTATCTAGTAAAATACCAAGAAAATCGGAAAATTCTCAAGGGAAAAGATTGATAAGAAAAGAGAAAAGAAGTATAAATGTGTACTTTACATAGACTATTAATTGGAAAATTTTATGAAATGCAAAGCTTCTATTAAAGCAAATCCTGCGAAGGGAGATAAAATTGTGCGTCGTCGAGGACGGCTCTATGTGATCAATAAAAAAGATCCCAACCGTAAACAAAGGCAGAAAGGACCTGCGCTAAAAAAATAATTGAAGGAATTTCATGGCGAGAAAATCAGCAATTGCAAAGCAAAAAAGACGCAAAAAAATGGTCGACGATAAATGGGCCAAAAGAACCCGTTTAAAGAAAGTCTTAATTAGCCCAACTGCTTCTGAGGAAGAAAAAGAGTTGGCAATGGCTACTTTAAATAAAATGCCGAAAAATTCTTCTTATATCCGCCTTCGTAACCGTTGCAAAATGACGGGAAGATGCAGAGGATATATGGGTAAGTTTAAGTTATCTAGACTGTGTTTTAGAGAGCTTGCTTTGAGTGGAATGATTCCAGGCATGACCAAAGCTTCTTGGTAGAATTACTCAAGAAGCTCATTAAAAGAAGTGTGTTGGAGCGTTTTCCACTGCTCCATCCCTTCTTTCCAAAGATAAGAATTCTTAGATAAAACCTTTTTTTCTATCAGTTCCTGTACCTTATATCCGCTTACAGGCCCTTTTTCTTCATGCTGATCATCTAAATAAAACCAAAATCCCTCTTCGATGGAGATTTTTTTTGGCGGTTTTACTTTCTTTTTACTCCCAAAGTAGACAACGCCTACTGTAATTAGCGGAGATAAAAGTAGGCTTAAAAAAAAGGCAAAGAAAGGGGAGTAACCTCTTTTTTTTGCGAAATACGCGTTCATTAATGAGAACAAAATCAGTAGAGCGATATAAGATGCAGAAATTTCGAAATGCATGCGTACTAAAAAAAGAGTCTTGGTTTGTGTTTACCCTCATGTTATTATACACTCATGGTAAAAAACTTTGAAGGTATTTTATGTATGATACGTTAAAGCAAATGGATACAAAGGAAATTGAGCTTCCTGAAACCACGTTTATCCGAGATATTGAAAGTAAGGTGTTTCAGGCAATTACCCTACAATGCCTAGCGAAAATTGAGGGGATTAGTCTACTTGAAAACACGCTGTTTGATTCTCTTTTAGGACGAGAATTTGAAAGGGTCAAAGGGATTTATGTAGAACAAGATCAAAAAAAGCATTTTGTTCGCGTGCGGATTGAAATCAATATCGAGTATGGGATTTCTATTCCAAAAAAATCAGAGGAAATTCAGTCGAAAATTGTGGAAGAAATCAGCAACTTAACTGGTTTACATGTAGGTTCTGTGCATGTGATTTTCAAAAGCTTGATTACACAAAGCGCTCAAGAAAAAGAAGAGGAGCATGAAGAAGAAAAAGAAGATACCGATGAATATGAAGAGGGATTTTAATTGCCCCGTACCTATTTTTCCCTCTTCCATGTACTGCTTTTTTTTTATTTTTTGATCACAGGGCTATTTTTTGCAGCTACTTGGTATGTAAGTGCCTACCGGTGGAACGTCGCTATGCTATTTTTTCAAAAGCCGTATATTAGCTTTGTGCTGACCGCGGTTTCTTTTCTTTTTTCGATCGCGATTTTTTTTCTTTTCCCGCAGAAAAAACATATCCGTTTTCAAATGGTTCCCCACTCTGTGGATATCGACTGCAATGTGATCCGCTCCTATGTACATGAGTTTTGGCAAGAGGAATTTCCTAAAGTAGTCAAGGATTTCGATCTTTTTATTTTGCCTGATAATACATTGGAAATCTCTGTGAAATTAGCGATGATTGATCTAGATATGCGCAAGCGGTTTTTGGAAAAATCAGAATATGGTCTCGGAAAAATCTTATCGGGGTTTTTGGACTACCACCAAAAGTTTTATATCAATATCCATGTATAGGGAGCTTTTTACGCGTTTTTGAAAAAAAATGCTTCGAGAGCTTCTATATCTTTTTTTGAAATCCCCTCTATTTTACATGTCCCTTCTTTTAAAGAAGCTTTGATTCCAGTAACGGAGCCAAAACTTTTGAGTAAAATTGTCCGTTTTTTCGGGCCGATGCCAGGCACTTCTTCGAGCTGGGTTTGTATCGTGCTTTTACTCCGTTTTTTTCGGTGAAATGAGATGACAACGCGGTGCGTTTCATCGCGTATTTTTTGTAGAAGAAATAAGCTAGGCGAGTGTTTTGGAAGAGAAAGAGGCTTTGCAAAGGGTCTATGGATGACTTCTTTTGTCAGCCCTTTTGTATGTAAAGATGCTTCTTTTGCGATACCAATGACATCAACACCTGCGATATTTTCCTCTTCTAATACCTTTAAAGCGGTGTTAAGGTGCCCTTTTCCCCCATCGATGATCAAAAGATCGGGGAAGTGTTCGATTTTTTTCGTATACCTTCTAAGAGCTTCTTTTAAAGAGGCGTAATCATCTGGTTTACCTTTTGTATCTATTGTAAAATACCTTTGTAGAGAAGGCTCTTTTTTTCCATCTACAAATACCACGACAGCGGAAGCGGCATACGCTCCTTGTATATTTGAGCTGTCTAAACAAGCAATTGTTTTGGGAAAATCTTGTAAAGAAAGGGTTTCTTGTAAGACAAGAAGCTGTTTTTCCCGAATGGTTTTTGCATCTTTATCCCGGTGAAATACCGCTTTTGCATTGTCTAATGCCATGCGTAAAAGAACGGTTTTTTCTCCTTTTTGCGGTCTATTGATCGTGACTTTTTTACCCCTTGTTTCAGATAAAATAGCGGCAAGAGTGTTTTGGTTTTCTAAAGCAATAGGCACAAGAATTTCCTCTGGAATTTCTTCTTTTTCATAATGCTGCAGGAAAAACGTTTCTAATACGGCAGGATTTTCTGATAAAACAGAGCTAAAGGTAAAGTGGTCTGATCCGATCAAACGGTGCTCTCGAAATAGTAGTTTTATGATCACTAGGTAGTCTGCTTCCCTATATAAGCCAATCACATCAGAGTAGCGGCTTGCACTATTATCTACATACTGCTTCGATAAAATCTGTTCGATTTTTCCAATCATATCTCGAAGGGATGCTGCTTTTTCAAATAAAAGATTTTCTGCAGCTTTTTGCATTTCTTGTTTGAGTGATTCGATGATGCTTTGATCTTTACCTGAAAGGAGTTTTCGGACTTTTGTAACAAGGTCAAGATACGTTTCTTTAGAACAAAGATTGACGCAAGGAGCTTCACACCGTTTCATCCCATGCAAAAGACAGGGCCTTGTTCTTCTAGAAAGCTCTTCATCAGAGCACTCTCGAAGGGGAAAAATCCTATTCATCAAATCGAGTACTTCACGAGCTACTTTAGCATTGGTATAAGGACCGAAAGTATTTCTGATATCAGCGCTTCTTTTTTTGTGCCTCTCCATTTTTAAACGGGGCCAAGGGTGTTTGGTTAAGACGATATTCATGTATCTTTTATCGTCTTTTAATAGCGCATTGTACTTGGGTTTATGTTTCTTAATGAGCGTGCTTTCTAAGATGAGCGCATCTCTTTCTGAAGGCACTACAATCACATCAATCGTTCGAACGCAGCGGATAAGGTAAGGGATCATCGCCCTATCATCGCCGCTTTTCGTAAAGTACTGGCGAAGGCGCGCTTTTAAATTGTTGGCTTTACCTACATATAAGACGCGGTCCTTTTCATCTTTCATCAGGTATACGCCGCTTTTTTCTGGATAGCGCGAAAGGGTCTTTATATCAAATGATTGCATCGTTTTTTATTCTACTACAGAAGGGATTATCTTATCTGCAAAGGACTAAAGATTTGTATTTCAGGAAGTATTTGCAGAAAATGAAGACTCCCACTTTGACTGCGAACGTATATACAGATGTAAGTAAGCTTTCTTTATCATTAGTTGCATCAGTAGAGGAGTGAAATTCTTTCGCTTTTTTT
>CALBPE010000047.1 GCA_937899275.1 uncultured Chlamydiae bacterium
GTTCTACGTTAATGCGCGCGCTTTCTAAGTGAAGCTTTGTGAAAGGAGTTCGGAGAAAATAGGGTTTAGCAAAAGCAACGCCTTTACTTAACGAAAACCCCTGCAATACTTTCTCTTCTTTCAAGGTGTTTCTCCAAATTTTTTTTCAAATGCGCTGGCAAGTGCCTGGACCACTTCTTTAGCATCTTCCCCTTCTGCTGTAATGGTAATAAAGCAGTTTTTCTGGGCAGCTAACATCAAAATCCCCATGATACTTCTTGCATTGATGGTATCTTTTTTATAAGTAAACGCAACCTTTGCCCGAAAATTTTGCAGTAGTTTCACAATCGCTGTAGCCGGCCTTGTATGAATCCCTAAATCATTTTTGATTTTAACTCTCTTGACGCATTTCATGTATAGAGGCTCTTGGCTGTCTTTTCGATATGGCTTGTAAGAGTTTTGCGTTGAATTCTTTTGCAGAGTGGTATCCCATGTGCTTTAAACGGTGATTTAAAGCGATTGTTTCAATCAAAAGCATCACATCTCTTCCCGGTTTTACAGGTAGCACATTAAAGGGGATACTAATACCTAAGATATCGCAAAATTTTTCTTCTAATCCTACTCGATCATAAAAGTGGCAATCATCCCATTTTTCTAGCTTTACCACAATATCTAGCGCTTTATCTGGTCTTACGCAAACAGCTCCATATAAATGCGCTACATTGATGATTCCAATCCCCCGAATTTCCATCAAATGGCGCGTCAAATCAGGTCCATACCCGACTAAATAAGCGCTTTCTTTTTTATAGACTTTGACTACATCATCGGAAATAAGCCTATGGCCTCTTTCGATGAGTCCTAAAGCAGCTTCACTTTTTCCAATGGAAGACTCCCCTTGGATCAGTACACCGATTCCAAATACTTCAACTAATGTGCCATGCATCATCACCGACGGAGAAAATTTTTCTTCCAACACAAATGTCAATTTCGCCATCAGCTCCGTTGCGGAAGTATGCGATAAAAATAACGGGATTTCCATGTCTTTACAAATTGCAGTAAGTTCACGAACGGGCCTATGCCCTTTTCCAATAATCACTGCAGGGGTTTGATTCGAGAGGATATTTTTTAGACGCATCTTACGCAAATCTTTTTCCATATCGCGAAGATAGCCCATTTCTGTTCTACCGATTACCATCACCCGGTTTTTCACAAAATGGGGTATATAACCAGATAAGCTGAGACCTGGCCTTTGCGCTTCTGGCTTACGGATCACTCGATTGAGTCCAAGCTGACCCGCAATGATCCGAAGACCTAATTCTTGTTCATAATTTTTATAAAAATCTTCAACTAAATACATAGAAAAGAAACGGTGTTTGCGGCAAAAAAATGTTAGAGGAAAGAAGAAAACATTTTTTTAACCAAAAGATCACACATTACAAAAAAGTATGAAAAAACCCAAGAAAAATCATCCAAATACGATTAAATAAGAAACGGCACAAAAAAAAGCTTCTATTGAAGCTCTTTTTTTGTCCTTTAGGGCTGTGATGCAAAGCGCTTGTCTAAGCTTTTGTTTTCTAATACACTTTTTCCAAGCCGTCCTACGACCCAGGAAAATACCTGAATAAGCAATCCTCCCAAAACATGCTTTTCATTATACACGCTTTAATTACGGGAAAACAAGGGGCTATGATTACAATAGCGCCGCCGCTTTAACAGCTACGGAGATATCGATCTAAAAAGGCTATTTTTTCAGAACTACGTTTTAGTTTAACATCTTTCTTATTGTGTTTACTCTTTCAGAAAATAGATTTTTAGAACGTACTTCCGTTACTAATGCCCCAGGTTTATAAAAATAATATCGGGATAAATTGTAATCATAAAACATACGGTTCATCAGCGGAATCGCAAAGGGAATAAGACCACAAAGATACCTTGAATAATGCTTTTCTTTTAGATAAGCCAAGTACACTCCTTTTTCAGATTGATTGCCTGTCTGGGACTTACAAAGCCTTGCCAAGCACTCAAAGAGCTTATTTGTTACAGCAACCACAATATCCAAAACGGTAAGTAGCGTTCCCACTACAGGAACCGCCTCTAACATATGTAAAAGCTGTATCTTCGCTGTAGTATTGTAGTCTGCTATCGTATCACTACTTTTAATACTAGAAACCATAGTTAACTCCCTTTTTTTGATTATTAATATAATATCAATTTTGCTATTTTAACTTAAATATTATTATTTATACAACAATCTCCCTAACAAAATTCAATAAAATACGACTCTTTTTATATAAAGTATTTAAAATGAGAAATTTGCGAAAAAATCGCCTTTTAGATCGAGGGATCAGTTGATGCATTGTATATCCCTTGCGCTTTTTACCTTTTCGAAAAAGCAATATATCCGATCTAAAGCGTACCTACCTTAAAAAAATGTTAAAGGAAAGAAGAAAACATTTTTTAACTAAAATATCGCGCATTACAAAAAAGTATGAAAAAACCCAAGAAAAATCATCCATACAGGATCAAATAAGAAACGCCACAAAAAAACGTGATGCCGTAGATTTCTACTCTAGCGGTGCTTTTTTTGCCATGATATCCCTTGTTAATTGTATCCTGTGATTAAAGGGCTCCGTCCGATGTGGAGATGTACCGCATGGACTGAGGCAATACATCAGATCTCGACTGTATGTACGATGAAGGCAATTCATAAAAATAATTACAAAAGGAATAAGCGCGGTACGTTCTAGTTACGGCCTATATTTTCCATTTATCAATTGTTGCCCTTACCTTCTTAATCGCTTCTAGAGTCTGGTAGCGCTCGACAGCAGATACATAGGATGTAAAGATCTTGATCATTGAGGTGATCACCTCAACAGAAAGACGCAGACGACGGAACTCTAGAGGCAAAAAGGATGGCCGAGAACTAGTGGATGAGATCCAGATTATCCTCTCTAAAAGACCCACTTATGGATACAGAAGGGTCACATCCCTCAAAAGCAAAGGAGCTCATGCCGGTAAAGTAGCAACCGTTGCAAGCAATATCTGCTGGTGCTCAGATAGCTTTAGCGTTGAGCGACCCAATGAGTCGGGTGCATCTAGCGTTCTCAATCGACGCATGCGACAGAGAAGTTCTGAGGCCATCAGAGATCTGATGTTGGAAAGCGTAGAGGATAGAACAGGACAAAACCGGTTAACCGCGCCAGTCCAATAGCTATAGGATAACGGAAGCTGTTACACAGCTCAAGAAACCGTCTGTTTCTGTAGAGACCTGGGCTTAGAAATCTGCACAACGCCGGCTTATAGTCCAGAGAGTAATGGGATCTCAAAAGCGTTTGTTACAACGTGTAAAAGAGACTATACAGCGTATGGCCAAATGACATCTCAAATGCTAAAGTTGTAATGGAAAAACTACACGAATGGCAGGCGTTAAAAATGCTCTCACTAAGAGAATATATAGAAGAGTATATAGAAAAAACGAAGTTAGCAGGTTAGTCGTCCACTTTTTTGGGAGCTAATAACCCATATGGTCTTGAAGACGACCGAGATCACATATACAAAATATGCCCAAACCTAATAAGCCAATACCGGCTACTATACCTACAGGTCCGGCTACTATACTTACAGATATTGTACAAACAATGGAGGCGATTAAGACCATGAGTCCTAAAGCGGCTAATGCAACTGCAGTGATTTTGAGGCGCCTGCTCTGCCTACAATATAAGTCGTCAAGGCCATCATCGGTAGGTTCATTACCCGGGGGCGGTGTAGCGGAAGAAATGCTCATATATCTCCTATTTTATTGAATCCATGCCTAGTCTACTGTGTATCCAGTAAAGCAAAATCAGAACATGGATATTTTTGTTTCAAAAACAATTATACTATAAGTTTTAATATAAATAAAGACAAATAACTTCTATAAAAATAATATTATTTATAAACAATATCCAATAAATTGTTAGTATTGATCTATTTAAATTCTGTAAATAAAAAATTGGGGGGGGGGGAGGGGGGGGGGGGGGGGGGGGGGGGGGGGGGGGGGGGGGGGGG
>CALBPE010000048.1 GCA_937899275.1 uncultured Chlamydiae bacterium
AGGCGGCGAATCCCTCATACTATGAGAAATTCAAGACGGCTTTGAAAACCAACGCTATTTTTGGAGCAGTCCATATGAGTCCTCTCCAAGGTTGGCTGAATATTCCCATCTTTGTGGCCACTTTTATCATGGGCATGAGCTTTAGTCTTTTAAAGGAAGTAACGGGAGATTTATGGGCCCCTACTATTTGCCATTCTGTGAATAATACCATAGCTACCATCTCATTAAGAATGTGACGGGCATCTCAAGAAGCTATCCGCATACGGGTTAAACGCGCATCATCTCTTGGTGTTTTTCTACCAAATCCAGCATCTTTTGATAGACTTGTTTCGTATCTAATGCAGGAAAACTCGTTTGTAAAACGCGCTTTGTATCATAAAAAAGAAAGCGGTAGGCAGGCTCTTTTTCAAGAGCAATTTCTGCAAGCGCTTGATCAGCAAAAGATGTATTTTTTGCTAATACACATAGATGCTTTTTACAAATAGCAATGCTTTTTTGCACCGTTTTTTGAAATCCCACAATCTGCGCTACGCTGCAGGGACTTTTCCTACTGTGAATAAGCGCATCTATATACCCTCGAATAGGAAAAGGGTTTCTTGCAATGAGACTTTCTAAGCTCGTTTTTTTTGTATGTCGAATGGCAAGACCTTTCGATGCATGAATCACCTGACTTTTTGTCCTGCGACAAAAGTCTTCAATGGCCCGTTTTTCCATTAACCAAGCTGTTTTTGTTTTTAGAGTAGATCCATCTCCGGTATCTGTGGTTTCTATCACCTCTTCTTCCGGCACGTTATCCGCGCTTTTTACAATACCTTCCGCGTATCTTTTTTCTTGAAGATAGGCAAGATCTACTCCCACAAGAACAATAGGATTGCAACCTAGAAAATCAGCGATTTCTAAAGCAAGAGTTGTCACCGATAGCGCCTCATAGCTGAGATATTCACCTATACATGCTCCTTTTAAATCCATATATTCCTCTAACCACCGGTAAGCATACTGCCCCATTGAAGAGCGGATATATCCTGCAAAAGCGCTACTAGTTGCAAAGCAGTCGGGAAATAATCTAGGTGTATATAAAAAAGGCATAGAAAAAGCAGTATTTTGCTTGAGCCGGAAAAGCTCCTCAAGGTTAGGGTCCAAAAAGATCCCTAGATGAGGCTCAATTAGCTCTTTTGACAAAGCAGCGATAGAAGAGCCGACAGATGTGATCACAGCTTTTTGTTCTAACTGCTGTAGATAAGGATATGCAGTTTGCAAAGAAGGTCCAGCTCCTGTAATCACCATGGGAATATCTTTGAGCTGACCTCGCAGATCATTTAAATAAAACCCCTCCATAAGGCGGGGGATATTCCGCCAAAAATTGCGAAAGGGTAAGTACGCATGTAGGCGATCTTTTTGTAATAATGAAGCAAAAAGAACAGCCGATTGCATCTGCGTTTTCCAGTGAGTAAACGTCTTATTTTCTTCCCCAGTCAACGTAGATTTTACGCTGATGAATGCGCGTTTTTCCTCGTGAAAAGAAGCAGACCATACAGCTGGAAATGAGCGCTCTAATAGCGCTACTGACACTTTAGGGCGTGATTATATAGTAGAAGCGCTTTTCTGCTGTAGGAATATCTGCAGCTCTTGCAGATCAAAAATGGTAAAAATCCACTGTTTTTGGATCAAAGCAAGCTGCGGAACAAAACCATCGGGGTGGGTTAATCCAAAAGTATAAACAACGGGAAAATTGCGCAGCGCTTTTTGTATTTGCTCTTGCTTTTCTGGAAAAAGCGCTTCTACTGATCTATTTTTTATAGGCATGCGGCTTACAAAAAATGCCGCTTGTGGATTTTTCTTCTCTAATAGAGCGCAGTTTGTCTTAAAGTGACTTGTTTGGTGTAGATCCGTCTTCAACAAGATGTCCCCGGTCATCCCAAAGAATATCTTTATCTGTTTTTTTTCCAAGAGAAAAGCGCGTTTCTCGTTTTTTTTGTCCATTTTCCCAGAAAAATAGACAAACGCCATCTAAAAGACCTTGGGTATACTCTAGCTGCATGCGCAAAATACCTGTAGAAAAATAGTAGAGCTGCTGACCCCATTTTTCTCCTTGCGAATACCTCTCTTTAGAGGAGAGTTTTCCCGAAGTGAAGTATTGATAGCTATAGCCAGTAAGCTTCCCTTTCCAAAAGTACTGCTCTTTCAGAAGCGTTTTTTTTTCGTCCAGGTGAGAGAAATAACGGGTAGGTCCATGAAGAGTCGAACCTTGATAAGCGATTTCCCAAGAGATGAGATCATCTGGGGAAGATCCTCGAACAATTTTCTCTATCTTTCCTTGCAAGGTCTCAAGGGTGATTGGATCTTGTATAGAAAATGCTGTCAATGACCCCTCCAAACAGGATCGGGAAAAAGCTGCGATACATGCTCAATAAAAAGCAGCTTTTGTAAAGCCAAGGTATGCGGCTTTCCATCTCCTTTAGCCAGGATAACAGGAGAAAAGAGATTCCAAAAAAACTCGATGTGTTTTTTATAGAAAATCTCTTTTTCTAAAGGGGAAAAAAAATGAGGAGAAATGGAGCGTTTATGGTGATAAAGCCCTTCGAGTAGTGTAATTTTTTTCTTCACAAAGCTGAGTCAAGAGCGACTACTTTGATTGATTGTTTCCACATCGATATCTAGAGGGTATATAGGCATACTAGCGATCTTTTTTTTCACCATAGCTTGCATATCAAAGGAGATAGGAGCAAGACCTGAAAAGGGTTTGATCCCAGGAAATCCCAGACCTTGACTTGTCGCATTTTGTAGTCGATTGGGAAAATGTTGGTTCGTTTCACAAAACCAATTTCTGGTAAATACCCAATCTCTTTGGGCCAGTACATCTGATCCAAATTTATCTTTCAACTGAATTAAAGAGGTGTTTTCCTTTGGCACTTCTAAGTCTTGCGCGTAAGATTTTTCCTTGCTATGACAAAGGTCTAGCCCTACTAAGATTACAGGAGAACAGCCCATAAAAAGCGCTACCTTGCATAAAAACGTGGATACATTCCAGCCGTAGTCATCTGGCTGCAGCGATAACCCGGTCAGCTGCGCGATTTCTTCTTCTAGCAAGAACCCCCCATTCGATGAGGCGAGTAGAGGTGGTTTTTTCCCCATAGCCACATTTTCTGGGTTCAATCGCAGCTGAAATAAAAAATCAGGCGAGCTAAGGTCAGCCAGCTGCAGGATATCTTTAGGAGACTTTTAATCAATTGATGCTGCAAAATGAGGCGTCATTTGTTTTTTCTGCAAAACTGCCAGGCTAGAGCCGCCAGCAAATAGCAGGCCAGGATATTTTTTCAATAGATCAGCATCTTGATCTAAACTAGGGCCTGCTCCTATGATCCAAGCAGGTATTTTGGGGAAAGCATTTTTAAAATCGGCAAGATTTCTTACATGGGTTAACTGTTGTAGATTTTTCAACACGTTTTTCACCACTTTTTCCCCAAAGTCGCTGTAATCAGAAAAAGTAAAGTGCACCCCCTCTTTTAAGTGGCGTATCCTATCTTCTTTAGGCGACGGCTTTTTCACGGAAATCAGCGCCGTTTTATCGGCTATGTGACGCCAAAAAAGGATTTTATACATCTCATAAAGGGCGAGTTTTTCTTGAGCAAAATGCCACTCTACCGATGGATGCTTGAGTATGGTTTCTGCTAAAGGCTCTTGGGCAAAAAGCTTGAGCTCCTCTACTGCATCTTCTACAAAAATCAGCCGTACATTTTTTGCATCAAGCTGTTTTTGTAATAGAAGAAAAGTAGCTACAGAAAAGCCATAACAAAAATACACAGCAGCTTTTTCGAGCGGCTCTTTGGGCGCTTGGTGCCTACTTTTTGCCGTAGGCTCTGGGATAGAAGAGATATTAGAAAACTTTTTTTCGATTAACTCAGCGACTGCCATGCTTGTACCAGCTCTTGGAATGTGGGTAAATAGGGAGTTTGCCTGCGTTTTTTTTGCTCGTTCCAGTAAACAGATATTCCCTCTTTACTGACAAGCCCTAAAAAAGGCGCTTTCATTTCTGCGTTATAGCCTGTAAGCTGCCGAAGCGCTTTTTCTTCAGCGAGACTCTCTTTCGGAAGGGTGTCTTTACATTCGATTAAGAGTAAAGGATACATATCTCCCTTTAGAGTACAAAAGACCGCAATATCGATCCGTCTTTTTGCCGATCTAGGATCAAAAGAGGCTTTTTTAACAGATAATTCCACAGCGATATAGCGCTTTGGATAAGATAGCCGCAAAAGGTTTTGGATACAATTTTGCCGCACTTCCTCTTCTGGAAGTCTTTCGACCCACATATCTCGTATTGGGTCGTAGAGCTTATTCGGGGATTTCAATTTCATTGAGGCCAAATGTTGCATCCTCGCGGCGATACAGCACTTTAAAGCGCTGGTCTTCTTCACTTTTATAGATCATAAAAGGGCGATTGGAAAGTTCCATATGCATCACAGCTTCTT
>CALBPE010000049.1 GCA_937899275.1 uncultured Chlamydiae bacterium
CCCTCTTCATAACACACATATCCTGGAGGCGAGCCGGTCATGCGGCTAGCTGCAAAAATCTCCAAGTAAACAGACATGTCTTCATGGATTAAGGCATCTTCACCGCCAAACATATGGGTGGCAATTTGCCTTGCAAGAAGGGTTTTTCCAACGCCTGTGGGGCCTAAAAATAAAAATGCACCGATCGGTCGGTTGGGGTCTTTGATGTCTGCTCTACTTCTTCTAATGGCTTTACATACTTTGCTGTGCGCCTGTTTTTGCCCAATGATATTTGCGTTTAATGTCTCTTCCATATTGAGGACTTTTTCTGTTTCCCCTTCTGTCAGTCGGGTAACGGGAATTTTCGTTTGCTTAGCGATGATTTTTGCAATTTCTTCATCATCGACGATACTTTTTTGCTCTTCTTTATTGTTTTCCCAAGCAGCGCGAAGAGACTCGAGTTTTTCTCGGAGTTTTTTTTCTGTATCGCGTAATCTAGCCGCTTTTTCATACTCCTGACCAGAAATCGCGGCTTCTTTAAGCTTGCGAGTTTCTTCTACTTCTGTTTCTAAAGCGTTCATTTCAGAGGGTTGACGCATTGTATTTACCCGAACTTTTGCACCTGCTTCGTCTAAAAGATCGATCGCTTTATCAGGTAAAAACCTTCCTGTGATGTAGCGATCAGAAAGGTAGACGGCGCTTTTGATGCATTCATCGGTGTAGATGCATCGATGGTGCTCTTCATATTTTGATTTGAGTCCCAGTAAAATTTGTTCACTTTCAGCGATGGAGGGAGGTCCTACCATAATAGTTTGGAACCTTCTTTCTAAAGCGGCATCTTTTTCAATGTGCTTGTACTCATCAATTGTCGTAGCGCCGATACACTGGATTTCTCCTCTAGATAGCGCAGGCTTTAAAATATTGGAAGCGTCGATAGCGCCTTCGGCAGCGCCTGCACCTACAATGGTATGGATTTCATCAATGAAAAGGAGAATATTGCCATTTTTGCGCACTTCATCCATGACCGCTTTGATTCTTTCTTCAAATTGACCGCGGTATTTTGTGCCTGCAATCTTCAACGTTAAATCAAGAGAATTATGCCGTTTGTTGCGGAGATTGTCGGGGACATCGCCGCTGACAATCGCTTGGGCTAAACCCTCTACTATCGCGGTTTTACCGACCCCTGCTTCTCCAATGAGTACGGGGTTGTTTTTCCTTCTTCTACAAAGAATCAAAATCAGCCTTTGCACTTCTTCATGTCGACCAATTACAGGATCCATTTTCCCTTCACGGCTCAGTTCGGTAAGATCGTGGCCATAAGCTCTTAGGGCAGGCGTTTTTTCTGCAGAAGAAGCGGTTTTTTCCGAGGAGCCTTTAGGCCCTGTTTGCGGACCTTCTGAGCCGCCCATAGGAGGCAATTGCAAATTAAATGTTTCTAATTCTTTTAAGACTTCCTTACGGATTTCTTTTAAATTGACATGAAGGTTTTCTAGCACCTGCGCTGCAACGCCATCTGTTTGTCTTAATAGAGCAAGAAGAAGGTGCTCTGTTCCCACATAATTATGGCTAAGGTTCCTTGCTTCTTCATTTGACATTTCAAAAACTTTTTTCACCTTGCCCGTAAGCGCAGGGTCGCCATACACCTGCATTTCTGGGCCGAAGCCTACAATTTTTTCCACTTCAGAGCGGATTGTTTCATAATCTAAATTGAGATTACGCAGCACATTGACAGCGATTCCCTGACCTAATTTCAGCAGGCCTAAAAGAACGTGTTCTGTTCCTAAATAGTTGTGATTTAGACGCTGGGCTTCTTTTTTTGCCAGTTTAATGACTTGTTTGGCTCTATTGGTAAATTTGTCAAACATGCAATCTCTCAGGTTATTAACGGATCTTCCGCTCTAATCCGTATTTTAAACAATTTTTCGTATTTTTGTAAAATAGCGCTAAATATTTTTTTTACATTTATTTTCATGAAAAAGATCTCTATCTCTTTTATCTTGCGCTAGAAAAATATTTTGCTCTTCTGCTGTAAATTGTAGTTCTTCTTGCCAAAAAACCGGGTACTTAAAAAGAATGGAGTTATGTTACAAATTCTTTCTACAAAGCCGCTTAGTGCCAAAGAAAATATGGATATGGACGCTCTTTTATTGGAGAGCATCGACCGCAGCTTAGATCCCATACTGCGATTTCATTCCTGGAAGTCTCCAAGTTTTACCTACGGCTATTTTACCCCTTTTGATCAATATATCTCTTCTGTAGAAGAAATGCAAAAGCGGGGGATCGATAGCGCAAAAAGACCTACAGGTGGTGGGATCACTTGCCATGCATACGATCTTTCCTTTGCTTTTTTACTACCTTCTTCTCATCGGAAGTTTTCCTCTGATACATTGGAAAATTACGCATTTGTCAACACAGTTGTGAAAAATGCATTGATGGAATGTTTTCCAGATGCCATGCAGCTTTTTTCCACAAAAAAAGAGGGAGCCTCTACAAAAAAAATGGCCCCACCTTCTCCTTTTTGTATGGCAAAACCCACCAAATATGATGTGGTTTTGGAAGAAAAAGATCGGGGAAAAAGCGCTGGCATTAAAAAAATTGCAGGCGCTGCGCAAAGAAGAAAAAGAAGCGGGTATCTGCATCAGGGAACCATTTCAATTGCGCAGCCCAAATTAGATCTCCTAAGTCCAGATATTATTCCCGATGCAAGTATAAGAGACGCCATTTTTTTTCATTCATATACTCCCTTGCAAGGCAACTGGCAAGAAGAAGATTTGCAAAATACACGGTATAAGCTCCGCCTTTTACTGATCCAGCATTTCCGGCGAGCTCTGGATAATTCTTTCGAATAAAATTTCTAAGGGAGCTATACTGTCTTTTGGTAGATAAGGTGCAAAATGCAAAAAAGACGTACAGCAATTTCCCCCACACGAGAAGAGAACTATTCCGATTGGTATCAAGAGGTGATCAAAAAAGCAGATCTTGCCGAGCATACCAAAGTACGAGGATCGATGGTGATGAAACCTTGGGGCTACGCCCTTTGGGAAAACATCCGCCGCATACTCAATGAAAAATTTGAAGAGACAGGCCATGAAAACGCCTACTTTCCTCTTTTTATTCCTCTGAGTTACCTAGAAAAAGAAGCGCAGCATGTAGAAGGCTTTGCTAAAGAATGCGCTGTGGTAACCCACCACCGTTTGGAACAAGACGAGAAGGGACGTTTGATTCCCAAGGGTAAGTTAGAAGAGCCGCTCATTGTTCGCCCCACATCAGAAATGATCATTGGAGAGACCTATGCAAAATGGGTGGAGTCGTACCGAGATCTACCGATTTTACTCAATCAATGGGCAAATGTTGTCCGTTGGGAGATGCGCACCCGCCTTTTCTTGCGCACCACAGAGTTTCTATGGCAAGAAGGACATACCGCTCATGAGACAAAAGAAGAGGCTCTTTTTGAAACCAAGCAGATGCTAAACGTTTATGTCGATTTTTGTAGAGAGTATCTCGCAATGCCTGTAGTTCCTGGGCAAAAAACAGAAGAAGAGCGTTTTCCAGGGGCTGTGTCTACGTACACAATAGAGGCTATGATGCAGGATCGAAAAGCGCTGCAGGCCGGAACATCTCATTTCTTAGGCCAAAACTTTGCAAAATCTTCAGGCATCCAGTTTCAATCGAGGACAGGTGATGTAGAATATGCTTGGACTACTTCTTGGGGCGTTACCACAAGGTTAATTGGAGCTATGGTGATGATGCATAGCGATGATGATGGGTTGATCCTTCCCCCTGCTATTGCTTCAAAACATGTAGTGATTCTGCCGATTATTCCCAATCAAGAGCAGGAAAAACATATTTTAGACTATGCAAATCGTCTGAAAAAAGATCTAGAAAAACTCCAGTACAAAGGATCTGCCATCAAAGTCCATATTGACAAAAGAGAGATGAGAGGCGGTGAAAAGATGTGGTCTTGGGTAAAAAAAGGGGCGCCTATCCGTCTTGAAATTGGTCCTAAAGAGTATGAGGCAAAAACCGTTTCTTTATTCCAAAGAACAAAACCTCCAAAAGATCGGCGCTCTTATCTTGCAAATGAGCTTTCCTCTTTACTGCCAGAGCTTTTAGATGAAGTGCAAAAAGAGCTCTTTACAAAAGCAGATGCATTCAGAAAAACCCATACCCACAGGATCGATTCTTTAGAAGATCTCTACCGGTTTTTTACCCCGAAAAACCCATCTTCTCCTGAAATTCATGGAGGATTTGCTTTAGCTCCTTTTGATCCATCACAAAGCGCCGACAAACTCCAAGAAGATTTAGGAGTAACTGTCCGATGTATCCCAGAAGAGCAGCCTCAAGAAGAGGGCATTTGTATTTTATCTAAGAAAAAAACCCGAACCTACGCGATTTTTGCCAAAGCCTATTGAAGGAGAGTCATGCTGCAATTTTTTCGATATTACCAAAAATTTTTGTTCACCGTCATTGCGATTGTGATCAGCCTATCGTTTCTTTTTTCTGGATCTTATGTCTCTTTTTTATCCAATAGGATGGAAGAGCCTTCTCCCTTTGTAGCTACCCTGATCGATGGATCCAAGATCACACAAAAAGAGCTTGCGGGGTTTGTGCGCTTCATTAGCACAGAAAAGCAGGGAAAAGACCTCAGCTCAATCAATGTGTGGAATGAAGGGCTCTTAGCTAACTATCTATTTGCCCTTGGATTAGAAGAGCGGTTTTATTCTCTTAGAAAAGATACCTATGATGCATTTTACGAAGATCTATGGGAAAAAATCTCCCAGTACCAGCCGTATGTCCACGCAAAAGCGCCGTTCATTCGAGCGGAGGGAGTGTGGTCGAGTTTTGCTCCCGAAATCAATGAAAAAAGAAAAAGCCTACCTAACAAATGGGATAAAACCGCACTAAAAACCCTTGCAGATCTATACCAAGAAGAGCAGAAATTTCCGGCAGAGATGCTGCGAAGAGTGCTGAGGTATTACGAAAAAGAAGCGCGCGTTGAGCCCGATCCTAGGCTCCGAACTTATCCACTTGGTCTCTTTGGTTTTTCTTCTCCAAAAGCGTGGTTTCCCCCCGAGTTTTTCCAAGACGCCGCACTGTTTTTTATGAATACCGCAAAACAAGCGATCAAAACCGGCTGCACCATCTCTAGATCCACAATTGAAGAAGAGCTGCAAAAAGCTCTTTTTGCCTATCTCCCGAAAGAAGGCGTCGATCCAGAGGCTTTTTCTCGCGGGCAGCTTGCCGCTTTAGGTCTACAAGAAAAACAGCTATTTTCTTTGATGGAAACGCTTCTTTTAGCGACAAAGTATATCGATTCTCTTGGTCAAAGCGCTTTTCTAGATCCAAAGCTTTTCTATCCTTTAGTAGAAGATCAGCTGGAAATGGTCACAGTGAAAAAGCGCTCAATGGCAGAAGATGCGGTTTTTACTACGCATAAAGACTACGCGCTTTTTGCCCTGTATAAAATGGCAGTATCTCCCAGCCAGGGAAAGTATATCGATCAGTATTTTCCCATCGATGTGATTAAGAAAAAATACCCTAAGCTCGTATCTTCTTCCTACAAAGCCTTCTGCTCTTTTGTTTCTTTGCAAGAATGCGCATCGAATCTTCCCTTACAAGAGATCTGGGCTTGGCAAGCAAAAGATGATGGTTACGCGCTTTTACAAAAGCGCATCAAAACCCTTCCCCCAGAAACCTCTCCTGAAAAACGGCTAGAGCATATCGATCTACTGCCACCTGATATGAAGAAAATAGCGCTGGATTTTTCTAAGAAAAAGATGATGCAAAATCGAGAAGACCTCATTGTTTCTACCCTAGAAAAAAAACCGAAAAAAGAGCTGTATATTCAGGTGTTTGCAGATGGATCTCTTACAGGCCTACAGATCGGTAAATCAGCAAAGCTGCAAAAACTTCTTGCAAAAGCGCCTCTACAAGGGCAAATCGATCTAACGGTAGATGAACTAAAAGCGCAAGAAGAGCTATACGCATTTAGCCCTGACGGAGAAGGGTTTTTTCAAATTGCAGTTGTAGAAAAAGGTAAAGAAGAGCTTCTTACCTTTAAAAAAGCGAAACATGCAGGCGCGCTAGAGCCGCTATTTCAAGAGCATATGCAAGAAATGCGTCCTATAGTAGAAAAAACGCATCCTAAGATTTTTTCTTTAAAAGATTCCAAAGTACAAGAAGAGCATCTTGCAAAAGCTCTTTTTCCTTGTAAAGATATCGCAGGGTATTTCGCGTCCCACATAGAGGCTTGTAGGAGCAGTTCGTCTACATACGCCGATACAGTAGATCAGCAGTGGCAGCTCGCTACTTCTGAAGAGAAGATAGAAGGTAAAGAAAAAGCCGCTTTTTTATCCCATCTTTCTGCAAACGAGAGTTCATCTGTCATCAAAACGCCCTTTCCAGCAATCTATACTCTACTGAAAAGAGATAAAAAAGACCTTGCAGAGCTTCCAGAATTTATCAAAGCAAAAAAAGCCCTACAACAAGAAGCAAAAAAGGAGTCTTCGCATCAATTATGGAAAAGTTTTCACGAAAAGGGGCTTTTTTGCATTGAGTGATCTCGATCTTGTACCTTTATCGGTCTTTCCGTTTTTTTCTTTTTCTTTACCTATCTATAAAAAAACCACTGCGTTATTTCATACGAAGAAGTACAAAATCCCTGAGCTGCAACGTTATTTAGATGAAGAGCGTTTTGCCGACGTGTATAGCGCATACGATGAGGAGGCGCTATATTTGCATGTGGATGCGCGCTCTGAAGTAGGGGTAGATACCAACTATAGAAAAGGGGACTGTCTCGAGCTATTTCTTCATACAAAAAAAGACGATACAAGAACCTTTATGACCCAATTTTGCCATCATTTGGTGTTTTTTCCAGAACCTGTCGATGGCAAACTTGTAAAAGAAGTGACAAAGTTTCGTACAGAAGAAGTGCATCCTCTTCTGACTGAAGAAGATCTCGAAGTACAAAGTAAAGTAGAGCCTGGAAGATACTTCCTCGATATCGCCATTCCTTACGCTGCGCTTCACGGTTTTACACCAGAAAAAAAACAGCTGCGCCTTTTCTACAGAATCAATCGTAAAACAGGTCTTTCTCAAAGCTTATCGATGTCCTCTTTAGAATACGATCCGCAAAAAGTACCGCATGCCTGGCCAGAAGTAGAGTTTATTTCTTCTTTTAAATAAAGAGGGTAGGCGGTAATTTCAACAACCTAAATTGTATCTATCTCAAGGAATCATTTGTGGGCGTAAATTCTATAGTGGATCCTAAAATGTATGTGCAAGATGTGTACCGGCTGATCCTCGATTTAACATCTGATCCAACATTTTGGGAAATTGTACAGGATAAAGTAGAAAAAATAGCCGGTAAAACATTTGCCCAGTATTTTGCGCTGAGTAGTGGCTATAACCTAAAAAGTTTAGTAGCGGGAGCTAGAAAATGTATCGATGCATGGCCACAAGATCGCAAAGAAACCGCTGTGCCTTGTATACAAAATATCTTACTAGGAGAGCTGTTTGGAGAGAGCAAAGTAGGTGAAAATAGCCGGGTTGCTTATGCTTTGTCTAGGCGGTCGGGGGCGGATTCTCATCTTATGCGTTCTTTGATTTCTGCCGAAAAAGATCTCCTTGATATGCAAAAAAAACCCATTTATGAGGCGCTTAAAAAAGCGTTTCCTATAGAACTACAGAGTGTAGAGAAAAGCTTTTTGGAAGATTCGTTTGCAGAGAAAAATAATGAGATCATCCGTTTTTTATTGAAGCAGTGTTCTCATCAAGATAGGTTCTGGATTAAGCTATTCGATGTGTATGCTGGTGTATATGAGAAGCAGGTTGGCCTAGATCAAAAAAGCCTGCAAGCAGCTCTACAAGATGCAGAAAAACTCTCTTCTTTTCAATCTTCTTTGGATCAACTAAACATCCCCAGCAAAGAGAGGGCTGCTTTGCAGGGCGTTTGCAAGCAGCTGAAAAGCTCCCTATCGGATAATGATAAAAAAAAGCATATGTTAGGTTTTTTACAGCTTGTCTTGCCGAATCTTTCCGAAGATGGTGTAGTAGTCGAGCTTGCAATCAAGAAGGGATTATTGTGTTTGAAAAAGCCAAGCTGGTTTTTCCTTATGGACAGCAGATGCGCGTATCTTGAAAAAGCATGCGATTACCTTGAACAAAAAGGTAATCTAAGTTGAAAAGAGCTTTTTTAAAAACAAATATCTACTAGACACAATGTATAGCCTCTTTTTAGAATGGATAAAAACGAGGTTCTATGAAATTTAGCAGCTCTCACGAATGGGCAAAGTGGCAAGATGGTACTGCGTATATTGGCATTACCGATCACGCAAAAGAGGAAATTGGAGAGATCACCTACATTGAACTTCCTTCTGTTGGAAGAGAACTGCAAGCAGGTGAAGAAGCGGTCATTGTAGAATCTACCAAAGCAGCGGCAGATATTTACACCCCCCTTTCAGGAAGAGTTACATCGATCAATGAACAGCTGATGCAAAATCCCCAACTGATTTATGAAGGGGGAGAAGATAGCTGGCTTTTTACACTCCAAGACATTGATGAAAATGAGTATCAAGAGCTGTTAACCAAGGAAGAGTATCAATCCCTTTTGTCTTAATGAAAAGAACTTTTTATCGTTTATGTGTGATCCCATGTATGCAATGGCCTAGCTTTAGGGGGTAAGGATGAAAAAACGATTTACCCTGATCCTTCTTAGCGCGGTTGCACTTTTTCTCGGGATTTTTTGGAGAAATACCCTTTCTGTTATTGCGGATGTCTACATCCATGCATCGATTAAACAGCAGCTTGGAGCCTCTTTTACCCGCGGCAACGTATCGTATGAAAAGGGGTATTTATCTATTGAAGATGTCTCAATAAAAAAAGAAGAAAACGGCGTTGCCTATACCCTAAAATCGCAAAAGGTACACATCCAGCCGAAATGGTCTGACGGCGCTTTACAGTATCATGTCCGCTTGTTTTCCCCCGATCTTGTGGTCAAAAAACATCCCGGGGGCCAGTTTTTTTCTACCGAGACAGCGCTTTTTGAAGGGATATTTTTTGAGATCGATGAAGGCTCGTTTTGTTTAGAAGATTTGGTAAAGGAGCAAAAATGCTCTGGAAAAATGCAGCAGATTGCCCCTTTTGCCTATCAGATTTCTTGCCATCAATCTACCGCTTCTATCCGCTATTTTACAGAAAAAGGCGCTGCGCATTGGAGTTTAGATCTAGTAAATATGGATCTTGCTGATGGATACTTTTTAGCCGATTTTTTTCTAGAAAAAGTGCCGTACATTGCTTCTGCATCGGGCAAAGCTACCGGAAGTATTCATATGAAAAAACGCCCTTTAGAAAAAAAGGAGTTTTTTGGTGAATACCATATTGATGATTTAGAGCTCACTTCTTGTCATCAACGTCTAAAAGCAAAAGAAGTGTTTGCCTCATTTTCCTATCCGGTGAAAAGCGCATCTTCTCATAGCCCTTTAGTGGAAGCGTTTTTTGCACCTATTGCCAATGCAAAGTGCGCTATTTCTTTTCATGAATCTACCTTATCTTCTTTAAAAGCGCCTTTACTACAAGATATGGATATCCAATTTTCCTATCACCCTGAAGTAGGCCCCAAACTCTATGCAAAGGCGGTTCATCAAGTAGGGCCTATTGCTCTAGAAGGTAGGGGGTATTTTCATAGCACGAAGCAAAATTGGATGGATGTCACCTGTTTTTTTGGCGAACAGCCGATCTTTTTGCAGGCTAAAGAAAAAGGGGATGAAGCCATTTGTTTAGAAGGGCGCTGCACTAGATTTTCCCATGAAAAACTCGATGTTTTACGCGATCTTTTTTCCTCTTTTTATCCCACGCTAGAAGGGGCGACTATTCAAGAGGGGAAAACAACGCTCGATCTAAAGGCGTATGTAGACCATGGAGAATTTAAGGATATAGTCGTAAACAAAGCAGCTATTGAGAACTTATCTTTCCACCTGCCGAAAAAAGATATCTATTGCCGCGCAAAAAAGATTTTTTTCAAAGGTTCGTATGATCTAAGTGAAAAAAACGGGTTTTCCTCCCTTTTTTCTACCATCGATATCGAGGAAGGCAACCTTTTGTATAGAGGCGTGGAAAT
Source organism: uncultured Chlamydiae bacterium (assembly GCA_937899275.1). Classification (GTDB taxonomy): domain Bacteria; phylum Chlamydiota; class Chlamydiia; order Chlamydiales; family SM23-39; genus CALBPE01. The sequence goes on from CALBPE010000049.1 coordinate 10,097, forward strand.
CGCGCAGGTGCAAAGCGGTTATTCTGAAGAAAAGGGATATATCCTTCCTTCAAAATGTGTTTTCTCAATAGAGGGATTAGAAAACCATATTGAGGTAACAGGGCCGATTGACGAGTGTTCTCTTACAAGCATGGTTCAGGGAAATACCAGACGTTTTTTTTCCAAGTACATCTCTCATGAAGAAGAGTTTTCTGAAGAGATCAGCGCAACGATTTCTATCAAAAAGAAAAAAGATGAGGCGCTTGTCTTCGGTAGTTTACAAATCGCAGAAGAAGATATTTCTTTTGGTTTAGATGTAGTTGTAGAGCCTATCCATCTTTGTAAAGTACATAGCGGTTGGATGAGGGCAAAAGATATAGACCTTGCTCACTACGCTCCATTTTTTTCAGGCACGTTATTCAAAGGTAAAGCAGATGTTTCGATGCAGTACCAAAAGCTGCGAGCGCATTTTGATTTAATCGGCTCTGACTACGCTTTTCGGATGAAAGGAGTAGAGCTTTTGTTAGGCGATACGGCAAATCTTTCTTTTAGCTATGATTTTTCAGATCATACATGGGACTGCGATGCACTTTTGCATAAAGCGTCTTTGATGATCGACCGTTTTTCTATGCGCTTTGAAGATATCGAAGGACCCTTTTCTATTCGGCAGAATTTCCTTCAAGCAAATCAACTTGCATTTACCCTAGAGGAAATTGAAGGCGCTTTAGATGTGTATCTCGATTTTCGGGATCAAGTGCATTTAGATGTGTTTAGTAGCGTAATGCAGGGAAATCTTTCTTCAGTAAGCGCTCTTTGTAATCGCGCAGGGATTTCTTGTAAACTGCCTTTAAAAGGCGCTTTTGCGGTAGAAAAAGAGGGGTGTTATATCTCAACAGATTTTGTATCCGATACAAAGTGGGGAGTTTCTGCAAATATATCTGGTGGGAAAACCGAGCTTACTTCCCAGGTGTCGATAGAAGATGTGCAAGCGATCATCTCGTATCACTCTGATCCCAATCAAGAAGTAGAAGGATCGATGGAGGCTACTTGCAAGCTAGGCGACAAAACATACGCTCTTTCTATGCCAAGTTTATACCGTGAAGCTGCAGGATCGATTGCTTTTGATCTTCGTTTAGAAGATGCTTTCTGGGATATCCTCCGGCTGAAAGGAACCTGTAGCTATGAAAAAGATCGAGGTTTTGCTCTCGACTTTACAGAAGAAAATGTAGAGGTTTTCGGGGAAAAATGTGCGATCAGCTCCGCTTTATTAGATGAACACCTTAGGCTAAAAAGTGGGCAGTTAGCCGTAGAGATGCCCCTTTCTTTAGTAGAAAAACGTCTTTCTTTCTTTTTGCCGCTGTTTTCCTGCAGAGATCTCGATGTTTCTAACCTTTTTCCTTGCCCAGTAAAAGGAGCGGTAAAAACAGTATTTCGGCTAACGGATCAAGGCGCAGAAATGGACCTAAAGGGAGAGAACCTGCAGCTTGGTAAAAAAACTTTTTCCTCATTTTTACTGCATGCAGCCATAGATGAAAAAAAATGGGTTGTAGATCAGTGCGTTTTAGATGATTTTTCCACCTCTTTTTCTTGGGAATATGGCAAAGGCATTTCTGCAATAGAGCTTTTTTACGATCAAGAAAGCATTGCCCTTTTTGATGTACAGGAAAAAGAGCCAGGGGCATTTTCTGCTCATGTGCAAAAAATTGCCCTTTCAACTAAGCATTTAGATCTTTTGCTGCCGTGGGAAAAGGCGCTTTCTGGCGCCGTGCTCGCTTCGGGATACGCCTCTTTTCGCCTACCGCAGAAAGAGAAAAAACCCTATTTTGATCTAGACTTAGATATCGAGCCTGAGACCTTAGTATGGGAAAATACATGGGAGTGTCATAACCTTTCTCAGATTCATGTATCGTATTCCTTAGAAAAAGGGTTATTGATTACAGGTCTTGATTTTAGCGCGGTTAGCCCCACTTTAGACCGAGATGATTTGCGATGTCAAATTGGGTCTATTGCTTATGATAAAGGAGAGTATTTTTTACATGACGTATCTTTTTACGTGCCGCAAGATGGGCTTTTGCCTTTAGTAAAACCTCTAGGATTGCCCCCACTCTTAGAAGCCCGGCTAAAAGATGTGGCCTTTGCAAGAGACGTCAATATTTTGGCTGATGTGCATATTGAAGAAACAGGTAAAAAGCTTTCTTGTACGCTGAGCGAGCTATCTATTCCCATTGGAGAAGATGCGTATCTATTTGAAAATGTGACCTGTTTACTAGCCGATCAGCTCTGCAGCTGCG
>CALBPE010000050.1 GCA_937899275.1 uncultured Chlamydiae bacterium
ATTCATTTACGAGTATCTAAAATGCCTTTAGAGGATATCCCTTTGATGAAAAAAGGCGCTTTTCATATCAGTTATTACGATGCTTTTCAGGATCATTTGCATACAGAAGCCTTTTTAAAACATGAGCTTACATCAGTTAGTATACAAATGATCCCTAGAACGACTTTAGCGCAAAAAATGGACGCTCTTTCTTCTCAGGCGAGTTTAGCTGGCTACGCTGCAGTGATTTTAGGGGCAAGCGCTCATACGAAAGTTCTTCCAATGATGACTACTCCTTCTGGGACCATTGTTCCTGCGAATGTTCTTGTCATCGGTGTTGGCGTTGCAGGGCTGCAAGCGATTGCTACGGCTAAGCGCTTGGGAGCCAACGTATATGCTTTTGATACAAGTCCTGTTGTAGAAGAGCAGGTAAAATCTTTAGGCGCAAAATTCATCAAGATTGATTTAGGCTCAACTTCTCAAACAAAAGATGGATATGCTGTAGCTCTTTCAGAAGAGCAGATGATAAAACTCCAATTGGAAATGGAAAAGGTTGCTGCTAAATCAGATCTGATCATCACTACTGCGGCTCTTTTTGTAAGAAAGGCTCCCTTGATCATCAAAAAAGGCATGTTAAAAAAAATCCGAAAAACGCCATCTCCGGTGATTGTAGATATGGCTGTAGAAACAGGTGGCAATGTGGAGGGGAGCGTTTTAGGGGAAACGGTAGAGATCCATGGAGTGAAAATCATTGGCCCTAAAAACCTGCCTGGATATGTAGCTCATGACGCAAGCCGTATGTACTCAGCAAACCTCTATGAGCTTTTAGCTCATCTTTCTTCAGAGCAAGGCTTTGAGCCAAATTTTAAAGATCCGATTTTTTCTCCAACGGTGATTACTCACTCGGGTGAAATCATCCATGAAAAAATTGCGCAACTTCAAGGAGCTCTTTAATGCAAATCGCTGTTTTACTCGCATTTATTTTGATGTTATCCACATTTTTGGGATTCGAGCTGATTATAAAGGTTCCTTCCACTTTGCATTCGCCTCTTATGTCAGGTGCAAATGCT
>CALBPE010000051.1 GCA_937899275.1 uncultured Chlamydiae bacterium
CGATTTTTCGTTTAACCATCCAAGAGGTATGTGTGCAACATGCCACGGCCTCGGTCTTTCTAGAGAATTTTTCCTCGATAAAATCATCGATAAAAATCAGTCCATTGCCGAGGGATGTTGTAAAATCGGAGGAGCGTACAACACTGTACGCTATGGTAATATTTACCGTAACTTAGCCAAAATTTATGGGTTTTCTGTACAAACTCCTTGGCATAAGCTACCGAAAAAAGCGCAAGATGTCTTTTTATACGGCACAGAAAAAAAATGGACAAAGATGCGTTTTTCCCATCCAGAAAGGCCGCGAAGTTGGACGGAATTTGTCCATTGGAGAGGGGTGATTTTTGATGCAAAGCAGAGGCTTTTAGAAGCAAAATCAGACCGTTACCGGAAGAAAATGGAAGAATTCATGGAGCTTTCTACCTGCTCTTCTTGTGCAGGAGAAAGGTTAAAGCCGTATCCAAGAGCGGCGCTGCTTGGGGGGAAATCTCTTTTTGTCCTTACGGAGATGCCGCTATTTGCTCTAGCAGAATTTTTCACTAACTTGAGCCTATCGAAAGAAGATTTTTGCATTGCAGAAGAGCTTCTTAAAGAGATCAAAAAACGGATCGATTTTCTTCTTCAAGTAGGGCTCAGCTACCTTACCTTAAACCGCACTTCTCCGACATTATCAGGAGGTGAGGCGCAAAGGGTGCGTTTAGCATCGCAAATCGGCTCAGGTCTTGTAGGAGCAACCTACGTACTCGATGAGCCTTCCATTGGCCTCCATCCAGAGGATCATACCAAGCTCATTCAAACGCTAAAACACCTTCGCGACTTAGGCAATACGGTTCTTGTAGTAGAACATGACCCAGATACCATAGCTGCGGGAGACACCATCATCGATATTGGCCCCAAAGCAGGCTGTTTAGGGGGAGAAGTGTTAGTAAACGGCTCTTATGAAGAGCTATTAGCATCTCCCCGCTCGCTTACCGGGCAGTATCTTTCAGGAAAAAAACAGCTCCCTTTTGCAAAATCTGCCCGTAAATTAAAAAAAGGGATCCGTATCGTAGGAGCTAAGCACCACAACTTAAAAAATATCGATGTATCGATTCCTTTAGGCGGGCTAATCTGCGTTACAGGGGTTTCGGGTTCGGGAAAATCCTCTCTTATATCAGATATTTTATATCCCGCCTTAAGCCAAAGGCTACATAACGGAAAAATGCCTATAGGCGCCCATACAAAAATCGAAGGTCTTGAGCGGGTAGACAAGGTGATTCATATCGATCAGTCTCCGATTGGCAGAACTCCTAGGTCAAATCCCGCAACATATATCAAGGTGTTTGACCTCATACGAGATCTTTTTACCTCCTTAAAAGAAAGCCAAATCAAAGGTCTTACCAAGGGGCATTTTAGCTTCAACGTAAAAGAAGGCTCCTGTCCAAGCTGTTTAGGATCGGGACAAATCCGCTTGGATATGGATTTTATGGAAGATGTATGGATCCCCTGCCAGCACTGCCGAGGCAAGCGTTTTCAACCTGAAGTGCTATCTGTTTCTTACAGAGGAAAAAATATTTATGAAGTGCTCGAAATGAGCGTTTTAGAAGCAAAAAGCCATTTTTCTAACCTCTCTTCTATCGAAAAAAAACTCAGCCTACTTGAAAAAGTGGGTTTAAGCTACATGAAACTCGGTCAAAGCTCTCCTACTTTATCAGGGGGTGAAGCGCAGCGTATTAAGCTCACAAAAGAGCTGATCCGTCCCCAAACCGGAAACACCCTTTATATTTTAGATGAGCCTACAACCGGCCTTCACCTAGATGATCTATCGCACCTTCTGTATGTGCTCCACTCGCTTGTCGATAAGGGAAATACCGTGGTTGTGATTGAACACAACATGGATTTTATCCAAACAGCTGATTGGATTATTGACCTCGGCCCTAAAGCAGGCATACATGGAGGATCACTTGTAGGAGAGGGCCCTGTCAAAAAGGTTCAAAAACAAGATACTCCCACGGGAAGAGCCCTTAGAAAACCTTTGAGTAAATGCTCTACAAAAGCGCCTTCTCTCAAGCACAATCTACCGATTACCATTCGGGGAGCAAGGCAAAATAATTTAAAAAACATCGATCTTTCTCTCAATCCAAAAGAGCTGATTGTATTTACAGGACCCTCTGGTTCTGGAAAAACCTCTATGGCCCTACAAACCATCTATGCGGAAGGGCAAAGGCGCTATGTAGAATCTCTTAGCACCTATAGTAAAAGCCTGATTCATCCTCCACCGAAACCTAAGGTGGATGCAATTGAACACCTTTTTCCCTCGATCGCAATAGAGCAAACAAAATCAGCGGTAAATCCCCGCTCTACTATCGGTACTCTCACAGAAATTTACGATCTTCTACGGATTTTTTACGCGCATTTTGGCTGCGCATTTTCTCCAGAAACGGGCGAGAAAATCGAGATGATCCATAAAGAGCTTGTAGTAGAAAAGCTTTTAGAAACCTATCCTGAAGAAAAAATCTACATTTTAGCTCCCTTGAAAATGGTTCGTAAAGTTCCGGTTTCTGCACTAAAAGTTATGCTGCAAGCACAATGCTATATCCGTATTCGCTTAAATGGGGTGTAGTTTGAGCTAGACCAAGACATCCCTTTTTCTCACCAAAGAAAAAATGCGCTGTATATCGTAGTAGATCGTCTAATCTTGAAAAAAAACCAGGCGCCCCGGTTATTAGAAGCAATGCAAAAAGCAGCCGATCTTAGCGGCGATACGTTCCTTGCAGAAATCCCGGGAAAGGAAAAAGATCTTTTTTTCAACCTCGCTTTTGCCGATCCTACAACGGGTAAATCCTATCCTAAGATCACCCCACAAACCTTTTCATTCAATGCGCAAGAAGGGATGTGTTTAGATTGCCAAGGGATAGGATCGGTTTATGGCTGCTCTTTACTCGAACAAAAAGAGGTGGAAGGTGCATCTATCTCCCAACTACTTTCCTCTCTTATTTTATATGATCGCAATGTATCTCTTCTCATCCAAAGCTATTTTGAAGATATCGGAATCGATATATACACACCAATTTATGCGCTGACTGCAGAAGAAAAACAGATTCTTTTTCAAGGAACAAACCAGACCATTTCCCTAAAAGAAGGAGGGAAAATCCGCTGGCAAGGAAGCGATATTATCCTAGCTGTTGCCGCATAATCTGCCCACCCTCATATCCGAGAAATACGCTCTTGTTTGATGTATGAAAACCCCTGCTCATATTGTAGTGGTACGCGCCTCAATCCTCTTGCTAGAAATGTCCGTATAGAAGGAAAAACTCTCCCTGATTTTTGCGCTCTTCCCATGGAAAAAGCAGAAGAGTTTCTACGGGGTTTCGAAGAAAAAATCCCTCCTTTTTTAGCTGAAACCTATGCAGAAATCCAAAAGCGGTTTCGATTTATCCTTCAAATTGGTTTAGGGTATCTTTCGTTAAATAGAAAAGCGCCTAGCCTATCAGGTGGAGAGCTCCAAAGGATTCGTCTGGCAAAACAGTTAGGCTCTGGCCTTACTTCCTGCCTCTATGTGCTAGATGAGCCTACAACAGGCCTTCATCCTCATAATAACCAACTGCTCAATGACGCCCTTCTCCAGCTAAAATCTCTTGGCAACACCTTGATTATTGTAGAACACGATCCCATGACGATAGCTATTGCTGATACCATCGTCGATTTTGGTCCAGGAGCAGGTCATCTAGGAGGGAAAATCACCGCAAAAGGCTCACTTGAAGAAATCAAAAAAAATCCCCATTCGCTGACCGGCGCTTATTTACGGAAAGAAAAGTCGATTCCCGTACCAAAAGTAAGAAAAAAAGGCGTTCCTACAATTCATATAAAAAAAGCGCGGATCCACAATTTACAAAATCTTTCCTTAAGCCTACCTAAAGGGGCGTTTACCTGCATTACAGGGGTATCGGGATCTGGTAAAACATCATTAATCCACCACGTATTAAAACCTGCTTTACTGCAGGCAATGAAAGAAAAAAAAGATCATATCGTATCTGATGGCTATGAAGTATCGGGCCTTAGCGCATTTGATAAACTCATTGCAATTGATCAAAATGTCTTTAAAGTATCTCCTAAATCTGACACCGCATCGTATAGCGATGTGCTGACACCTATCCGCTCTTTTTACGCTTCGTTAAAAGAAGCAAAAGCCAAAGGACTCCTTCCCTACCACTTTAGCTACCATCATAAAAAAGGTTTGTGTAAGACCTGTAACGGCCTGGGGTATAAAACAGTTGACCTGCAGTTTTTACCTGCCGTTCATGTTCCTTGTGAAAGCTGCAAGGGCTATAAACTCAATCCCAAAGCTCTTGACGTTAGGTATAAAGACAAACATGTAGGGCATGTGTTGCAGCTGAGCGTAGATGAAGCGGCCGAGTTTTTTGCCTCCATCCCTAAGATTCTGCGTAAGCTACGTCTATTACAAAAAGTGGGGTTAGGCTACCTTCTTTTAGGACAGGCGATTTTATCGCTTTCTGGTGGGGAAACAGCGCGCATCCGTCTTGCAAAAGAGCTAGCTAAGCGCTCTACGGGAAAAACTCTTTATTTGGTAGATGAGCCGACTACAGGGCTTCATACAGACGATATTGCAAAACTGCTTCCGATTTTTCAAGAACTTGTCGACAAAAAAAATACGGTTATTGCCATCGAGCATAATATTGATTTCATCAAAACAGCAGATTACATCGTTGATATGGGACCTGGTGCAGGAGAGCATGGCGGCAAAGTCATCGCTGTTGGAACCCCTGAAAAAATCGCAAAAGAAAAGCGCTCTTTTACCGGAAGATACCTAGATTTTTCTAAAAAAACACCTTCCGTATCTCGATCTTAAACAAGCATGAAAATCTTGCGCTTTCGCTAAAGAAAAGGTACACTTCAGTTAACAGGTAAGGAGTTTTATGAGCGCACCTCAAATGTCTCGACAAAAAGCGCATTCTATTTCTTTTGGGCTTTTTGTCATCGGTATCGGTATTTTATTTCTTTTTCAAAGCTGGTGGCCAAGCATTGCTTTAGTAGTAGGTATTCCTATTGCTGTACGGCAGTATTTGCTGGGAAAAATATTTGATATGATCGCATCCCTTGTGATTTTTATTGGTATATTTCTTACAGTAGAGTTTCATTTTGAATCAAAATGGTATCTACCCGTTCTTTTCATTACCGGAGGACTGTATTTGGTGTTTAGAGAAATTTTTGGGGGATCAAGTGTAACCGAGTCAGAAAGAGAGCAAGATATCAACCGGGAAATAGAAGAAGACAAAGAGCCTTAGAAACTATGCGCGCCGTTTGGAAAATGCTCTTTTGCTCTTTCTAAAATACGCGATTCATCTAAATCAATCCTTCCAAATTTTTTACCTTGAGCCTTCATGATTGCAATTAAAGCATCATAAGATAGCCATTCAATTGTACTATCACCTTCCGGATCATCTGCTTCGCGAAGAGAGGGATCAAACTTTTTTAACCTACAAGCAATATAGAGCGTTGTTTTTTCAAAGGTAACCCCCTCACCTGGCACATCTCCTGAAAGAGCGCCTAAAAAACCTAAAGGTTCTGCAGTAGCGCCAAATTCTTCCATAAGTCCTCTATGCAAAGTATCCATAGGAGTCTCTCCATTTTCCATACTTTCGCGCATTAAAATATACAGATCTTTTTCTCCAAATTTATCGATAAAATGATGGCAGGCAATCGATCCCTGATCATTAAAAAGAACAGCGCCTACAGAAATGTGGTAAGGCAAAAACACATTAGATTTAAAAAAGGGTCTAGATGCAGATAAAATATTCATATTAAAAACTAAGGTGATTATAAGCCACTTTATCATAGATACTCCTTGAAAATTTTTCGATAAAAAAATCTAATTTTATAAAAAAACCAAATTACCAAAAGTAGAGCGCAAAGCCTCTTCCTTCAGGTGAGGATGTAGAGCTCACCTAATTTCCTGCTGTTGTCCAATTTAAGACAATAAGGATAAAAAATCTCTTTGTGGAAAAAAGTTTAGCTGCAGTTTTCCGATCCGCATATATAGTATTTCCCCCTGAAAAAGTAAGCTGCTTGGAGAGCTGAACGCTAAGATTGATCCAAGAGGGTAAAAGACGCTCCTTTTATTTCAGAATCTCCACCACGGTTTTTTAATCTGACTTGGACCTACAAGGCGCGAGGTACGTTCTTCTCCGTGACTTTTGGAGATAACGTAAAGAATTTAGAAGCATTGATAAATGCTTTGTACATTATAAATCATCCTAACCTACTGTTCATCAGTAAGATGAAGATGTTTTGCTCTAGAAAAAATGCAGAAATCAATTGAATAAATATAATACAAAATTATTATAAATACTATTGATTAAATATAAAAATTATAATAAAATATTATCTAATCAACAATCCTGCAGATTATTATGACACAAACAGCTAATGCATTAAATAATCACCCTTTACCCACCACCACTCCAATTCCAGCAGGCTCCAAAACACGGAGATGCCCGTCAATTCAAGCTATTTTCCAGAGATTATTCAACGCGAACCCGCTTTTTTTTCAACTACTCAACCCGAAAACTGCGTATTTATTCTGCAAAAGAGTATTTTTTGGCCCAATTAACGTGATTCAGCCAAGACCAAAAATAGCTGTAAAAGATATACCTCAACGGACATTCGAAATCATCGTTGAATATATGGATTTTCGAAGCTTACGTCTACTCGAACAAGCAGGTATAGTACAGCAAAAAAGTGCAATGAAATGGCTCGAAAAAAACTTTCATTACGATCCTAAAAAGGATCAAGAGATTCTAACCGTAGACCAGTTTGTAAAGCGCCAAGCGCTTTTTGCAATGAAATGGGTACATTGGATACCGCATGATCTTCTCGTATACAAGACCTCAGAGTGGCAGGCAATATGGCGAGACGGACCACGGGAAATCGCTCCTGAACTAACATTTTTGAATTTATCCAAATTAACACAAACAGAACTAGTCAGGTTCTATCAACACAGCCTGGAATACAACAAAAGTTTGATAAATGAACGTGGTCCTAAATTAGAAAAAACCCTCAGGCATGCAAGACAGTTTTATGCATGTGTTTCGAGCATGCGTGAAATAGAATTGCAGGAAGCTCAAAAAGTAATCGATTTTTTTCTAGATTTTGTGGAGGAGCTCATTCCAGACTGTATTAAATATGGTATCGAAGGTAATTTAGCTGCTTTTTTTGCTATGCTACCAGCAAAAAATCTGCAAGCTAAGGCAGGCCGCTATATTCAAATCGCTATTAATAATAGTTCTGATGAAGATCCACAGTCGATTCGTATTTTGGAAATTGTACTAAGGCACGCAAAAAATCATTTAATGAAAAACGAAAGGATAATGGCACCAATTACCTTTCTTGTTACCGCTGCAGAAAAAGGCAGCAAATCGGCAAAAAATGCTCTTACATCTGCAGGTATTCATTGGCCCAAAGAATACCGCAAATTGCGCATTCAATTTGAAGGCAAAAGAGATGGCTCGCAAACATAGATAGCTCGGATTTCCTGCATTTATGCACATGGAATTTACGTATGCATCCAGATATGCAATATAGAAAAACAAAAAAACTATTCAGTAAAATACCGAATCCCAATCTAGTGAAAGATGGCCAAACGCCTCTTGGAGCAGCAATTTTCTTTAGAAAGCTAGGCGTCGCAAAAGCGCTAATTGAAGATCCAGATATAGATGTAAATCTTACGCATCAAGGTAAAGCTCCTCCTTTACATGTTGCAGTACAGTCGTTTCTAAGTCTCAAAGCAAGACACCCTAAAATCATCCAAAAACACGCATCTCTCATCTTACAGCCTCTTAAAAAAGGAGCCGATATCTATGCAAAAAACACAGCCGATCAGACTGTAGTACAGTACGCTGCTTCTCAATACGCTACTTCTCAAGGCAAAAGTCCTGCTGCAAAATGGCTTCTTACTGTATTTAAAGAGAGGATCATCAAAAAGAAAGCTAGCATTCCAGATGAAAAATCGTAGTAGATACTATGCAAAAATAGGCATCTAGATATAAAAATAGATTTCTCATAGTTTAAAATCTATAAGCTGCTTTTTATCAACAAGATAAGAACATTTTTTCTTTTCTTCTATTGCCAAAAAACGTCCAATAAAATCACTCTATTTTATTCATCAATAGTTATGCAAAAATTTTCAAAATTAATTAAATAATTACAAGAATAAAATACAGTTATAAATATTTAAATATTGATTTTATATAAAAAATAGTTTAAAATATTATTTAAATATAAATAAAAGAGAATTATGACTATACGAACACCACAATCAAGCGTTTTCACCTCGTGGTTCAGACTCCCAGGTAAACCACAGCCTAATAAGCCGTTACGCCACCCCAAACAACCTCCAACTCATTCTGTTATCCAACAGATATTCGAGTCAAAGACACCTTTTTTTCAGCTGCTCAACCCAAAGATAGCGTATTTATTCATCAAAACAGTATTGTTTGGTTCATTTAAGGTCATCCAGGATGCAAGCAGAAGGCAGAGCAAAGTAAAAAATCTTGCATTGCCTTTGCAAAAACCGAATAAACCCACAAGCACGGAAAAACGCCCATCTCAGCAAAAGACTCAGACCCGATTGATGGCTAAAAGAGACTCAACTAAAGCGCCCCCATCTACAAAAAGTCCGCTCGAAGCCTACTGAGATAGCCTCAGAAAAAGCCGTTAGTAATCATAAAGAAGCTATCAAACAAGCTAAACTAAAACGGCAGATGAGACAAGAAAGAGCAAAAAGGATGTTCGTAACGAAGTTGAGTACATTCTTCGGACTAAACAAAGCACACAAGCCCCGTTCGAAATACCTGAAAGAACATTTAAAGCAAAAAGAGGTTTCTAACTCACAAGCTAAGACCGGCAACTCTTCAGGCCCTGATAGGTGGTATAGTGCATATAATCGACTAGACATTTAAACCGCGTGATTGTGTTTATTTCTTTGTATGCTTTCTTAAAAAGGAATATTTTTTAAATCTCTATCTATTAGAAAGATAAGTAGTTTTATTTTATTAAAACTATATAATAAAACGTATATTTAAATGATTTTTTTTACTAAATATGTTATAATATTAATAATAATATAATGATAAAGGGAAGATTTCATGAAGTTGGAAGGAAAAAGTAATAAAATACCACAAAACATAGTGTCGGATTTACTATTTTCCCCAAGAGAAAATAAGTCTAGCAGCCTGGCAATAGAAATTTTTCTTAAATTGATCCAACCGATGAACGCCTACCTGTTCTTAAGATCTCTACTAGTCAAGCCTGTACAACAGAAGTCTTCTGTAACAATCACAGCACCAGAACTAAGAGAGAACATTTATTCTTTCCTACCTGTAGAAGAGCTCTTGAAAATAGAGTCAGTAGACAAGCAGGTGATCAGCAAAGTTCTATCAACAAGAGCAAAAACTCTAGGCTGGAATCCTACAGAAGAGAGCAGGCTTGGTTACCCCGATTTATCTGCTAAGGATTTTTTAGCATTCTTAATCCAAGGTATGCAGATTTTATCTACAGCAGAGCCTATGTGCATTATTACTCAATCTAGAGAAGTATTAGACCTTTCTATACCTAAAGACCTTTTTGTATATGAAAAGGTAAGTTTTTTAGAACGCATTAAAGGAAGAAAAGTCCTATCTCTCGAACACACCCTGGGAAATATCCAGGGACAATCATCGAAGATTGCGATGATTTTTAGCGCGAATATATCTTTTCAATACTCTGTAAGAAAAAATGCTGGTATTCGATTGATGGTTTTAAATAAATGTATAGCTACAAGAAGGTTTGCTGGAGCTTTAGGGAGCCCTGAGGCTGTAGAAAGTACGATTTCTAGAGGAATAAGAAATGGATGTTTCTACGTTGTAAAAAAACTGTTAGAAGCAAAAGGAGAGGCTTCTGCACAAGACCTATCCTTAGCCATAAAAAGTAGCTCTAAACATCCAGCTTCTCTTGCCATACTGCGTTTGGTCATTGATAAATTCCCCAAAAACCTAAATGATACATCTATTAATGGAGAGACCCCTCTAACTTACGCGCTCAAATATCTCAAAAACCGAGCTGTAGAAGTCCTTTTAGAAAAGGGAGCTCATGTAGAAACATATAATGCGCTCAATGAACCGCCTTTATTGATAGCAATCCAAGGCAACAACCCAGAAGCTATGGGTCTTTTACTAAAAAAAGGCGCTAAAATTGCCGATCATTTTTTTCTAGAATCAATACCATTACAAAGTGCATGTGAGCGGCTTCTAGATACAAATTGCAATATTCACGCAGTAGATTTGCAGGGACGTGGGGCTTTGCATATCTTAGCTAGCACCTCTAGAAGGCACTACTACACCGGGCAAAAAGAAAACATGGCAACGCAATTTATAAAGAAAGGGATCGATCCAAACCTTTTAGATGACGCTGGAAATACCCCACTTACTGT
>CALBPE010000052.1 GCA_937899275.1 uncultured Chlamydiae bacterium
GTACGGTATTTGATGGCCTGCAAAATCCTCTTCGCATACTGGCTGATAAGGGGGGACTCTTTTTGGAAAGAGGCATTTATGAGCCTCCTTTAGATCGAGAAAAGAAATGGGAATTTCAGCCTCTAGAAAACCTCCCAGAAAAACTCACAAGAGGCGATATCTTAGGGACAGTAAAAGAGGGGCGTTTTACCCATGAGATCATGGTCCCTTTCTCCTTACACGGCTTTTTTACAATCGAGAAAATCGCGCCTAAAGGAGCCTACACTGTTGATTCCATTATCGCTACTTAGCGAGATGAAAAGGGCGCTTTACTAGATCTTTCTTAATTGCAACGATGGCCGGTTAAATCCCCTTTGCAGGTAGGAAAAAAAATCAAGCCATCTGCAATGATGGATACAGGTCTTCGGATTATCGATACGCAGTTTCCTTTGGTTAAAGGGGGAACATTTTGTTCGCCAGGACCTTTTGGCGCTGGTAAAACAGTCTTACAGCATCACCTTTCTAAGTACTCTTCTGTCGATATTGTAGTCATTGTAGCTTGTGGAGAAAGAGCAGGTGAAGTGGTTGAGGTTTTAGAAACCTTCCCTGAGCTTATTGACCAGAAAACGGGCCTTTCTTTGATGGAGCGAACCGTCATGATTTGTAATACATCATCTATGCCTGTAGCCGCAAGGGAAGCTTCTGTGTACATGGGTACAAGTATCGCTGAATACTACCGGCAAATGGGTTTAGACGTGCTTCTTCTAGCCGACTCTACTTCTAGATGGGCTCAGGCTATGCGGGAAATGTCAGGTAGGTTAGAAGAAATACCAGGAGAAGAAGCGTTTCCAGCCTATCTTGCCTCTAGAATTGCTGCGTTTTATGAGCGCGCTGGAGTCATCGAGCTTAAAGAAACAGCTGGAGAAAAGAAGAAAACCGGTTCTTTAGTTATTGGTGGAACGGTATCTCCTGCTGGAGGAAATTTTGAAGAGCCTGTAACTCAGGCTACTTTAAGCGTTGTAGGGGCGTTTTTAGCTCTTTCAAGAGAGCGATCTGACGCAAGAAGATATCCCGCTATCGATCCGTTGATTTCTTGGACAAAATATCAGGAAGTGGTCGGCTCTTCTTTAGAAAAGAAATTGCCTCAATGGACCCATTTTGTCCAAATGGCGAAAAGTATGCTAGTAGCCGGAGATGAAATTGCCAAAAGAATGGAAGTCGTTGGTGAAGAGGGCATTTCAATGCAAGATATCATCACTTACCTCAAGTCAGAGGTTTATGAAATTGGTTATTTGCAACAAAACGCTTTTGACAAAGAAGATGCATTTTGTCCTTTACCAAGGCAAATTGACTTGTTTGCGTTGATGCAGAAGATTTTTTCTGGAGACTTTTCTTTTAAAAGCCATGATGATGCCAGAGTCTTTTTCCTCGATTTGCAAAATAGAATCAAAAATTTGAACTACCTTCCGTATCAGTCGGAAAAATATACAAAAGCGCTTGAAGCGATTCAAGCGATTTTAAAAGAGCATCTCGAACAGTGTCTGGAGGCCCATGTATGAAACAGCTGTATGACCGTATTTTAGCGATCCGGGGAAGCTTAATCACGATCCGCACAAAAAAAGCAGGTCTAGGTGAACTTGCTTTAGTAGAAAAAGCCAACGGCACGTCCACCCTTGCCTCTGTAGTGCGTTTTGATGAAGATCTCGCCTCATTACAGGTGTTTGAATCAACAAGAGGGATTTCTACAGGAGATCAGGTCTCTTTTTTAGGAAAAAGTATGACGGCTAGTTTTTCTGGGAAACTGCTGGGAAGACGGTTAAGTGGTAAAGGAGATCCGATTGACGATGGCCCTGCAATTGTAGGTGAAGAAGTTGAGGTGGGAAGACCTTCTTTCAATCCAATTAACCGTACCGTTCCAAAAAGTCAGGTGCGGACAAATATCCCAATGATCGACGTATTTAACTGCCTTGTCAAGTCACAAAAAATTCCGATTTTCTCCACAGCAGGCGAGCCTTATAACGAGCTTTTGATGCGTATTGCCAATCAAACCGATGCCGACGTGGTGATCATTGGAGGAATGGGCCTTCGATTTGATGACTACCAGGCATTTATTGATAATGCAGACACCTCTGGATCGATGCAAAAAACAGTGATGTTTATTCATAAAGCAACCGATCCTTTAGTCGAGTGTCTACTTGTTCCTGATATGGCGCTTGCTGTAGCGGAAAATTTTGCCCGTGAAGGTAAAGATGTGCTAGTGCTTTTAACCGATATGAGCGCTTTTGCCGATGCAATCAAAGAAATTGCCATCACTATGGATCAGATCCCATCAAATAGAGGCTATCCCGGTTCTTTATATTCTGATTTAGCCTCCCGTTATGAAAAAGCGGTAGAAATGTCAGGCAGCGGCTCAATTACCCTGCTTTCTGTCACAACTATGCCAGGAGGCGATGTAACCCATCCTATTCCTGATAATACGGGATACATCACCGAAGGGCAGTTTTACCTAGAGGGCGGTCGGATCAACCCATTTGGTTCTCTTTCCCGTTTAAAGCAGCAGGTCATTGGGAAAGTAACAAGAGAAGATCACAACGATCTTGCCAATACCATGATCCGCCTTTACGCTGATTCAAAAAAAGCAAATGAACGTAAATCAATGGGATTTAAACTATCTAAGTGGGATCAAAAGCTTCTGCGTTTTTCTGGGCTTTTTGAAGAGAATATGATGAACCTTCGCGTGAATATCTCTGTAGAAGAGGCGCTAAATTTAGGTTGGCAGCTGCTGTCTGACTGTTTTTTAGTTTCTGAAATCGGAATGAAAAAAGCGTTTACCGATAAATACTGGCCAAAAGAAAAATAATTTATGAGCACCGTTCGCCTGACAAAAAACTCTCTTAGAGATCAGCAAAAAAAATTGCAGCAGTTGCAAAAGTATTTGCCTACTCTGCAGCTGAAAAAAGGTCTTTTGCAAATGGAGGTGAACGCAACAAAAGCGCTGATCATAGAAAGGCAAAAAGAGTTAGAAACCCAAACACAAGAACTACTCGAGTTTGCCGCCTTTTTTGCATTCGACGTGCATGCGGACTTAGGCAAATTTTTACATGTAGCGCATGTAGGTAAATCCTATGAAAATATTGCCGGTGTGGAAATTCCGATTTTTGGCCATGTGGAATTTGCTCAAGAAGACTTTTTTCTTTTCGATACCCCCATATGGTTTGATAGCGCGCTTTTCCTTGCAAAAGCAGCGATTACTATTCGAGAAAAACTGGCTATTTTGGAAGAAAAAAAACGGAGCTTAGAAAAAGAGCTTCGCGAGGTATCGATCCGGGTGAATCTATTTGAAAAGGTTTTAATTCCAAGATGTAAACAGCTGGTGAAAAAAATCCGCGTGTTTTTAGGCGACCAGGAACTGTCTGCTGTATCCCAGGCAAAAGTAGCCAAGAAAAAAATCGAGGAAAAAAGAGAAGCAACGTGATTATACCGACAAAAAAGTATGTGATCCTAGGCTCTTTAGAAGAGCTAGATGATTTTTTTGCAGAAGCGCAAAAAAAAGGCTTTATAGAATTTTCAGGTAAAAGTTCTCGAAAGCATGCAGAGTGTACAGAAGCAAAAAAAATCTACCGCAGCATAAAAATTCTCCAGCAAAGATCACTGGTTAAAGAAGAAAAAGCCCCTGCCTCATTTTCTCCAATAGATGAAGCGGAAAAGATCATCAAAGCGCATGAACAAGAGCTGGACTTATTAGAACAAAAAAGGCTTTTAGAGCTAGAAGCTTCTCGGATCAAAATTTTTGGTGACTTTGACCTCGAAGCTGTTGCGGATATTGAAGAAAAGGCAAAGCGTTTTCTCCAGTTTTATTCTTTAAAAACATCGAAAAAAGCAGAAGTACAAGTACCAGATGAATTAGTGTATATCGGCACCGAATACGATTTAGATTATTTTGTGGGGATTCATAAAGAAAAGGTTTCATACCCAGATTTTATTGAACTTACTATTGAAAAACCGCTTGGTTTAGTTCTTTGCGACTTGAAAGACGTGCAAAAAGCAATTGAAGATA
>CALBPE010000053.1 GCA_937899275.1 uncultured Chlamydiae bacterium
ACTTTGGTGGTGGAAAATTCCATTATAGGCAAAAAATTATCCCATTCAGAAAACCTTCTTTTGCATGAGTTAAAAAAAGAACAAGAGCAAAAAAGGCGGCAGCTACAATCTTTTTTACAAAAATCTGTTTTGGACAAACAAGCGGAGATGCAGGCGATTTTTTACGATCTTTCTACAATCGATTTTGCCAGCCGCAGCAACTTCTCAGAAGAAAATCTATGGGATTTTTCTGCAGGGATGTTAGCGAAGCATGCTTGGCTTGACTTTATACAGACGGGGACGAAAATGGGCAAAAAAAAGGTCCACTTTACCCTCACACCATTTGCAGTAGAACCTAAAAAAACATCTGTTTATGAGATTGATGAAACGCTTTCTTGGGTGTATGTAAAAGATCGTCTTTACATCAGTATCTTGATTCCATCTAAGGTTTTGGAGAATTTGATGGGAGAAAACGCATCGGGGCTAGCAAAAGAAGATGTACATGTAGCCTATGATTGGAAAACTCTTTTATATATATCGCCAAAAAACTGGTCTGATCAAGACAAAAAAACGCCTTTTGTAAAGCAGCTTCTTTACGCTAAAGAATACTTAAAAACGCATGAAAAAAAGCTACTACAAGGCGATTTTCGAGCGCTTTTAAAACAGTCGACTAGGAAAAAAAATGTGCGGCGCTATCACGACTCCTCTGGCTCTTCTTTAGAAAAAGCTGGAGAAAAACGATTCCGCTACTTTGTCAAAAGAAATCAAATCCTTGCTATTGGACTTTTTGCAACCCATCTATCTTTTGAGGGTCTTGTGCAAGAAGGGCCTTTATCTCCCTACGCTCCTGCAGGGGTGATTTTTACCCCTTTTCCTAGGGAAAAACCCGTCTTTTTTCCGTTTTCTGGTTTATTTCGGAAAACAGCTTTTCTTACCATCGGAGATGGCGCTGCTAAAAATAGCTCTTCTTTTCAGAAAAAAAATATTGAGCTTCTTTCTACAGGTTACGGCTCTGAGGCGTTTTTGGTATCTACACAAAGCATTTTATGGGAAGCCCATCGCAATAATACACTAGAACTAATGCTTGGTGCATCGGTCGATCCTATCATGCGTAAGGTAGCTATAGCTTCAGGTCAGATGGTCCTTTTAACAGAAGGTAAAAGAGTCCTTGCTCTTTACCGTCCTAACGGTGAAAAACTCGACCGCTCGCCTATTTTGCAGGCAAAAGTAGAACACTTCGATCAACCTATTGGACGCATCTCGATTGGCGGTATTTCGTATATTTATGCGCAGCTAAGCCCGTTTCACCATGCTGATATCAATATATTTACTCTACAAGAAGAGAGCAAGGCCTACGCTTTAATCAATCATACAAATAGAGAGATCCATCGGATTGTATCGAGTATTTCTTCAAAAATCATGGTTGCAGCGTTTTTCATGTTAGTCGTTGCTTTAATTCTTTTGGAAAATATCGCGAGAAAAATCACGAGACCTATTGCCCGCCTTGCTGCTGCTTCTACAAAAATCAAAGAGGGGCACATGCACGATGTACCTTTTCTAGATAGTGAAAAAGGCGCATCAAAAGAGGTGGTGTCCCTGGTGCATTCTTTTAATGCGATGGTAAAAGATCTTTCAGAAAAAGAAAAAGTCCGCAGTATTCTAAATAAAATGGTATCGAAAGAAGTAGCGGCAGAGCTGTTAAAAAAAGAGCTGCACCTAGGTGGTCAAATCGTAGATGCGGTCGTGTTATTTGCAGATATCCGCGGATTTACTAAACTGACAGAACACATGCAACCAGAACAGGTGATCGAAATGCTCAACACCTGCATGACAAAAATCACATCTATTGTAGAAAAAAAACGGGGTGTAATCGATAAATACGTAGGCGATCAGGCAATGGCTCTTTTTGGAGCGCCTTTTCCCATTGAAGATCCCTACCAAGCTGCTGTAGAAAGCGCTATTTCTATTCAGCAGGCATTTAGCCTATGGAATCAAGAGCGTCTAAGAAAAAAAGAGCCTCTCATTGAGTTGGGAATTGGGATCAATGGAGGGAAGGTGCTGGCGGGAAATATGGGCGCAGAAGATCGCCTCAACTATACTGTACTAGGCGCCGAAGTTAATTTGGCAGCGCGCCTTTGTAAAGAAGCAAAAGGCGGAGAGATTTTACTTTCTTCAAAGATGTTAGAAAAAGGTAGATTATCTACCAGCATCGAAACAGAAAATAGAGGTAGTAAATCGTTTAAAGGATTTTCTGATTCTTTTACCGTCCATGCAGTACAGGGTTTGCGTTCTAAATCTTAAGGTATAGATGGAACAACATAGAAAAGATTCTCTATTGGAAAATGAACTTTTTTCTCTCATTTCTCATGAGATCAAAACGCCCATCACCATTATACGCGGCTTTGCAGAGATTTTAGAGGGGTCTACAGTAGATCCGTCTATGCAAGAAAAAATAGCCAAAGCAATCCTTGGCGCCTGCGGGAAAATGGAGCGCCTCTTCTTCCATTTGGAAAAAATATTTTCTTATGGAAAAATCGAGGCGTCGTTTTCCTCTATTGCTGTGCAGCCTTTACTAGAAAAGATCTATCTGAAGGCAAAAAACAAGTACCCTTGCGCAGAAATCACTTTGGTCAACCGAGTAAACAATCGTCTCCATACAATTTGGGCAGAGCCTTTTTTACTAGAAATTGCCATCATGAACCTCATCGATAATGCCATCCATTTTAGCGATGAAAAAAAATGCGTTACGTTAGTGATGCGTGCATCTGCAAAGAGTTATATGCTATCGGTAGAAGATCGAGGTATCGGAATCTCTTCTTCTTTTCAGAACAAGGTGTTTCAGCCGTTTTTTTCTGCGCATCCCAAAAGGTCTAAAGAAAAAGGAGGCAGCGGGCTCGGGCTGTATCTCGTACAGCGTATTTTGCAGCAGCATCAAGCCTCTTTAGAGCTGGTTTCAAAGAAGGGAAAAGGCTCATGCTTTACTATAACGCTGCCTTTAGAAAAACAATAACGGATCTACTTTAAGAAGAATATTTCGGCAGCTCTGTACGCAAGGATTTTCCTCCTTCTTCTACCGCAATTTGTAAAGAGCTGCTTTTTGTTTGTTTATGACGAAAAGAAAGACGAGAGAGCACTTCCTCATCTACTTTCTCTCCATGTTGATGTAAAAGGGTAATGAGGTCTTCTTTACTGATCTGCAAACGCTCTTCAGGAAAGTTTTTTCTACGCATTAATGCTTTAGCTACATTTTTCCCGAATAAAGCAGATAGCAGCGTTTCATCTGCACAAGGAAGGCAGATATACGGCATATGAGCTGAAGTATGCCAGTAGCGTAAAAGAGAGGATCCTTCATCACCTTTAAGAGCGAGGTAGTAGATGCGCCTTAATATCGGGTCTTTAAAGTAGATTTTTTCTAGATGAAGAGGATGTTTCACTGAGCTTTTTTCCAATTCTTCCAGCACTTTTTGAAAGATCTCTTCTGTAAGTCTATTGATAGTAGAGGTATCTTCAATAAAAGAAAGGGTCTTTATTTGCATCCTCAAAAGCTTTTTGGCAACTTTTTTGAAAGGGCTATCTACCTGTTTTTTTATCAGGTGTAAATTGCATTTAGAGCAGCTTTTACAGCGGGCGATTTTGGCTGTAGAAAAAGGGTCTTTTTTTTGCTTCGAAGATTTTACAGGGTCTTTTTTCACCAGTTTCTCAAAGGTGGTATGCTGGATTTTCCGGTGGGTTTTTTTGACTAAACGGAGCTCTCTTTGCTCAAATGAACAGATCCGCTGAAAGGCGTAAGAATCTTCTGAAATGCTTGCGGTGAGAAACGCAAAAAGGAGTAAGAAAATGCTTACAAGGCTAAGTATATTCATGAGAAATAAGCTAGATGTGGTTTGGGAAAAAAGCAGACAAAAGCATGGACTACCCCCTTTTTTTTATACGAGATCCGCATCATAACAGGTAACTTTTGCTCTACTGTTTGCGCGTCCATTCGATGTGTCCAATAGCCACTTTTACCCTCTTGGATGAAGTAGGCAATCGATAGATCAGAGGCGCCCTTAAGTAAAATTTCTTTGCGCATTTTTTTAGAGTTTTTTTCTATAGGCCAAGAGTAAAGTACAATTTGTTTTTCTTTATCGAGCTGCAGACTTGCCCAAACAGCTCCGCTAAATGCAGGAGTAGGAGATATACCTGCATCAAATAAAAAATACAGGGTTTCTTGTCCTACAGGTCCTTGGGTGTACATTCCAGGATAGATGGAGGCGTGATCGATTGCTTTTGGGATGGATAAGACAATTTTCTGCATACGGGAGAAAAAAATAGATTTTTCTATCGCCTCTTTTTTCTGCCGATACAACACGTTTTCTACCTTGGATAAAGAGATATAAGAAGAAAGTAAGATACTTAAAAGAGCGCCTGTTAAGCTAAGAGCAATCAAAAGCTCCAGTAAAATCACAGGAGATTTTTTTACGCGCATAGAATGAAGTTATGCTTTTTTGCTTTTATGATACGTGTATATTCCAATAAAAGCAGCAAGAAAAACGTAGGCAATAACCGAGAATACGTTCGGTAAAATGCCCTCATCTTCTGGGCTGATGATGCCGAATACTGCCAGCGCTGCCAGCAGAATGCCCATGCAAGCATCACCTCCGATGATGCCAGAAGAAAGAAGTAAACCCGCCTCAGCACCTTCTTCTTTTGTTTCGACAATTTTTTTAACAATGCCTCCAACCATTGTAGCGCTTGTCAAAGAAAGAGGTAGATAGACGCCTAGCGCAAAAGGTAGAATCGGAATACGCAAAAACTCCAATAAAATCCCAATCACTATACCTATAGCAAACAAAGTATAGGGAAGCTTTTGGTTGATGACGCCGTTTGCGATCATTGCTATCATGCTCGCTTGTGGCGCCGGCATATTAGTTGAGCCGATCGTATAGGCGCCATTGAGAATATAGATGACAAAACCGAGTGCAAGCGCAGGTATAATCGTTGCAATGATTTCTACTAGCTGCTGTTTTAATGGGGTTGCTCCCAGTAAAAAACCTGTTTTTAGGTCCTGTGAAGTGGTAGAGGCCATACAAATCGTAATGTTCGCAACAGAGCTCATCGTAATAGCAGAAAGAAGGTACATTCTTTCTGTCCATCCGAGAAAAACAAAGAGAAGGCTGGTGATTAAAAGAGTGGTAATAACCATACCCGATACCGGGTTCGAGGTGCTTCCTACAATGCCTACTGTGATCGAGGTAACTGCAGAAAAGAAAAATCCGAGTAGAGAAAGAAGAATAATTGTGAATGCATTCATAGGGAAAATCGGAATCATCCATAGCGCAAGCATGATGCCAAGGCTGCCGAAAAGTAATATGGGCAAGGGGATATCTAGATCGGTCCGTTTTTTTTCTCTATGGAGAGCCCACCCTTGGGTCATTTCCCGAAAACCTTCTTTCAGGGTTTTTCCAAGTACCGGCAGAATATGGATCAAGCTCATGATCCCGCCAAAAGCGATTGTTCCCGCTCCAATATAACGGACGTAAGAGCTCCAAATATCTTGCGCGCTCATCGCTGCAATCAGAGTTTCTGATGGGAAGATGGGCTCTTGACCTCCACCAAAAAAACGGATGAGAGGAATGATCACAAACCACGCAAGAATACTACCAGAAAAGATTAAGGAAGAGACCCGAAAGCCGATGATGTAGCCAATGGCTAAAAGAGCAGGACTTGTATCCAGCGATATACGGGTGTTTTCATAAAAACGAAGGGTCCAAGAAGGCGTTTCTTTCCAAAGGCGCAGTATACCTGATAGAACTTTGTAAAAAATACCTGCGATAAAACCCCAGCCAGCTGACATGGCAGATGAGCTATTATCTTCCCCTGCTTTTAAGATTTCTGCGCAGGCGGTGCCTTCGGGAAAAGGCAGTTTTTTATCTTCTTCTACAATGATGAACCTTCGAAGAGGGATCATACAAAGCACCCCTAACACTCCTCCGAGTAAAGAAAGAAGAAAAATTGCTCCAATACTTGGAGGCGCGCCTAGTAAAAATAATGCGGGAATAGTAAAAGCAACGCCTGCTGCAATACCTTCACCTACAGTTGCTGTGGTTTGCACAATATTATTTTCTAATAGACTCGCCTTTCTCCTCGATAATCGAAAAATCGCCATCGATAAAATCGCTGCAGGAATCGATGCAGAAATCGTCGTTCCGATTTTTAGAGCAAGATACGCATTCGATACGGCAAAAAGAAGACTGAGAATCATTCCGAGAAAAACCGCTTGAAACGACGCTTCTTTTGGCATAGATGTTTTGCAGGAGGGAAAAAACGAGAACAAGGGCATACTTTATTTGTATAGGCCCTCTTGCTATTTTTATGAAATAACTTTTCTCTACCCTTTCAGCAAGAACTTTGCTACACCTCTTTTTTTCTAAGAAAGATAAAAGAGGAGCGGTGCGAGCCGCTGGCGTCTTTTAACTGCATTTGGATCGACAATTTTTGATAGATGCCTCCTTTTTTACCCGGTTTTTCTACCGATTTGGTCACCGAAAAAGAGCATGTGGCAAGCGATTTTTCTCCCGACGGCGATACGGTCCAACGCTTTTTTAACTTATAGGGAGAAGGCTTCATAGTCCAAGGGTATCGGTTTAGGTAGAAGTTTTCGGAGATCTCTGCTTGCATCAGGGAAAATATCTGTTCTTGTGCAAATGTCTGGATCATTGCAGCGTCTTTTTGACACATTTTAATGGGAATACGCAGAAGGTAGCCGCTAAATGCGGTCAATAGCAAAATACCTAAAAGAACTTCTAACAGGATGAAAGGTTGTTTTCTTCGGTGCATCTTATGCATAGGCGCGGGTAGTTTATCTCCTTTAGAAAAACTCGATCTAGTATAGCAAAACTCGGTTTTTCTATTCTGGAGATATCCTGATCCATAGGCAAGCTGCAAACATTGGTAAAGTAATTTTTGACGAGATATCTTGCGCTCGATATAGTTTGAGAAAAGTGGGCTAAACGTAATTAAAGATGCAATTAAAGACAAAAGCGGTAAATAACCTTTTTTTATTTAACGTATACCATCCCGATGATGCAAGCGCTGAGGCCTATGCCAATGCTCTTTTGCCTAAACCAACTGTTGAAGACCTACGAAGGTTAGAAGAAAAGGAGTTATTTTCCCGGCTGAAAGCGTTAGATATGCCTCTTGAAAAAGAAGAATTTTTCCAGCTTACGCATATGGTAGATACACCAGAAGAAGCAGCTACTCTTCTCATCGATACGGCGAAAATTCCCCCTCTTTATGAAACGCTATACCTACTCGTTTTTGAACTATGGCGTAGGCTCGTTCCCGAAAGAAAAACCCTATCGATTTTTTGCGATGAGCTTGATCGTCAAATTTTTTTCTACAATCAAGGAAGCTTGAAAAGTGATGAATCCCTACAAAAAGCTCTTTCTACTTTAGAACAAATCCTACAAGAAAGCGCCGATCGCGGTAAGGGAAAAGAGGAAATTCGTAGTTATTTTGATGCGTATCTTGCCCACGATATCGAACATTTTTTGTATGAGTACATTACAGATCATATTGGGTCTGATGCGCATTTGTATGCAGAAGAGCTGCTCGATAGCTTTTATTTTTATATGAGGGATTTCCGTTGGTTTGATTTTTTGTATAGCAAACTGATCTATCCAGAAAATCCTTCTGCTGCTAATGAAGCTCTTCGTATGCTTATGCAAGAGCTTGTAGAGCATCCCGATTTAGATTTACAACTGGAAATACTACATTTTATGATCGAGTCTTGCGATCGAAAATCGTTCATCTATCTTGTAGAAAAAACCGTACGGTTGATCCAGCTAGAAGAAGACTTTCTAGAACTTTTAGATCTAGCCTCTGAATACTACCTAAGATTAGATGAGGAAGAAGTGCAAGAACAAATTGATGAGATATTGGTTGCAAGAGAAAAAAGATCGCCCCAAAGATTTTCTAAGGATGATCCTGATGTACAAGAATTTCTACGGATCATCCAGCTAGATAGATAAAAGAAGTACAGGCGAAAAATCTCTATAATCTGCAGCAGCAAATACGTAGCGGACGCCATTTTTCTCTCCAAAAGGTAGAGCAGCTTTGTGCACATTATGCAGATGACCAAAAACGCAGATCGAAACGCCATATTGTTCTAGTAATTTAGATGCTCTTGACGAGGCTAAATCTGCTCCAATAGGAGGGTAGTGGGTCATCGCAATTCTTGTTTTTATATGGTCAGGTACGCTTTGTAGACTTAATTCTAATCGGTTGAGCTCTTTAACAAAAATTTCCTCATCATGCGCTTCATCTACAACTTTTTCTTTGACGCAAGCAGCTTTTCTAAAGGTAATGTAGTTTGTAAAATGGTACTCTTTTGTATCCCAAAGCCGTGATCCGCAAATTGCTATATCATCTACTACAACCGAGCTATTTTGGATGATTGCACAAGATGGTGGCAGTATGTTTTCCACTTTTGCTTTTGAGGTCCACCAGTGGTCGTGATTGCCTTTAAGCAAGATTTTTTTTCCGGGAAGATGATCGATCCAAAGAAGGTCTTTTTCTGCATCTTGCGTTTTAAGAGCCCAAGAAATATCTCCTGGTACAAGAACAATATCTTCTTGCTCTACAAGGGAAAGCCAGTGGCTTTGGAGCCTTTCTGTATAATTTTCCCAATTTGGACCGAATACCTCCATGTTTTTTTCTGGAGCGCCAAAAGGAAGATGTAAGTCGGCAAGAGCCCAAATTTTCATAAAGGTAAGGATCGAGTGATATGTGCATTTTTCGTTGCAATGATGATTCCTTCACGTATGTACACATCTTTGCTGTCAAACGACTCTTTCAGTGATGCGTTTTGTAAAGATACACCATCTTCTATGCACACATGTTCGTCAATAATTGCGTTTTCAATCAAGCAATTTTTCCCAATAGTTGCGATCAAAGGCTGTTCTTGTGCTAGATGCGATGAGGGCTGTACGCCCATGATGATGCTATTTTTTATAATCGTTCCTTCACCGATATGTACTTTCGGTCCAATAATAGAATGGATGAGTTTTTCTCCTTGAATCACACATCCATCAGATAACATGCTTTGATGTACTGTGGTATTTTCTACTATAGGGCCTGGTAAATAGCTTGTACTGGAAAAAATGGGGTGTTTTTCATCATAAGCATATAGGCTTTTTTCTCCTCGGAGAAAGGCTAAGTTCGCTTCGTAAAAAGAGCGGATTGTTCCAATATCTTCCCAGTATCCTTCGTAGATATAAGCGTATGTTTTGCCTTGAGTAATCTCTTTTGGAATTAAATGTTTGCCAAAATCTTCCCTATCATCTTCTAAAAGAAGCTTTTCTAAAGCGTTTCTCTTGAAAATATAGATCCCCATCGAGGCTAAAAACACCTCTTCTTGCATGCAGCCAAGCATATCTTTATAACGTTTAGGTAGAATAAAGCCGTTTAACTCTTCTTTTTTCTCCGGCTTTTCTATGAAATGGAGCACTTTTGCTGCAGCATCTATCTCTAAAATTCCCAAACGATGGGCAGACTCTTTTTGTACAGGTAAAGAAGCAATCGTTAAATCGGCATCTGTTTTTTGCGCAAAGAGAAACATCTCTTGAAAATCGATATTATATAGTTGATCTCCAGATAAAATCAGGAAATACTCGGCTCCTGTTGCAAGAAGTGTGGAAAGATTTTTCCTAACAGCATCCGCTGTTCCTTCAAACCAGATTTTTTCTCCTCCAGTAGTTTCTTGCGGTGTAAGGAAATTGACCTGCCCATCTAATAAAGGACCAAAATGGTAGGTTTGATGGATATGATGCTGCAACTCTGCGGTTAAAAACTGCGCAATCACAAAGATTTCACGCATATTAGAGTTGATTGAATTGGATAGAGGGATATCGATCAATCGGTATTTTCCCGCAAAGGGAACAGCGGGTTTTGCATGATGATTGGTTAAAGGAAACAGCCTTGTTCCTTTACCTCCTGCCAAAATAACCGACGCAATCGTTCTACCCGACATGCAGAAATATCCCCCTTTATTCTGCAACATAAGGATTCTAGGATTCTAGATCAACCAGAATGGGGAAATTTCTACCACTGGCGGGGAAAGCTTTCGCTTCTTGTTCTTGAAGAAGAGCGAGATCGGAATCTGCGATTTCTCTTTTCATCGTCTTTTGTATCACGCTCTAATTGCTTTCTTAGGTTCTCCTCACCGGCTAAGTACTTTTCTAGATCTTCGCGATAATACTTTTCGAAAGCGCTTACTTCTTTGCCAAAACGAATTGTCTGTAATTCCTTTATACCGAAACGAGGAAAGTACAGCGTTGTAGAAACGTTTTTATTTTGAGGCTTGAAGTGTTTACGAGTCTCTTTTGTTGAAAATACAAACGTAAATCCGGTATCAGGGATACTCTTTTCAGAGTTAACTGCTGTGGTAAAGTCTGTGATATTAGACGAACCTCCTTCAGGGTCGAGCTTATATCTGTCTGTAGAAGATAGCTGATTTATTTCTTCACTTAAGTTGTGGTCTTATCAAACCTCTCCTTCACGCGATATGAAAACTCCTTCTTTTTGTATCTTTTTTGATAAGTTTTCTATTGGGTAAATATCACCCTTTGTATCTATGAAAAAGGGATTCATCCAGGTTTTAATCTGGTGAAATTTTAGAGTGGTAATATTCCTTTTTCGACCGCGGTTCTCTTTTTCATCAGGTAGGTTTGCCAATGCTAAGTTTTGTAAAAGATGAACTGCAAAGTCGACATTAAGGGTTTTGTTTTGTTCATCAAGAAAATGGATAGTTTGATCCTTATTTGGAACAATCCAATCGCCGTTGTAAAGTATAACACGTAATTTTTCAACCTGATTATCTGGTAAAGGAATTAAACATCCCGAATGAGGATCATAAAAATGGGAACGTTTTTTATAAGGAATCTCGTCGCCGGGAGTAATAATATTCTGAACATTAATCGTACTTTTAGAATTGTAAACTCTCCCCACGAAGAATACTTGTACGCTTTTTTGTAAATCTGCACTTTTCCCTTCTGTTGATGAAATATCGCGTGCGGAGGTTGAAAGCCCTTGTAGAAAATTTGCGAAAGATATCGTCCGGTGTTTTGGAATTTTAGCTATTTGTTTACCTGGTTGATAGTAACTAGGAGGTGTTTTTTGTCTATCTGGGCTATAAAAAATTCCTAAAGGAATTTTAGGCTTCTTCTTGTGCAAAGGAACAATCAAATTATGTGTGGGATCTATGAACAGATTCTTTTCTCCTATCTGGCGCTCTTTATCTACCTCTTCTTGTTTTTCAGCATAGAAAATAGAGCCGTCTGCTTTTAAGAAGACAGAAGCAGATGTCATCTTATGGAGACTGTAAATTTTTGATGTATGGAAAGATCTGTTGCCTGCCGCTATTAGAAACAAACCGTTTTTTTCCTTTTTTAATGCTCGGAATCCGATGGAATTTTTATTTTCACTTGCTATAAAGCAGTTTCCATTGTAGTAGAAAAGGCTGTTATCCACAGCTTTTACAGGAAATAAAAGTCCGTTCTCTGCATCGTAAACACTTGAGGAGGTATAAGCTGATAAATTGTCTTTAACTACTATGCTTTTTCTGAGCGCTGTATACTCAAAAGAGGACGGCGTCATATGCACTTGTTCAAGTGTATCCTGAGCTTTTCCTTTATTTCTTGCTTTTTCTAATATGCTTTGCCAAAGATTGCCTTTCCTTCGTATTTTAAACCGGGCAGGTAATGTACATACATATGTTGTTGAAAAGAACACAGTTCCACCGCTTATTACATAAGGAGCGTCGTTTCCTGGTATAGTTGGTATGGCTATTTCTCCATCATTTTTTTGATGTACAAAATAGGGAGCCTCGCTTGAGCTAAGAATCTTTGGTCCTGTAGAGCTGCGAAGATCTACGCTACTTTTTTGGGCCTTATAATCCTCTTGCGTTTGTTGTGTAAGGCAGTCGGAATATCTATACTTTGCGCTAGACTGTGGGTATATTAAGGGAGCTAATTTATCGACTGTACATGAAGATGCAATGTGGAAGAATAGATTTTGTAGATTTTTTCTAGCCTTATTTTGACGCATATTTTCAGTTTGTCGCAGTGATTGGATGTTTTCTACAATGCCTATGAATTGACGAAATGCATGTACGGTAGCTTCTAGATTTACTGTTAGCGTGGTATCTTTTTCTTTTTCCAACTCTGTTATTAATGATTCTTTGTAACTTTCTATCAGTTGTTTGCATTTCTGAAGGGGCGCTTGTAACGCCTGCTACGCAATCGTTATTTCTTTGCAAATCTCTTGCAGTTGCTTTGGCGGTGGCTCATTTTGTGGAATCTCTATCCATCGCCTTTTAGGATCAATATGTTTTTTTAAAGCTTTGTATATCGTGTCGAGCTTTTGTCGGTAATAAGAACTGGTCGTCTGTTCTTTAGACTCTTGGGCGCAGTCTGTAATGCTTTTAGACAATGCTTGTATATATGTTTTTTGTTGATCTAAATATTTTCGTACTTCTTCCCATGTATCTGATGCTGTGGAGTCTTCGGGTGTGTCAATAGCGGATTGTGTTACGGACAAAATTTGTGTATTTAACATGCTCCATGTAGATGGGTCTAGTTTGTCCAGCTGCTTTTTTAAACTATTTATGAATTCATACTCTAGATGCAGTATACTTTCGATTAGTACCGGATTGTTTAATAGGTACAATTCTCTATTTACCCTGCAAAAAAGTCTAGGAAAGTGGTGTTGTGTCTGCTGAAAGAAAGGGTGTTCGTACATCTTCATCCACTGCTGTTCAGCTGATTTCGATTCGTCAAGGGGGTATACGCATGGTTGAAATACTTGAGCAGGTGGGTTTGTACAGAGAGGTCCGAAAATTAGCTCTTTTGGTTTAGAAGAATGGTTAGCTTTTTTCGCGTTTATCTTCTTCCAATCGAGTTGAGCAGCTAAAGAGATAGTAGATGTGGCTGTGAAGCTTGTCTGAGCAGTGTTTTTTGTAGCAACGGAACCACTGTCTGCATATCTAACTGAGGTAGGCGAGTCACGATGAGCTTCTAGAAACGGATAGCTATTTCTGAAATAGACCTTGAGAGCAAGCATGATAATAGGAATAAACAGAAGTAGAGGATAAACGATGCTTATGACTTTTGTGGTGAGCTTAACGAGGTACTCTAAGCAAGAAACGGGGCTTTTTCCCGGTGTTAATTCATTCAATTTTCTAGTTCGAAGGGGCTTATTAATGCAAAGTATGTCCTGTGAATACTGAAAGTAACGCTCTGCTATGTAACACAGTTTAAATAAGCACCATTCGAATATACTGCGAGGCTTGGGCGCTTTAGGGGCGTTGGGGTCGGGAAGAACTGGACTAAAAAAAGGTACAGTTGGAAGTTGGTTAAGCCCTGAAATATTCATAAAATCCAATTTTAATTAAGGATTCTAAAAACATTTTTCTAACGAATCAATAAAAATTTGTATTTTTTTTCGATAATAGAGCGTGGACTTCTTTTGCGTTGAGGCTAGATCGGACAAAAGGTCCTGCGTAAACGTAGAGAAGTCCAATCGATTTTCCGTAATCTTCGTAGCGGTCGAACATAGATGGGGGGATAAACTGTTTT
Organism: uncultured Chlamydiae bacterium; assembly: GCA_937899275.1. Taxonomy (GTDB): domain Bacteria; phylum Chlamydiota; class Chlamydiia; order Chlamydiales; family SM23-39; genus CALBPE01. The sequence continues at coordinate 13,596 of CALBPE010000053.1, forward strand.
ACTCGGATTTTTTTTCTGCTGGCTTGTAAATACTGCCCGATGGTAACTACGGTAACGCCTACTTCCTTCATGTCGCGCATTGTTTTTAACACCTCTTCTGGCGACTCACCGAGACCTAACATAAGGCCTGATTTGATGTATTTTGCTTTGTACATATGGGACGCTTTTTTAAGCAGGTCGAGGCTGCGTTTGTAACTTGCTTTATGTCGTATTTTAGGAGAAAGGCGCTCTACAGTTTCTACATTGTGGTTGAAGATTTCTGGTTTTTCATTGAGAACGGTTTTTAGCGCATCGGCATTTCCAGAAAAATCAGACGTGAGGATTTCTAGGGTTGCCTTTGGATTGTGCTCGCGCACTTTTCGCATAATCTGCACGAGTTGATCTGCCCCCCCATCGTCTAGATCATCTCTTGCTACCATAGTGATCACTATATGTTTTAAACCCAGTTCTTTAGCAGATAATGCAATACGAAGAGGTTCATCTTTTTCTAAAGCTTTTGGAGTTTTAGTAAAGTCGATATCGCAAAAAGCGCAGCTTCTAGTACAAGATTTGCCCAGAGCTAAAAAAGTAGCTGTTTTTTTTGCGTAACAGCTAAAGCGATTGGGGCATTTCGCCTCTTCACAGACGGTATTGATTTGGTATTTTTTTACAATCGAGCCTGTTTTATAAAGCTGGCCTCCTTTCGGAAGAGATCTTCTAAGCCAGGCAGGAAAGGTGGGTTTTTTCGGCTCGTTTTCTACAACGTGTAATGGGTTTTTTTTCAGAGTCATCCAAGAAGTCTACTTTTTTGGGGGAAAATTGACGGGGAGGTTTTTTGCAATTAGCGCAGCTTCTAACCAGACTTCAGCAAGGCTTGGGTGAGCATGTATCGTATCTATGATGCAGTCTAAAGTCAGTTCATTTTTGATGGCTAAAGCAATTTCTGCGATGAGATTTGCCGAATCGTAACCGATCGACTGCGCGCCTAATACAGCGCCTGTTTTTGCATCGGCAATAATTTCTGCAAATCCTTCTGTTTCTGTAAGGGTAATGGATTTGCCGAGAGCGCTATAGGGATATCTTCCAGAAATGACGTTGTAACCTTTTTCTAAAGCCTCTTCTTTAGAAAGGCCGACTACTCCAATTTCTGGGTAGGTGTAGACTACAGCTGGAATCACATGGTACTCCATTTTGGCAGGCAGATTGGATATATGATCTGCTGCAACAAGCGCTTGATGTGAAGCTACATGAGCTAGCATCCCTTTTGCTGTAACGTCTCCTACTGCATAAATGCCGTCTACAGACGTTTGCATATGATCATCTACCAGAATTTCTCCTCTCGGCCCCGTCATAACTCCTGATTTTTCTAGTCCGATACTTTGCGATAAAACAGAGCGTCCCACAGCTACAAGTGCGTATTCTGCTTGGAGGGATTTTCCTCCTTTGAGATGGACAGTTACTCCTGTTTTTTCTGTAGTAATTGAGCTGACTGCAGTAGAACAGTGGATTTGTATATTTTCTCTCAAAAAATAGGCTTGTAGCTCAGAGGCTACATTTTGGGGCAGACCTGGTAAAATATGGTCCATCATCTCAATGATGGTGACGTCAACGCCCATTTCCCGAAATAATGAGGAGAACTCACAGCCGATGTAGCCTCCTCCTATAATAATCAGGTTTTTCGGCAGTTTTTGCAGCTGCAACATCGACGTAGAGTCTAAAATCCGTTGATGGTCGCAGGGAAAAGCGGCAATATCTGTTGGTTTTGATCCAGAGGCGATGATGGTATGTTCTGTAGAGATAAGCGCTGCATCTTTACCAAGTACTTTGATTTCGTTGGGCGCAGTAAAAGATCCTCTTCCTTGAAAGATAGTAATCTGATTTTTTTTGATGAGCGTTGCAAGCGATTTTCGCATATCCTGAATAATCCGGTCTTTTCTTCCGACCATTGCACCAAAGTCAAACGAGGCAATATCTGCTTTAATCGCATATTTACTTGCTTCTTTGATATGCCTTAGCCTACTTGCTCCAGCAACAAAAGCTTTTGTAGGGATGCATCCTACGTTAAGACAAACGCCTCCAAGCTCTTTTTCTTCAATCAGAGCGGTTTTTTTTCCACGCTGCGCTGCCCGGATTGCTGCTGTATATCCTCCAGGACCTGCTCCAATTACAACTACATCAAAAACCTTTTTTTCCATGAATACCACCTAAATGCAATTGTAGCCGATGGATTTTTTTAAATCTATACGCGGGCTTTTTGCCTACTTCGCTTTTGTAAAAAAAATCGAAATGCGTCTACACTATCGAGTAGAGAAAAGGTATCGGTATGACCACAAAAAAACGGCAAAAGCTCTGTCAAAATTGCGAGGGAGAAGTCGACTTTGATGTAATTTTTTGCCCATTTTGTGGACATGACTTATTAGAAGAAAAAGATCAGGATCTTTTATCCCGATCAGAAGAGTCCATAAAGGCTCTTTCTCCTCAAGAATCTGTCGCTTCTCTATACCCTCCTCCTTATGGCGCTTCTTCTGTAGAAGAGGAGCCTGTAGTAGAAAAAACAAACGACAGCTTGTTTTTACCTCTTTTGCTGTTATCTCTATCAGGTTGGTTTTTTAGCTTAAGTCTTCTTTTATTTGTATTTTCTGATGGAGGTAAGCTGGTTTTGCAGTTTGATGCAACCATGTGGTTTTTCTATTTGATTGCTTCTCTTTTTCTAGGTTTTTTTGGTTGGAAGACGCTTTACAAAGAGGGAGATTGATGTTTGATTATCCTGCACATGGGAAGATGGGGACTTTACTAGCCGATCCTGGTATTTCTTTTACGTATGTGGGAACAGCGTAGCCAGGCAAATGCTCTCGCAGCTTTTCAATAAGATGTGTACCTACGTTTTCTGTAACGAAAAACCGCTCACTTCCTTCTACAGGATCTAAATGGTGTAGGTAATAAGGTACTATCCCTGCATCGCTTAACTGAGTATATAAAGAAAACAAAGTAGAAAAGGCGTCGTTTACTCCTTTGAGTAGTACAGACTGGGTGAAAACAGGTATACCTAGCCTTTGGATAAGAAGGAGTTTTTCTCTAAGATCTTCCCCCCACTCTAAGGGGTGGTTGATGTGCAGTACAAATACTACCTGTTTTATAGATCGTGCAAAAATGCTGCAGAGTTTTCGGGAAATTCTACTCGGAAACCCTATCGGAAATCTCGTATGGATCCGGATTTTTTTCACATGGGAGATCTTGTGTAGATGAGAAAATATCTGATCTAATCTGCTATCGCTAGCCGACAAAGGATCACCGCCACTTAAAATCACCTCTTGAATAGAAGGGTTTGCTGCGATGTAGGCAAATTCTTCAGAAAAATCCTCCACTTCTTTTTCGTAGGGAAAATTTTGCCGAAAGCAGTATCTACAGTGCATAGCGCAGTTTGCGCTGACCAGAAGAAGCGCTCTACCAAAGTATTTATGCAGCAGCTTTTTTTTCGGGGAACATAAGGCTTCTTGCAAAGGCTCTTTTGAAAAACTCACGGGTAAAGAAGGGCGCTTTTGCAGCGGCACAAACTGGAGAAATAAAGGGTCTTCTAGGCAGTTTTTCCTCATTTTTTCTGCTAGGCGAAAAGGAACATTGAGCCGAAAAGGGTGGGCTTTTTCTACTAAAGCCCGGTTTTCCTCAGAAAGCTCTAAAAACTGACTTAGCTTTTTTATGCAAGAAAAGGTGCTGTTCATGGAACGAATATAGCAAAAAGCAGGCTTTATTCATAGGGAGGCTACTACAGGCTCTTTTTCTTCAACTGTAACTCTTTTAATATCCGCGCCAAGCGATTGTAAATTTTGATCAATATCTTGATAGCCTCTATCTAAATAATCGACGTTTTTAATTTCAGATATGTCTTCTGCAATCAACGCTGCCATGACGTAAGCAAAGCCTGCTCGAAGGTCAGGAACAGCAATTTGTTTACCATGTAAAGGAGTTTTACCTTTTACAATTAAGCTATGTGGATGGTTCGAAAGCGCAAATCTACAGGGAGAAGGTCCAAGGCATTGGTGGAAAAGATGCACATCTGCGCCCATTTCACGAAGGATGTAGGTGTAGCCAAATCGATTTTCATAGACCGTTTCATGGATCACAGAAACCCCTTCTACTTGCGTTAGAAGAACGCAAAAGGGCTGCTGCCAGTCGGTCATGAACCCAGGATGCACGTCTGTTTCAATATGCACGTTTCCCTTGAGCTCTTTTTCGTAGAAAAATGCAATCCCATTTTCTTCAATTGAGTAGCCGCCTCCCACTTGTCTTAAGGGGTTTAAAAAAGAAACTAGCATATGTTGAAGGGCTCCTTCAATAAAGACATGTCCCTTTGTTGCAACGGCGGCAAGGGCGTAAGAAGCGATTTCATTGCGATCGGGCATGATCGTATGAGTCGCTTCGAAAAACTCTTTTGTTTCTTCTATTTTTATCGAGCGGTCAGGCTGTATTGCTACGCTTACTCCCATTTTTTGCATAAACAAAATGATGTCTAAGACTTCTGGTTCAAGGGCTGCATTTTTGATGATTGTGGTGCCCTTTGCTTTTGCTGCAGCAAAAAGGATGTTTTCTGTTGCGCCTACAGAGGGATAGGAAAGGGTGATGATAGCGCCTTTAAGGCCGTTATGGGCTCTTGCAAAATAGGCCCCTTCTTGTTTCATCTCCCGGTATTCAATCGATGCCCCGAGTTTTTCTAATGCTTGAATATGAAAATCTACAGGGCGCTTTCCTAAATCATCGCCTCCCAAAGTAGGTACAATAATATCGTGATCGGTTCTACCAAGTAGAGCTCCAATCATCAGAATCGGGATGCGGTTTGCTCCAGAAAAGCGCTGGGGCACATACGTTGTTCGCAACTCTTTTGTCTCTACTTCAATGATTTGGTTTTCTTTATCCCAAGAAATGTTCATACCAATTTCTTTGCAGAGATTTACTGTGATGGATACATCGCCTATATTAGGTACATTTTTAAAGACGCATTTTTTATCAGAAAGAAGAGAGGCTACTAATAGTTTTGTAGTCGCATTTTTTGCACCGCTTGCTCTAATAGAGCCCTTCAGAGGTTTTCCTCCTTGGATTTTCAGTAATTCTGCTGACATAATTTTTAGTACCCTCTATTTGCTGCTATCATGTATATCGAAATAAAAAAAGAATTGCCATAAGCTATGCAAAAAATTTTCTTACTGCGTCTTTTTTCTTGTGCATTATACGTCCTTTTAGGTGGATCGATCGCCTTTTTTTTCTTATCTTTTCTATACCAAGAAACGGTATTTTCTTTGACCTACCATCACTGGGCGATGCAGACAAGCCTTCTTGTCATCGCAATTTTTTTGGTGCAGATCTATCTCATTAAATGGGATAAACAAAAGGAAAAAATTCTACAGGAAAAAACAGAAGAGCAACAAGAAAAATCTTTGCTTTCCACGAACAATATACGAGAGGATTTTGAGAATTTTAAACGGGAGTCTTTACACGCATTTAAAGGGACAATTAAAATCTCTTCTCTTTTTTGGATTTATTCTATCAAAAAAGAAAAGGTGCTCTCTTTTGAAGAGGCAAAAAAAGAGGTGTTTCGTTCGTTAAAAAAGCAGTATACAGCCGTTCCTTGGATGGGCGATCTTTTAGAAGACATCAGAAAAGATTTGAACAAATACGATAAATCGATCAAAAACGATTGCTTAAAGCCCTCAGAGCTTGATCCAGACAAATAGGATTTTCTTTCTATCAACCGCAAAACTTGTATATACTGATTCTACATATGACAAGTTATCGATATAAAACTGGTTTAGGCCAGGACAGTCACCGTTTTTTACCTGAAGGCTCTGCCAAACCCTGTATTATTGGTGGGGTGATCTTTTCAGATGCACCTGGCTTATCAGCGCATTCTGATGGGGATGTGGTGTTTCATGCGCTTTGCAATGCGATCACATCGATTACCACAGTACCGATTTTAGGAGGCATTGCAAACGAGCTATGCTTAAAAGATGGGATCACAGATTCTCTTGTCTATCTACAAAAAGCGCTGGATACTCTAAAAGAAACAGAAGTGGTCCATATCGCCTTATCACTCGAGGCAAAGCGGCCTAGATTAGAAAAAAGGCTTCCAGAAATCCGAAAAAATGTAGCAGCAGCCGCGCGCATCTCAATACAATCGGTAGGGGCTACCGCGACTTCTGGAGATGGCCTCACCGATTTTGGCTGCGGCGATGGGATTCAGTGTTTTTGTATTCTTACGGTTCGGGAAAAAATCGATTAATATACGTCTAGCAGCAGCCGCTTAGTTTTTTTTAGATCCCGGATGTAGCTTGAAGATTGTTCTTCAGAAAGCCCTTTTTCCTTTGACGCAATCTGTTTTAGCATTTCCAAGACATCTTTTGCCATGTTTTTTGCATCGCCGCAAATGTACAAAATAGCCCCTTTTTCCATCCAAGAGATCAGCTTTTTTCTATTGGCAAAAAGAGCGTCTTGTACATACCGTTTTTCTTCTTGATCACGGGAAAAAACAGAAGTTATTTGTAAGGGGATTTTTTTAGAAAGCTCTTCCCAGTCATTTTGGTAATAAAAATCATAAGCTTTTTGCCTTTCTCCAAAGATCAACCAGTTGTTACCCTCGCTTTGATGGAAGGCGCGTTCTTCTAAAAATGCTCTAAAAGGGGCAATGCCTGTTCCAGGCCCGATCATAACAATCGGTGCATTGGGATCTTTCGGTAAATGAAAATCTTTTGCGGCTTGTATATATCCTTGCACAAGATCCCCTTTTTGTAAGCTATGGCAAAGATAGGAACTTCCCAGTCCATAACGGATATTTCCTTTTACTTCATAGGAAGCTAGCGCAACCGTCAAATGGATTTCAAAGGGTCTGTACAAAGAAGAGCTAGCAATAGAATAAAACCTAGGAGTCATTGGAAGAAGGCTATCTGTTAGCGTTTGTACATCTATTTTACATGCTTTTTTCGGAAGTAGATCGATCAAATCTACTGCAGTTGACGCATCTTTTGAAAACGCGAGATCTAAGCAGGCGCAAAAACGCCTTGTCGCTTTTTGTAGATTTGCTTTTTCCTTTAAAAAGGTCTTAAAAGAAATCTTTTGTCCACTTTTTTTGGGGAAAACCAGTTCTTTTCCCGAAAAGCCCGTTTTTTCCAAAAAAAGGTCCACTACAGCATCGGAGTTTTTTGGGTAAACCGCAATGCTATCACCTGGAACAAAAAGCGCAGGTTTTTCTGTTTTTAAGACGACATGAAAAGTGCTTTTACTCGACCCTTTTTGATTCAGGAGCTCTTTTTTTTCAAATACAGCATCTACTTGGATTTTTGTGGACTGATCTACCGTTTGCATAAAATTCTAGACAAAAGAAAAGGAAACATTTTACTTTAAGGTTATGATACGTTACCTAAGTATACTACTTATCCTCTCCTCATGCAATAGCGGCTATCATAACCGGGCCTATATTCTGTCTCATAGACAAGATCCTCTTCCTATTCCACAAGAAGAGTGGAATGAGGAAGAATCTGAGGAATAAAGATATCTTTCCTCTATGGTTAGAAATGGCGCAGGTTACGATTGAGAACCCTGCTTTTTTCCTCCCAAAGTGTTAGCTAGTCTACGCTTAACGCTATCCATATCCATTTCTCCGATCTGTCCCGTCTTCAGACGTACTTTGGCGAATGCTATAATATCTGCATCAAGGGATTTATATTCAGGGTTTTGTTTTTCTTCAGGAACGTTCACAAAACCGTATTGACTAGGGTCCAGATATGCCGTTATTGCGCTTCTATGGTGCAGGCTCAGATTATCAGGCAGCTTTTTTCTCGGGCCCTCTGGCAGTAAGAGCTCTTTTAGTTTTGGCAAGCGATTCAGCTTGGGAAGATCATCTTATTCTAATGATAAAGCGGTTTTTAAATAAGTATTTAACTTTTTTTGTTTGAATCTAGAGCTAGGATCTCTTCGCTTTCCCAGAACTTTTTCATAGAGAGGAGTTTTTTATTTGAAATGCCTCCTAAAAATTGGATGGCTCGTAAAAAGCGGGCTCTTGCACGTTCTTTACCCAGAATAGCTACTGATGCGAATAATGGAGGACCTTTGCGTTTGCCCATGATTGTGGCAAAAAGAATGGGTATAATGATTTTCTTATGGTGCAGGTTGCATCGTTTAGCTACTTCATGAGAGGCTTTTTCGATGTTTTCTTTTGACCAATCTTCCTGTAGAAAAAATAGTAGGTACTGCAAGACTTGCTTGATGGTATCTTGATCTACTCCCTTGATTGTGAATAAAGATTCAGTGAGATCTAAGCGGTCTGCAAAGAAAAAATCACAAAGGGGGATGAAATCACTGAAAGTTTTCATCCGGGTATGGGCAAGAGACATCAGCTTTTGCATGAACTCTTCTTGAAAAGACCACTCCTGGATTCTTTTCCAAAGGTCTTTTTCTTCGATGGTTTCTATGATGTATTTCTGGTTGATCCAGTCGAGTTTTTTTTGATCAAAAAAAGCGCCTGATTTCCCAATCCTTGTAGGATCAAAGGTAGAGATGATTTTTTCTAAAGGGTAGATTTCTTCAGCATCTTCCATGCTGTAGCCCATTAAGGTTAGAAAATTTACAAGGGCTTCAGGAAGGTAGCCACTTTTTTGGAAGTAAAATACAGAGGTGGGATTCTTTCTTTTGGAGAGCTTTTTTCCATCGTCTCCTAAAAGAAGAGGCATATGCATGAATGTGGGTTTAGAAAATCCAAAGGCTTCATATAGAAATATATGCTTGGCGGTAGATGAAATCCATTCATCTCCACGGATCACATGGGTGATTTTCATTAAATGATCATCTACCACATTGGCTAGGTGGTAGGTAGGAAATCCGTCGGATTTGATCAAAATCTGGTCGTCGATGTCTTGCCAAGGGGTGGTGATGCGCCCTTTAATTGCGTCTTCAAAAACGCATTCTCCTTGTAGGGGAATTTTTAAGCGGATGACATACGGCTCACCTTTTGCTTCTTTTTCTGCGACTTCTTCTTTTGATAAGCTGCGGTATCTGCGATCGTAACCTATTCTATGGCCCATTTTTTTCGCAAGCTCGCGCATTTCTAAAAGCTCTTCAGCTGTAGCAAAGCATTTATATGCATAGCCTTTGTCTAGTAGCATTTGCGCGTATTCTTGGTAGATGGAAAAACGCTCTGATTGTCTGTAAGGGCCGTAAGGGCCTCCAATATCTGGGCCTTCATCCCATGTGATATTGCACCACTTAAGGGCTTTATAAATGTTTTCTTCAAACTCTTTAGTAGATCTAGACTGATCTGTATCTTCGATCCTTAACACAAACGTGCCTTTAAAATGGCGGGCAAAAATCATGTTAAAAAGAGCGATGAATGCAGTGCCTACATGAGGATCACCAGAAGGAGAGGGAGCTATACGAACGCGAACATTTTCCATGGACAATACTATGCCGGGTTTTCTCTTAAGAATCAATATGGATCAAGACAAGAAGGTCTTTCATAATGTGTATACACTCTTCTAATTGGAGGTCTTGTAGAGCAAATTTTTCTAGATCTTCTGCAGGTGCGGTATCTTTTATTGCGGCTAAAAACTGCTGGTAGCGTGGGTTTTCTGCGATTCTTTGTGAGGAATTTTGTTGCAGCTGGCTTTGGTAGGCTTGGTATAAAGGCTCTGCTTTTTGTAGGTGTTTGCGGTATAAAGCGCCTAGTCGTTTTCTTTGTAGTAAAGGGATATCTGATAAATCGTCTACGAAACGGGGGGAAATAGCGTCTTCTTGTATGGGAAATGTTCCAAAGCTTTCACCAATATCGGCTTCTTCAAATAAGCCAGGTACGATAAGATCGGGTTTCACTCCAACAAGCTGGGGGCTTTTCCCTGAAACGGTATAATACATCCCTCTTGTGACTTTAAATTCTCCTTCAGGATTGACTGTTCCAGTAGAGCTTGCATCTAATGTAAAGCCTTGAAACGTTCCTTTACCAAATGTTCTAGAATCGCCGACGGTTAACGACCTTCCATAGTCTTGCAAAGACCCTGTTACGATTTCAGAAGAAGAAGCGGAAAGTTTGTTGGTAAGTACAATTAACGGCCCTTGCCAAAATGCTTTGCCGTTTTGCGCTCTGGAGTGGTATATCCGGTGGAGGCTATCTTTAACAGAGACGACAATACCATTTTCAATGAAAAGGCTGGTGACTTTTACCGCTTCGTCTAGCATGCCTCCTGAGTTGTTCCGAAGGTCTAAAATCACGCCTTTAAGGTGGTGATTTTTTTGCACTTCTTGTAGCGCATTTTTAATGTCTTTAGATGAAGAGGTGTTTTCATCTCTGTAAAAAGAAAAAAGCCGCACATGTGCAATGACCCCATCTCCAAAAGGGTGGGTCTCTGTGCGTATTCTAGAATCTTCTAGTACGATTTCATCTCGGGTAAGCTCTACATCGATGGTTTCTAAAGAAGCCGTTTCGTTTTTTGTGACTTCTCTTAATACAGTCAAGGTGACTTTAGAGCCTTGTTCTCCGCGGATTTTTTCTACCGCTTCAAATACATTTAAACCAGCTACAGGCTGATTGTCGACGGCGATGATCCTATCACCCATTTTTAATGTAGATTTTTCTGCGGGGCTGCCCTCTAAAATCCTCATTACGCTAAAGCCATCTAAGGTATCTTTTAACTGCGCTCCAATCCCAAAAAGCCTTTGCTGCACTTGAATCATGAACTGGACAGCCTCTCGGGGGGTAAAATAACTTGTGTTGGAATCTAACGACTGACAAAAAGCCTTTAGAACGTTCACAAGGATCCATTTTTCCTGCTCTTTAGGATCTTTTTGATCCATGGCTTTTTCCCTAATGGAGCGGTTTTTTTGGATCATTTTGAGATACAAAGAGCGGGTCTTTTCATCAAGCTTGCTAGCGGTGTTTTCGTGTAAATAGCGGAGCTTCATCCACCGGTTTTTTAATTCAGATGGCGTTTTGGCCCAGCCTCTTTTTTCCCAAGTTTTCCAAGAATCTACCGATATATCTGCAGAAGGCGCCTTTTCTTCCAACGTAGACTCAGCGGCATTTCTTCGAGAAATGGCTACTGGTAGCTGTTTTTGTATTTCATGAAATGCAGCGTATTTTCCGTAGCGCAGTCCATCTGCTACGTCGGATAGCGTTTTTTCAGAGGGGCTGAGCCAGCGCTCTACTTCTTCTTCGAGAAAATAAAGCTTTGCAGGGTCAATCTCTGTTAGGAAATTTTTGAGGGTTCTTTTTGCAAGTTCTTGATTGATCGATTGATAAGAGAAATGCACATCTAAAATATGCTGCATTTTTTCCCGAACAACTCGAGGAGTCAGGTTCGGTGAAGAGCTATATAAGCAAGAACTTAGGCATAGAATCCAAAAAAGTAGAGCTCTTGCCACAGGGATCTCCTCATCTTCTATTGATCAATTTGTAACTATACGGGATCGTCTGATTAGATCCAAAATAAAAAGAATTTCTTCTCAAACTATTTATTTAGAATTGTTTATATGAATTAAGCAACTAATGAGGCTTTTTTAACAAACTATCTAGGATAGCTCTTGCTTTCAAGTCTTTATTATGTAATAATGATTATTCAATAATGACAAAGTAATTGAGATAATGCATTAATCGCACTAGCGTTATCACCCAATTATTTGAATGTAAAAAGATTTTTTAACAAAAACCCCAAACGAAGGAAAAAAACCATGGTAGAGGAAAAAGATTGGGACCAACCGAGAGAGGCGATTATTCAAGAAGATCGACCTACATCGGATATTAAGGTGGTCTCTATAACAGAAGCTGCGAGAATTAATAATGTCACTCGCCAAGCGATTTATGTTGCGATCAAACAACGCAAGTTGAAAGCGACAAAAAGCTCCACAAGATGGACAATTCATTTAGATGATTTAGAAGAGTATCGCAAAAATAAATACTCAAGAACAAAATCTACATATGAAGGGGAGCTTCTTTTTGACAACAATAAAGGGTTTTATTCTGTCAATCAAGCAGCGCAAATTTTAAATGTTCCTGCGCAAAAAGTCTATTATGCGACTAGAATTGGGCATTTAAAAGCGCACCGTAAAGGAGCTGCTTGGGTCGTCCATTCGGAGGATATTGAAGCCTATAAACACGGCTACTTGCAAAAGAAAGTAACTGAGCAAGAAGCAAGTTAAATGAAAAAGCAGATGGCGCGCCATCTGCTTTTTTTATTTAAAAGTCTTTGATGTGCAGTTGAATCGTTGCTTTATTGTAGTAGTGATTGACTGTAGGTGTAAAAATCACCCGAAAGGTTCCTTTTTTTTCTTGTAAGGCTTCTAGCCTTTCGGCCATACCAAAACCAATACCATCCAGTACCCTATCTCCCTGTTCTAAATGCATTTTCAGATGAGATCTCCCTACGATTTTTGCAGGTCGATGTAATTTGACATCTGTATAGAAAAAGGGAGCGGGATTTTCATTCCCAAAAGGCTCTAAGAGTTTCAGCGATTCCATGAAGTCAAAAGTAATATCTTGAAAATCAATCCGCGCATCGAGATACAGTTTTTTGACAACGTCCATATCACCAAGCGCTGCATTTGCTTCGTCGATAAAAGCTTTTTTCAGCTCTTCAATACGCTCTTTTTTGATGGTGAGCCCTGCTGCGTAGTCGTGGCCTCCAAAATTTTCTACAAGGTGACGGTGTTTTTTTAATACAGGTATAAGAGCAAAAGGTGGAATCGTTCTAATGGAGCCTTTGCCCAATGCAGAACCTACAGCAATAACCATCGCAGGGCGGTTATATTGCCTAGAAATTTTCGATGCAATGATGGGTACAACGCCTGGATGCCATGCATCTGAATGAAACACAAGCGCTTTATCTTCGAGTAGCTCTGGCCCATTTTCTAGTATGTTTTCGACATCATCGGAACCCCGTTTATCAATTATCTGCCGCTGGGTTTTATACGCATAGCGCACAGATGCCAATTTTTCTGCTTATTTTTCATCGTTTGCAAGAAGCAGTTCAATTCCTTTTTGTGGGTTTGCGATTCTGCCTAAGCTATTGAGCCGTGGAGCAATTTTCAATGCGATATCGATGGGGGAAATTTCTCCTACATCTAAACCGCAAATTCTAAAGAGTTTTTTTAATCCAATGCGGGCATTTTTTTTCAGTACCTCAAGGCCGTAGCGCACTAAGATCCGGTTTTCTCCTATCAACGCGCCCATATCCGCAATCGTTCCTAATGCGACAAGATCAAGGTAATCTTTTAGATCCACTCGATTGGCAATCAATGCCCCTTTTTCTGTGAGTGCATTGAGTAAAGCGTGCGCTAATTTGAATGCAACACCAACGCCTGTTAACTCCCGATTGGGATAGGTGCTTTGGATTAATTTCGGGTTTAGGGTGGCTACCGAGTGGGGTAGTTTTTTCGTAGGCTCGTGGTGATCGGTGATAATGATATCGATTTGCTTGCGGTCGATTGCAGATAGCTCTTTGCTAGAGCCGATACTACAGTCTACTGTAATCAAAAGAGAGCAGTTTTTTTCTTTAGCATACTGGAACGCATTTTCTGAAAGGTTTTGACTGAGCTCTGCTGTATTGGGTATATAACAAAGTACGTTGACGCCAATTTTTTGTAAAAATTCGGTCAGAAGGGCGCCTCCACTCATGCCATCTACATCGTTATCTGCATAGACAAGTACCCGTTCTCGTTTTTTTAAAGCGGCAAGAACTCTTTTGACCGCTTTATCCATATCGGCAAAAAGGTGTGGGGAATGTAGCTGTGGTAATTTCCCGTAGAGAAAAGAATGAATCGCTTCTAAATCATCAACACCTCTAGATACAAAAATCTGCGCTGTTGCTGGATGGATGTGAAATTCTCGTATGATATTTTGTAAGAGAACCGGGTTGTTTTCAGGATAAATCCAAAGGTGGGAAGAAGGGCTCATCTAGAAAGACCTAATGCAATGGAAAATACTTGCGAAAACATGATGCGCTCAAGTTAGGTCAGGTGGGTTATACCTGAAAAACCAAAAATATACTATTGCTTGTATTTTCGCAATTAAGATGCAAAAAAATCTCTTTACGCTTCCTTAATAGTTTTTTTAATAACCCCTTTTTTTGGGGAAAATAGCAGAAGAAAAGGCCCAGCTAAGAAAAGAGACGAGGCAGTGCCAAATAAAACGCCCATAGCCATAATGAACGAGAAGTTGAAAATAGCAGCTCCTCCAAAGCATACGAGCGTGCTTAAAGAAAGTAGGGTCGTAAGCGAAGTCATGAGAGTTCGGGATAAAGTACCATTGATGGCTTGTTCAATCAGATCGGAAAAAGAAGCTTTTTCTGTACGGAGAAGATCTTCTCGCATCCGGTCAAATACAATGATGGTATCGTTTAAAGAATAACCAATGATGGTCATAAGAGCGGCTACTGCATGTAGGTCGAGTTGTAAAGGCATTCCGAAAAAGCGCAGCAGACTGATTGCTCCTAAAGAGACCAGTACATCGTGCAATAAACAAAGGATCGCTGCGGCTGCATAGGAGAATTCAAAACGAAGGGTTAGGTAGCAAAAGATCCCTACAAATGCAAGTAAAAGACCAATAAGCGCCTGCGTTTTCACATGGGAAGAAAACTGCGCACTGACAGAAGAAAACGACTCATGAAGATGTGCAAGGCTCTCTTCTTTGATGGATAGATCATCTGCTTGTAATGCCTCGATGATCCAACGAATCGACGGGTTTTTTTCAAAAGGGTAGGCGTTTTTAGCAACATTTGCAATAGACCGGGTTTTTTCTTCTAGAGAAGATCCCAGTAAAATCCGTAAATGATTGGGTTGATTTAACTCCCGTATCTGAATAGCAGAGGGGTGCATTCCTGCTTTGATGAGAGCAGTGCGTACCTCTTTTCTATAAGAAACAGTTTCTTTTGGGGTTAGCTCCACTGTCAAAGAATAGCCTCCTTGAAACTCCAACCCTAAAAGAGACTGTTTCTGGAGGAGCGCAGCGCCCCCTCCCGAAATGATTAAGGTTGTGCTTAACAAAAAGAGGTATTTTGCCTTTGTTAGAAAGGCAAAAGAGGGCTTATAAAAAGAGCGTTTGGTAAAAAGCTGGCATTTTCTAGAGCGTTCGAGCCACCAATTGAAAAAGACTCTTGTGACAAAAAGCGCAGAAAATAAAGAGGAAAGCGTTCCGATAATGAGGGTAATCGCAAAAGCTTTGATAGGCCCTGCATCAAAGTTGAAAAGAATTATTCCTGCAATGACAGTGGTGATGTTTGCATCAAAAATCGCGCTATATGCCTTTTCATAGCCTGAAAATAGCGCCCGTTTTAAAGAGACATTTTTTGTGAGCTCTTCTTTGATTCTTTCAAATACAATGACGTTGGCGTCAACGGCCATCCCTAAGGTCAAGATAATTCCTGCAATACCTGGTAGGGTCAGGGCGGCGCCTATACTTTGTAAAGAGGCCCACATGATGAGTAAATTTAAGATAAGAGCAAAAGATGCAATGATCCCTGCAAAACCGTAGTAGCCGCTCATAAACACCATTACAAGAGCAAGCGCTGATACCATAGCAATAATGCCTTGGAATTTTTCTTTTGCGCCTAATTCAGGGCTCACGTTGGTTTCTGATACGATTTTTGGTGTGTAAGATAAAGAGCCTGCTTTTAAATCAAATGCAAGTGCAGCTACTTCTTTTTGCGAAAAATTTCCTGAAATCATCGCTTGATCGCGTATCGCAGCCTCTAGTTTTGGCGCGCTGATCAGCTCATCATTGAGAAGTACGCACATACGAAACCCTTCGCCGCCTGTGTATTTTTCAAGGGGAGATCCGACAACAGAGTCTCTACAAAAGCGTTTTGTCCAAGCATGTAACGCACCTTTTGGATCGATGCTTTTTCCTTTTTCATTGGTATGAGATCCTTGCACGGCAAAGCGCAAAAAATTGCCTTGTACAGGGTCATAAGAAGGCGCAATTTTTGTGAGGTGCGCTCCTTTCAAAGCGTAGTTATGAAATGCAATTAAAAGAGGGGGATAGCCGTCTTGTTTTGCTGCATCTTTTCGATACACCGCAATTTTCGAGAAGGTTTCGTCATAATCAGACTGGCTACTGGTTTTTCCAGGAACAGCAAGGCGAAGGCCTTTAGCGAAGAGTGTATTTGCTGCTGCAGACTTCGGTAGCGCTTTTTCTGGATCAGAGGCGTCGCCGTATAAGTGTTTACAGGCGATTTCCTGAATTTCTTCTGGATGGGTTTTTCCATGGATACTCGCTTCGTTCCAAACAGCTTCTAAAAAGGAAAAAACATCTTCTCTTAATTCGGGGTTTCTATAGGAAAATTTTTCATTTGCGATATGAAAAAACATGGAGGAGCCTTTGATCAGCTCTTCTGCAGAAAAATTTTGGGACCCTGGAAAATCGATGACAATATGATCTGCTTCTTTTCTGATTTGGACTTCAGAGACACCTAATCTGTTCACTCTTTTTTCCAGCTCGCTCATGCCTTTATCTAATTCCAGCGGGTCGGTGACTTTTTCCCCTTTTGGATCATGCAAAGAGACGGTAACGGTTTTTCCCCCTGATAAGTCGAGGCCCCAGCGTAATATTTTCCGTTCATCTCCTCGAAAATATTTCGTAGCGCTTAGCGTCATATTGCTCCAAAAAGCGCTTTTAGTTGGAGCGGGGTGAAAGGAGTGCTCGTTTGCATAAAGCGCGGTTTGCGCTTTATGATACGCATCTTTTTCTTGCAGGAGCCTTTCATGTTTTGCGGTATCGATCTGGTTTTGCGTTAAGATCCGGTGCTCTACGTCTTTGAGCTCTAAGTAGGCATAGCGTTTTGATCCTCGCACAGAAAATGCTTCTTCTGTCGCGCGTAAAAATGGATGAAAATACTGGGGTTTTTCAAAAATTAGATCGCCAGAAAAGTTGCGATCGTCTGTCAACATCTTTGCAGGGAAGCATACAAAGCCTCTGGATCGGAAAAACCGCTGCATTGTTTGTATATCTTGTAAAAGGTCGGATGCACCTTCTGATTTTTCAGAGCCTTCGTATTTTTCTAACAAGCTTCCCAGCCCTTTTGCTACGACGTAAAGAGAGGGTTTTTGTAAAAAAGGAAAAAGCGTTTCTTGTTTTTCTGGGTGAACAAGGACTATTCCTAAGCGCTTCTCTGGGTAAGAGGCGTTTATATAAGATTTTGTAGAGAAAATAGGAAACGCATCTTGTTGCAGTTCAGGATGCTCTACTTTCCAGTTCAATAGCCCATCTTTCAGCAAAGAAAGCTCATCTTCTGCTATTTTCCAAAGATCGAGAGCAAGCAGACTTTTGCTGTTTTCTATATCGTATAAGGTAATGGAAAACCCTTCTTTATCCCGGCTGATTTTTTCTGAGGAAATATTTGCAATGCGCGAGATTTCTTCTAAAATCAGATGGGTAGAAGATGAGCCCTTTTTTTCGTTGATAAAAGCTTGCACATCTTCATGCAGTTTAAACGCAATTTTTTCTTCTTTCCAATCGAGCACCACTTCTTTTATGAAGGGGTGCGTTTTTCCTAAAGATAAATGGAAAATATCGCTTTGGTCTGATCGGATTTTACGCAGAAGATTGCCTACAAAATCCTCGCAGGAAATCGGTTTTTTTGGCTGGTACATATCGAGTAGGTTATGCGATTTCTTGATAAATGAAAGAGTGGCGTTTACCTGCTTTTTCTCTAGGCTCTTTTTTTCTTTGGAAAGCGCCTTTTTTTTCACATCAAGTGCATCTTCTAAAGCTTTGAAAGAGCTTTTTAGCCTCGCAATACAAGGCGCGTTTTCTTTAGATAATAAGCTGGTAAAATATCTCTTTGTAATAGGAGAATTTTTGCCAAAAATGCTTTGGTATTCTTGGAGGGACTGCGCTAATCGGATGAGCTCTTCTTCTTTTTTCTGCTTTTCTGGAAGAGATAGAATATGGGTGATTTTTTGTCTTTGATCAAAAGGGGCAAAGATTGCAGATGTGATCGTAGACAGCCGGTCCAATACGATATTGCGGTATAAGGCAGAAGATTTTGGTATACCTCTTTGCTTGTCGCTAAATGTTAAGTAGCCTTCAAGATTTTTATTTGTCGCAAAAGAGCGCTCTAAAATGCACTCTTTATTGGAAAAAGATTCTTTTGCAGGAGCCCTTAAATGCAAAGATGCAGGGTTAAGCTGCATAGATCTTTTGGCAAGAGGCCACTTGTCTCTGAAGGTCGAAGCGTCCGCTTCTTTATAAAATACAACGCGGATTTTTCCAGGAATATCTGGGTCTTCCTCAAGGCTTTTTGGTTTAATCGATAGCGTGCGGCAAAAAGAGCGCAGGACTTGAAGCGCGTTCTCCTGTTTTTCCGCTACGCGAAAGGCGATTTCTTTTTGAATATACGTCGCATCTTTTGCATCAATTGTTTTGCCTAACGGCTTTGTATAGTAAAAAATTGTTGGTAAAATGTTATAAATCGTTAAAAACATAACGAAAATAATTAAACTTACTTGCCATTTTTTTACTTTTTCCATTGATAGTTACGCCTTATAAGGTAATTATCCTTATAAAATAATCAAAATCTTTGATTCCGTCTATCAAAATTCCTGAGTTGATCCAATTTTTTTTGAATACAATCTCCAAACAGCTTATGCTATGTAAGAGATCAAATGGAGATCTACTTAATGTATCTGGTTTCATCCTACAATTTTTTTCCACGCTACATTTTTCCCATTACTTTATGAACAAGATACAACCAGAAATGCCTTCTTCAACGTATAGCCTGTCGTCTCCAGAGCATGTTGCGATCATCATGGATGGTAACCGCAGATGGGCAAAACTAAGGGGAAAAAACTCGATAGAAGGGCATTATCAAGGTGCAGAAAAGCTGCGTGAAATGGTCCGTTTTGCCGCTTCTTTAGGCATCAAATTTCTTACTGTTTACGCTTTTTCTACAGAAAATTGGCATAGATCCAAAGAAGAAGTCGACTCGTTGATGGAGCTTTTTGGACTCTATTTGCAGCAGGAAAAAGCAGGGATTGTAAAAGAAGGTGTGCGATTAGAGACCATTGGGAATCTATCAGAGCTTCCTCTGCCGCTACAAGCTACATTTCATGAAGTGAAAGAGGCGTCTAAAGAAGGGGAAAACATCACTTTAATCATCGCTATGAACTATGGTGGAAGAAACGAGCTGATCCGAGGGATGAAAAAAATGTTTTGCGATCTAAAAAAAGGCAAGTTAGACGCAGAAGCAGTTGATGAAAAACGGTTTTCTTCTTATTTAGATACAGCGAGCTATCCCGATCCCGATCTGATTATTCGTAGTTCGGGAGAGTGCAGAATGAGTAACTTTTTACTTTGGCAAAGCTCGTATGCAGAAATTGTGGTGATCGATACGCTTTGGCCCGATTTTTCTACAGAAGACTTTTCCTCAGCTATAGAAGAATACCAAACTAGAATACGAAGAGGTGGACAGTGAAAGAATTTGGGCAAAGGGTGATCAGTACAACAATTTCCCTAACCTTGCTTCTTTTATTGATCTACTATGCAAATACTTCTTTAGGATCTCTTTTTGTTTTGGCAGCTCTTTCTTTGCTTTCTGTATGGGCTTTGCAAGAATATGATGCGCTTTTGCACACAAAAGCAACTTCGATCATTTTCTTTTTTTCTGCCAGTATTTCCGTAGTTTGGATCAATCTTAACTACGCGTTTTTACAAGGGATATTTCCATCGAAGCTCTATTTTTCACTGCTTCTTGGACTCATGCCTATCTACTTTGTCTGTTTAGTGGCAGCGGCAAAACCTGCAAAGGGCTTTTTATTGAAAACAGCTTCTTCTGGATTTTCTTTGCTCTACATTACCGCGCCGCTGAGTCTCATGCTTTGGATCTTATATAGCCCAGAGTTTTCAGGTAGAATTTGGTTTTTGTATCTAATTTTTGTCACAAAAATTTCCGATGTTGCAGGCTACTTAGGCGGCAAGCTTCTTGGCAGAGTGCCTCTTGCTCCAAAAATTAGCCCTAGAAAAACATGGGAAGGCAGTATTTTAGGGGTGTTTTTTTCTATTGTCTGCAGTCTTTTGTTTGCTTATCTACAACAAAAGTATGCTTGGTCTAATTTTTCGCTTTCTTATACAAGCGCTCTATTTTTAGGCGCCTTTCTTTCTTGTATTGGTCAGATAGGCGATCTTTTTGAGTCGTTATGCAAAAGGGATGCGGGTAAAAAAGATAGTAGCAAGCTGCCAGGATTTGGCGGCGTATTAGATCTACTTGACTCGCTTTTATTTACTACACCTTTTCTTACATGTTTTCTTTTGGGGTGATATAGATGATCATTACTATTGATGGACCTTCGGGTACAGGAAAATCGACAACAGCTAAACGCTTAGCTTCTGCATTGCAGATTGCTTATCTAGATACAGGAGCGATTTACCGCTCTCTTGCTTGGTTTTTTTTAGAGGAAAAAATCGATCCTGCAAATGAAGCTGAAGGTAAAAAAGCGCTGAAACGGTTTCATCTTGAAATCACGGAAGACGAGAATTACATCGTTTCTGGAAAAAATATAACGAAAGAGCTGCGCAAAGAAAAAATTTCTACGTTAAGCTCTACTGTCTCTGCTTTTCCCTACATTCGTAAACACCTTCGGAAAATTCAGCGTGGGTGCATGAGTAAGCGCTCTGGTGTTGTAGAAGGAAGAGATATAGGCAGCGCTGTTTTTCCTAAAGCAGATGTGAAAATTTTTCTCACAGCCAGCTTAGCAAGTAGAGCAAAAAGACGGCATTTACAGCTAAAAGAGCAGTTTCCAGATCAAGATTTTTCCCTGAAAGATATCGAAGAAAAACTCGATCAAAGAGATCAAGCAGATAGCACAAGAGCTTCTTGTCCGCTGAAAAAAACAAGCGATATGTATGTGATTGATACCACAAATCTTTCGTTGGAAGAGGTGTTGATTGCTATTTTGCATAGGATTCCGAGAAAGAAAATGCGCTTTTTCTACAGGATGATTTTTCAAATTGCCTGGGGTATATTTCGCTGTTTTTACCGCTTTCGGGTGTATGGTAAACAGCATCTTTTTGCAGGGCCTGCTCTTGTTATTGCCAACCATACCTCATATTTCGATCCCCATATGACTGTTCTTGCGATGAAAGAAGAGCTCCATATTCTTGCTAGAAATACCCTATTTCGGCAAAAGCTCTTAGCTTCTTTGATTTTATAACTAAAAGCCCATCCCCAACATCAAGGAAAAAAAGATGTCACTGCGATGAAAACGACCTTTTCTTTGCTAAAACAAGGGGAAAAAGTGCTCCTTTTCCCTGAAGGGGGTAGGTACTCAGGAAAAACCCTGCATCCGTTAGAACCAGGCATTGGATTTTTAGCTTATAAAAGTCTTGCGCCAATCATCCCCATCTATATTTCTGGGGCTTGTGATGTATGGGGGAAAACGCGGAAATTTCCTAAGCTATTTGGTAAAGTTACCTGCCATATAGGCCCTCCTATTTTGCCTGCAACGTACAGCCCTATGGATAAAAAAGCTTTTATGAAAAAAGTGGTGCAAGATGCAGAAGCATCTCTCACCAATTTACAGAATAAAGCGCGTTTATAAGATCCTACTTAGAGTAAAAGATCGTTTCCTGGAATTGCTTTTTTTGCGTATACCGCATACTATTGTAGGTAAATGAGGTGCATATGAGTGAAGAACAGATCAAAAAACTATCGGACGAAAATTTTACTAGCGAAATTGCAACTGGAGTTACTCTAGTAGACTTTTATGCTGAGTGGTGCGGCCCTTGTCGTATGCTAAATCCTGTTTTGCAAGAGCTTGCATCAGAAATGCAGGAAGTAGCGTTTGGTAAAGTCGATATTGACGTAGCTGAATCAGTTTCTCAGCAATTTCAAATCACTACAGTACCTACCATGATTTTGTTTCAAGAGGGAAAAGAAATCGGCCGGATTGCAGGGCTACAAAGTAAATCTGCTATCCGATCTTTTATAGAAACCACCCGTTCTTGATATGATCAAACGCTTTCTTTTTTGGGTGTTTTTTTTCACCATTTTAGGAGGCATTTTTATCCATTTTCATACGAAATTTCCCCCGTTTCTTTCCTGGTTTGGCAGGCTGCCGGGGGATATGGTGATCATGAGAAAAAAGTCTTATGTGGACTTGCCTGTCGTATCTTCTAGTATTATCTCGGGCATTATTGTCTTACTTACCTCGATTTTTACAAGAAAACGGTAGTACTTGCCGCCGCATTTCATAAGCAGCGATAGCGCATGCGTTGGATAAATTTAAGCACCTGCACTCTTGTTCCATTGGGATGGTGACAAGGCGGTCTGCCCATTTTTCCATGATTTTTTCTGGTATACCTGTTGTTTCACTACCGAAAATCAGCATGCTGTCTTTTTGATAGGTAACGTCGGTATACGCTACTTTTCCCTTCGAAGAAAATAGAAAAAAAGAAGAGGAGTTTTCTAAATACTTTTCTATATCATCGATTTCTTCTATGGGAAAAGAAGGTACGTAGTCTAGTCCTGCCCTTTTCATATAGCGGTCGCTTATAGAAAAACCGTAGGGCGGTACTAAAGCTAAAGATGCACCTACAGCCACACATGTGCGGATGATATTGCCTGTATTTTGGGGAATTTGTGGATGGACTAAAACGATTTTCAAGGCGATATGTGTTTTAGACAAAGTTCTTGTAAATGTTCAGGATTTGCACGAGAAGGAGCCTGCATCATCAAGTCTTTTGCATGGAGAGTTTTCGGAAAAGCGATCACATCGCGGATGCTTTTTGCGTTGCATAAAATCATCATGAGCCGATCTAATCCAAGAGCGATGCCTAAATGAGGCGGCGTACCATACTGTAGTGCATTTAAGAAAAATCCAAATTTTTCATGCATCTGCTCTTCATCTAACTCTAAGATAGCAAATATCTCTTGTTGAAGAGCCGAATCATGAATCCTCATCGATCCCGAACCCATTTCATATCCGTCAATAACTAGATCATAAGCCAAAGAGCGGACGTTTTCTGGATTAGAGCGAAGAAAAGAAAGGTCTTCTGGGTGGGGAGCTGTAAACGGGTGATGCGCGCTTTCTATGCGATTTGTATCGGGATCTTTTGTAAACAGGGGAAAATCGGTTACCCATAAAACGGCGTGCTTATTGGGATCGATTAAGCCCTCTATATCTCCAATATGCCTTCTTAAATGGTCCATTGCTTGGTAAAGCCGCAGCTTTTCTCCTATACCGATAAGAAGAAGATCGTCTTCTTGCATCTCTGCTTTTGTTGCAATTTCTGTAAGGATTTCTTTAGACAAAATCTTAAGAGCGTTTGAAGAAAAATCGCCGTCTTTTCTTTTGATCCATGTAAGGGTAGAAAGTCCAAAGTTTTGCACAATCTGGATGAAAGCATCGATTTCTTTACGCGATTTTTTTGCGCCTCCTTTTACAAGAAGCGCTTTACTTATGGATCCTTTAGAGAAAAGATCTTGTATAAAAGAAGCGGGTACAGTTTGTAAGATAGAGGAAAGCTCAATAAAGGGCATAGCAAAGCGCAGATCAGGTTTGTCGGTGCCGTATAGATCCAACGCTTTTGCGTAAGACAGCCTTGGAAAAGGGGCGCTAAGGGTTTTTCCAGTGAGCGCAAATACTTTTTGCATCAGCTCTTCAATGATGGGGAAAAAGTCTTCTAAACGAGTAAAACTCATTTCTATATCGATCTGGGTGAACTCTGGCTGGCGGTCTTTTCGAAGGTCTTCATCGCGAAAACAAGGTGCAATCTGAAAATACCTATCCATACCGCTCATCATCAATAACTGCTTGAATAATTGAGGGGACTGGGGAAGGGCGTAAAAACTTTTGGGATGAACTCTTGAAGGCACAAGGTAGTCTCTAGCTCCCTCTGGTGTGGTTTTCCCTAAAATGGGGGTGTTGATTTCAAAAAATCCTATCGAGGAAAGAGTAGACCTTACCGCAAGCATTACTTGATGGCGTAGGATCAAATTCTGAGCAATAGCTCCTTTTCGAATATCTAAAAAGCGGTATCTTAAGCGGAGATCTTCTTGCACATCTTCCTCTTGAAAAACAGAAAATGGCGGGGTTTTCGACGAGGATAAGACCTGTAGATCTGTTACAGAAATTTCAATTTCCCCGGTAGATAATTTGGGATTGGGATCTTTTCTTTTTTTAACAGTGCCTGTAATAGAAATGACCCATTCAAGACGAATAGAAGAAAGAGCTTCGCTGAGTTCAGGGTGCTTTTTGGGATCAATCACCAGCTGCGCTTTTCCATAAAGATCGCGAAGATCGAGAAATACAACCGATCCCAAATCTCTTCTTTTATGGACCCACCCCGCTAACGATACGGTTTTTCCTACATCAGAGCTTCTAAGTTCACCGCAGTTGTGCGTGCGTTTTGTGTTCATGAGCGGTTTTTCCATTTTTCTTCGATCACCTTGCAAGCATCTTGGAGCGTAATCACTTCTTGCGTTCGCGTCTTCATATGTTTGCATTGCAGAGTTCCTTGTTTTTTTTCATCTTCTCCCAAAAGGAGCGTGTAGGTGGCTTCCAATTGATTGGCTCTTTTCAACTGCTCTTGGATCTTTTTTCCTGTAAGGTCAATTTCTGCGGGGATCTTTAGATCCCTAAGCGCTTTTGTCAGCAGGAAAAGCGGTTTGATGCAAGAGCTGTGTAAAGGGGCAAAAAATACAAAAGGAGCTTTTTTAGGGGGAAATAGACAGTTTTGAGCAAGCATCGTTTGAATCACCCGCTCTATTCCTGTGCCAAATCCTGTCCCTGGTAGATCTTGTCCTGAGAAAAGCTTGGGAAATCCATCGTATCTTCCCCCTGCGCCAATCGCATTTTGCGAGCCTATACCGGGTGCTGTGATCTCAAACACAGTTTTTTGGTAGTAATCTAAACCGCGCACAATGCGGGGGTTGATCTCGTAGGAGATGCCTAAAGCTTCTAAATGGGACTGCACGCCCATAAAGTGGGCTTTTGCATCGGGAGATAAATAATCTAAAATTGAAGGGGCGTTTTTTAAAATCTCTTGATCTTCTTCCGCTTTTGTATCCAAAATGCGGAGGATGTTTTCAGAAAATCGGATTGTACTTTCCTTAGACAGTTTCGGTAGATAAGGCTCTAGATACGACTTTAACGCCTTTTTATATGCCTCTCTTGAGGGGATGTCTCCTACAGAATTGAGGTGTAAAGAAAGGCCCTTTAGTCCTAAGTCTTGGTAGAAAGAGAGCAAAAGATCGATGATCTCTACATCTTGTTCTGCGCTACTGCTGCCCAAAACTTCAACGCCAAACTGGTGGTGCTGGCGGTACCTACCCGCTTGGGGTTTTTCATACCGAAACATAGGAGCAAAATAAAAGAGCTTATGCACCTTTCTTTCTTGAAATAAACTTTTTTCAAAAAAAGCGCGAAGTAGCGCCGAAGTGCCTTCAGGCCTTAAGGCAAGAAGCCGCTTTTTTTTATCTTCAAAGGTGTACATTTCTTTTGAAACAATATCGCTTGTCGAGCCGATGCCTACAGAAAAAACGCCTGCATGTTCAAAGATGGGCGTGCGTATTTCTTCAAAGCCGTATAGTTCCGCCTTAGATCGAAGGGCATTTTCTACATAACTCCACAAATGAGAATGCGCCCACGGCTCCTTTGCTCCGTAGGGTAAAATGTCGAATAGTCCTTTTGCAATAGTGTATTTCTTCATAGGAAGTTTAGTATATCTCTCTAAGTGGAAAACCGCAAGAAGAGCCTATGTAAAATCTACTGCTACATGTACGCAAAAAACCCTTGTGTAGAGATTGCATATAATAGGCGAATTCAGCGAAAATAGGCTAATTATCTTAACTAGAAACAGCGATTTATCCCCATTTTTTATGAAAACTCCGAAAAAACACCTGAATATTTTTTTACTTTCTATGATCAATATATCGGCGATTTGCAGTATCCGCAATTGGCCTGTAGCTGCTGAATATGGATTTTCGTCTCTTTTTCTCATTGTTCTTGCCGCGTTGATCTTTTTTATTCCCGTTGCCTTAGTATCCGCAGAACTTGCGACAGGTTGGCCTGAAGAGGGGGGCATTTTCGTCTGGGTAAAAGAGGCCTTTGGTCATAAAATGGGGTTTTTATCCATTTGGTATCTATGGATGACGAACATCCCATGGTACCCTACTTTGCTGTCGTTTATTGCGACAACCATCGCTTTTGTAATTGCTCCAAGCTGGGTCAACCATCCCTATTATATTTTTGGGACAACGCTGATCTTGTTTTGGTCTGCTACTGCGTTAAATCTTTGTGGGATGAAAATCTCTGGCTGGCTTAGCACAATTGCTGTCCTTGTAGGCACAATTTTGCCAGGTATTGTGATGATTGCTTTGGCAAGCCACTACTGGATGTCTGGAGCTCCTTTACAAATTACTGTTTCTTGGAGCGCATTTTTCCCCAAAGTACATAGCGTTCAAGATCTTGTGTTTTTAACAGGAATTCTATTTTCTTTTGCAGGTATTGAAATGTCTTCTGTACATGCAAATGACGTGGAAAATCCGCAAAGATCCTATCCAAGGGCGATTTTTTTATCCGCTTCGATGATTCTACTGATATCGGCTCTTGGCGCTTTATCCATAGCGATGGTGATTCCGCAAGAAAAAATCCATTTTACTTCAGGAGCGCTCGATAGTTTGTCCTATTTTTTCGAGGCCTACCATATCTCTTTTTTACTGCCTTTATTCGCTGCATGTATTGCGATAGGCTCTTTTGGTCAGATGAGTACATGGATTGCAGGTCCAAGTAAAGGGCTTTTAGCTGCAGCAAAACAGGAAGATCTTCCTGCAGTTTTACTCAAAACTAATGCTAAAGGTATGCCAGTTGGACTTTTAGTAGCGCAGGGCCTTGTCGTCTCTTTTTTAGCCTTAGTATTTGTTTTTATGCCCTCAATCAACAGCTCTTTTTGGCTTTTAACCGCGCTGACTGCTCAGTATTACCTTCTTCTTTACATCTTGATGTTTGCAGCAGCAATTTACCTTCGCTACAAAAAAAACGATGTACCGAGAAGCTACCGAGTACCAGGAGGCAAAACGGGATTGACGCTCATATCTGCCTTGGGAATGCTCAGCTCAACTATCTTTTTTCTTGTAGGGTTTATTCCTCCCTCTCAAATTGAGACGGGAAGCGTTTTTTTCTATGAAATGTTTCTAGTTCTCGGAATGATCATAGGGAGTTTGATTCCAAGCCTTCTGATGTTTTTCAAAAAGTCTTCTATGAAAACAGCTGCAAATGCGAATGTATTGTAGATCTACGTAGCCGCTAGCTTATGAAAAAGCCTATGCAGTACAAATGCATAGGCTAAATTGAATTCTTAAATATCTCAAAATTAACATCTTAAAATTTTACTTGAAAGTTCTGTATCCTTAAAGATACAATAAGTTTGCATGGAAGAGATCGCAATTACAGTTTACGAAACAGCGACAGGTAAGCGACCTTTTCAAAGTTGGTTGGAGCGGTTCAAACGATGGCAAGAAGTAAAAAATATCAAGATTTTCTTTTAGAGCAACTTCAGGATCATGATTTTGCTGTGGCTTATTTAAATGAAGCATTAAATGAGAGCTTAAAAGGAGATGCAGAATCTCAACAGCTTTTTCTTATGGCTCTTCGCAATGTTGCGGATGCACAAGGCGGGATTAGTGTTCTGGCTAAAAAGGCTCATCTTGGCCGAGAGAGCCTTTACAAGACTCTTTCAGGTACAGGCAATCCTAAATGGCACACCCTTGTTTCTTTGGTGATTGCTTTAGGATTGAATCTACGATTAACCTAAGACCCGCATCCTTTAAGTTCCTTCAGCCTGGATATTTTTTCAGTTTCTGATTGATGCGAAAGTAGATGCAGTACATGTGGGAGAGAGGAGGGAGATAGAAAAGTCCATGTAAAGCTGTTTTACCAGTCTCTAGAGATTTTCTTTAGCAGGTCTTTGAGTAGTCTTGTCCATCTGGCTAGATGGGAGTTTATCGGATTTTTTTTGTGCTCTAGATGCAGGTCTTGCAACATATCCATGAAGGGAAAAGGGATCCAATCAGCTCCTGCGTATTCAATAAGGTAGTAGCCAAGAGTATGCTCGATATCTTCGGGGTATTCATGGATTTTGGCGATAAAAGATTCAATGGCCTTATATAATCGAACGTGTTTTTTAAATTGTCCGGAGTGTTCTAAAAATTGATGCCACCAAGTAGAGATCTTATTGAGATAAGCTACGTCTTGACTGTAGTCTTCTACTTTGAGTTTTTCAAATGCGGATAGAAGCTGCTTTAAGTCGAATTCTATCGAGTTTTCTGTAATCTGATGAGAGATTGTATGCTCGTTTTTGGATTGGAGATAAAAAGTGGCGATGTTTTCTAATGTAGTAAAAAAATGGGCAAAGAGCGCTTTCTTTTTTTCTTCAGGCTGCTCTTCAAATAGGTTCGGTTTTTTTTGTCTAGATTCATCTTTTTCAATAGGACTAATGCGGATATCTTCGTAAGGGTCATGTGGAGGGGGAGGGCCAGATACCATAGAGTCACCGATTTTTCCCCTTGTTTACTATAAGCGGTTATTTAAGGAAATGATAACTTGGCTTACAATGAGACAATTTTTTTTGGGCTTAGAGCTTTTTTCAAATTGAGCTATTTTCTAGCGAAGCGCTCCAGATATATGTTCTATTGTTACGAATGATTGACAAAAGCCGCTAGGATCGATCATTATTAAAGATTAAAGAATCCTTAAAGGTATTTCCGTGAG
>CALBPE010000054.1 GCA_937899275.1 uncultured Chlamydiae bacterium
AATCCGACCTCAAACCTTTTTTTCAATAACTGAGCACTTCTCAGTATACCAAATGTACAGACTATCGCTTATCTATCTGTTTTCGGGTTTCTGTTACAGCATCCTCTAACGTTTTTATAATGGCTTTACGTGTCTTATTCGCTGCACTATTCTTAGGAAATTTAGTCTGCAATTCCTCTTCTGTAAGGGGTGTTTTATCTATTCCTCCATTTCTCGCAAATTGGAACAGGGGACCCGTCTGCTCTTCTGGCATTAAGAGTGCATCGTCTGTGCCTATTAGAAATTTTAGGTTGGTACGCTGAATAAAGATATTCAAAGCCTCTTGGTCTTGCTTTTGAATAGCTAATCGGAGCCCCGTAGTAGATTTTAAAGAAAGCTGAGAATTCTCTTTAAAGAATTCTACCAGACGGCTACATGTTTTTTGATCATCACTTAGCATCACTTTTTCAATTATGGCGTTAAGAGCTGATGTGTCAACATCACTTGTAATTTTAGGCTGAATAGTGCCGTAATCCTCTTTGCTGTCAACTTCTCCGCTGTCAACCTGCTTATCTGAGCCGAATATTGCATTATCCCAATATTCATAATGGCCAACTAACCTCGTCGCTTCTTTTGCAAAGCCCACTAAACGGGACTCATCATAACCATCACACGACGCCTGATTACTTAGAGCAGTCAATCGATCTTTTTGGGCTTGGGAAAGAGCATTATGTTGTAATAAAGGTGAAATAAAAGATATTTCTTTTATATCGAGAATGAAATTAAATAATTTATCTGATCTCTTCAAGCCACGACGCAGTGAGTATTTTAGCATGTCAC
Source organism: uncultured Chlamydiae bacterium (assembly GCA_937899275.1). Lineage (GTDB taxonomy): Bacteria > Chlamydiota > Chlamydiia > Chlamydiales > SM23-39 > CALBPE01. The sequence continues at coordinate 820 of CALBPE010000054.1, forward strand.
CTTGGAGCCAAGAATTCCAACAATCTACGTTTTTTAAAGAAGTGATCACAAACGTTGTTAACTTTTCTTGGTCGGGATTATCCCCTAATTTCTTAAAATCTTGTAAAAATGATGGCAGCGATGAATAGACTTTGGGCTGAGTAGGCGTGGATGTTTGATCGGGCGTCTTGCTTTCTGTTGAATATAGTCTGCCAAAGAGTGCGTTAATAGCAATCATAAATAAAATTCTCCAAGTTGAATTGCCAAATATTATACGTCTTTTTAAGAAAAAAACAAGTTTAAAGTGGAATAATGTTCCCCGAGAAAATCGCAAGGGGATTTTTTGTCGAGGCGGCTGTTTTGATGAGGCAGCCTCCTTCTGGAGAAATACCCAAAAATCTGCCTTGGATAATTTTTTGAGGGGTGGCTATTTTGATGTTTTGATTAAGATACAACAATAAGGGTTGGATGTTTTGCAGAAACCTCGGCCCTTTTTCTGTAAATTCTGTAAGATCTTTTGCGAAACGCTCTGTGATATTTTGTAAAAGGAGGGTTTTATCCCATCTTTTTTTACTATGGGCAAAAAGGGAGGTTGCGGGCTGGTCTAAGTGCTCAAGGGCTTTTTCTTCCAGTTCTATATTTAGGCCAAAACCAGAGAAGATTGATAGAAGGCCTGTTTTTTCTTTTACTACCTCTGTCAGAACTCCGCCGCATTTTTTACCCGATAGGAAAAGATCGTTAGGCCATTTGATCTTGATGGGAAGGTTTTGGCTCATTAACGTATGCGCAATAGAATAGGCGAGAAGCTGAGAGAGCAATTGCAGAGCTAAAGGGGGCTTTTTTAGGTAAAATACATAGGTGACATATAGGTTTTTTTCTTTGGGAGAAAACCAGGATTTTCCGTTGGTGCCTTTGCCGTGGGTTTGTTCATTTGCCTGTATGCAGGTCAATTGATCTTGAGGAAATTCTTGATGATGTTTTTTTGCAAAGGTTTGTGTAGAGCAGGTTTTTTCTAGATAGATATACGAAATTTTCATGATTAAAAGATAACACCTTGGTGTAGATTTTGCTAAGATAAAGTCTATGAGACATCTTTGGGAATACAAAGCCCTACTTCATATAAACTACCGGCTTATCTGTACTATTTTTTGTTTGATGGGGATTTCACTTTTGATCATCTCTTCTATGACGATGGAAGAAGAGGGGGCGTTTATGACGAGGTATGTGTATCACCAAATTCGTTGGTTTTTTCTTGGGTGGATCGCATTTGGATTTTCTGCAGGCATCAACTACCAGCGCCTTAGAGAGTGGACCTGGCCTATTTACCTTGTATTTGTTGCGCTATTGGTCGGGCTTTTTTTTGTTCCTGCTATCCAAAATGTCCATAGGTGGTACCGCCTCCCTGGTGTGGGTATATCGATCCAGCCTTCAGAATACGCAAAGCTTGTGATTGTGTTTACTCTTGCGTGGTTTATGGAGAGAAAACAAGGGGTAATTGGATCTTTCCCCGTTTTTTGCGGGATGTTGCTGATTGTAGGAATTCCTTTTTGCTTGATCTTAAAACAGCCCGATTTAGGAACAGCTCTTGTGCTTTATCCTATTGCGTTAGTCATGTCTTATATTGCAGGTATGCATACAAAAGCTTTGTATACTTTAGGAAGCATTGGAGCTATCGGAGTTTGTACTTGTGTATTGATTTTTTCTGGGTTTTTATCTCATAGCGATGTGAAGCCTTTTGCGATGAAATTTCTTAAAGAATACCAATACGCCCGTTTAGATCCTGATACTTACCACCAACGGTCTGCTAAAATAGCCGTTGCAATTGGAGGGGTGAGCGGAAGTGGATTTCGGCAAAGCTCTTTTTCCTCGCAGAAATGGCTTCCCGCAGCGCATACAGACTCTGTATTTGCTGCGTATGCAGAAGAGTTTGGATTTATTGGTGTGGCGGTTTTGTTTAGTTTGTTTTATAGCTTGATCTATTTTGGTTTTCAGGTGGCGACGGCAGCAAAAGATGCGTACGGCTCTTTTTTAGCTGCAGGCATCACCGTCTATTTAGCGATGCATATCCTTATGAATATCTCCATGATGCTAGGGCTGATTCCCATTACAGGAGTGCCTCTTCTTTTAGTGACCTACGGAGGAAGCTCAGTCTTAACCACCATGGCGGCTTTAGGGTTTTTGCAGTCGATTCATAGCAGACGGCTCATGTTTTATTGACGACAAAGCGCATATCATAGATCTTACAAATAAGAAAAGCAAAGGGGTAATTATGTTCCAACATACCTTCATAACTTCTCCAGGTTCTTGGGTTGGAGAGGGGAAAATTGTATTGAATATGGTCGATGAAGATCTGGTTTTTTATACCGTTTGGAATGTTTTAAATCGGGATTTTTCTGGAGCGGTTACCTCGGTGCAGACGATTCAAATTCAGGGGCTTTCTGAAGGGATTCAAAATGAAATGCGTTTTTTTTCCTTTTCTAAAGAGGGCTTTTCCATCGAAATGCAAAATCAAAATGTGGGTAAAGTATTAGGTAGAGGCATCATCGATGAGAAAATGATCGGTTGGGAGTTTCGAGGAGGAGATCTGAAATTTGAAGGTTATGAGACCTATCTTTTGCAAGATGATGGTACGTATACCCTAAAAGGGGAATATATTTCATCGGATCAGTTTAGAACCCAGGTAGAAGGGCACATTTGGCAGCAGAAAGAAGCTTCACTAGAAGAAGATCATAAAGAGGCAGATGAGAAAGGAAAAGAATAGATGAAACGTTTTGCACAAGGAATTTTTGCGTTATGTATATTGCATAGCTGCGCTACAGGAAAGCTGATTACGATGCATCGATTTTTTGATCTTCCCTTAGGAAGCTCAAAAGAAGAGGTAGTAGCTGTTGTGGGAGAGCCCGATGAGATCTATACGAAAGAGGAAGGGATTGAAGAGTATTGTTATGTAGAACGGCTGGAAAATGGATTTCGTATTTTAGAGGAGAGACTTTACTGTCTTACGTTTAAAGAAGGCTCTTTAATTCATAAGACAGTAAGACAAGAAAATGAGCCTCCGTATAGGCTCAATAGCTACGATCTACAGACCACTTATGGCGATGAAGGAGATCCTCAAGAAAGCTAACAGAGCTAGCTTACTTTGATGTTGATGTGTACACCAGCTGGCAAAGAAAGGATTTTGAGTTTTCCAATAGTATCGGCAGTAGGCGTCATATCCATTACCCGCTTATGAGTGCAGATTTGGAACTGCTCTCGAGATTTGCGGTTTACGTGAGGGGATCTTAGTACAGAGTAGATCTCTTATTTTGAAGGCAGGGTAATGGGTCCCGATACG
>CALBPE010000055.1 GCA_937899275.1 uncultured Chlamydiae bacterium
TAGAGTAACCTTAAGAAATTTTGGAGGCAAATGGAAGAGCTAGAGCAGTTGGGGCAGCAATTTAAAGAAAAACGCGAGGAGATGCAGCTTTCTTTAAAAGAAGTAGAAAATGTCACCTCGATACGGAAAATGTATTTGCAAGCGATAGAAGAGGGAAAAGTAGCGCAGTTTCTATCTCCCGTTTACGCACTTGGGTTTACCAAGCAGTATGCGATTTTTTTAGGCTATAATCCAGAAGAGCTTATTGCCAATTATCCTAAAGCTTTTCAGATTAAGCCAGAAAAACAAGAATTTTCCTACGGTATTGGCACATTAGAAACCCGCTCTACTCCAAGTGGAGCGATGCGCTCTTTACCAAGCGTTGGATGGATCGCCGGCACATTTTTTGTCTTAGGATTAGCTTGGTATTTTGCCAAGTTTTTAGGCGTAATCGATTGATTTATCGCTATTTTTCAGTTGCTCAAAACTGGTTGCAATAAAGAAACTTGCTTTCTATCATAAGGGAGTTACACGGGGCAAAATAATGGATGTTATCGGCGATTATCACATGGTAAAATACTTAGGAGAAAATGATTTTTCCTCTATGTATTTGGCAAAGCATCCCTTGATGCAAAAAAACTATCTTTTACAAGTGCTATCAGAAGACTTGATGAATGATGAGGACTTTGTCCAAAGGTTTCAAGAAGAGGTGCACGCTCTAGCAAAGTTAGACCACCCTTCTTTACTGAAAATCCATACCATTTCTCAAGACGGAGGCAAGTTTTTCCTTGTGATGGACCCTATTGCAGATGGTATTGAAAACATCGTCCATTTGGAAAGATACCTCGATTTAAAAGGCAACGTTTTAACAGAAACAGAAATTGAAACCATTCTTCTATCGGTTGCATCTACATTAGATTACGCCCATACAATGAGTAGAGGCAAAGAGCCTTGGATTCACGGCTCGTTGAAACTAACCAATATCTTAATCGATCAAAACTCTCAGGGGAAAAAGGTGTTTTTAGCCAACTTTGGTTTGACGCATTTATTGGGGGAGGGAAGGTGCCTTTTATCTTCTTATCAAAAGCTTGCGCTTAGTATGGCGCAATCTTCGAAAGATGCAGATTACAAAACGTATCTTTCGTATATTCGGGATTTTTTCTTTCTTGCACCAGAGCAAAAAGCGTGCCTGCAAAACTGTTCTTTTGCCGGCAAAGTCGATGTGTATGCCTTTGGCGTTTTGACCTACTATCTTTTGACCAAGCAGTTTCCAGAAGGGATCATTGAGCCCATCGCCTCTTTGCAGCCTGATATGCAGCTTTCCTGGGATTTAGTCATCCGCTGTTTTTTAGATAAAAACCCGGTAAAAAGACCTGTTTATATTGCAAAATCTATGGAGACGCTTCTTCGAAAAAAAACGGAGAGTCAAGATCTATATGCTTGGAAAGACATCGAGAAAAAAGTAGAGGATAAAATGCAGCTCTCTTTTTCATTTGATAAACCCGATGTAGAAACGAGCTCTTCTTATTTTGCCTTTCCAAAAGCGCATACATTGAAACCAATTATTAAGCCTCCTAGTATCAATAGGCCCACATATGAGCCAGATCCTGGCGCTATTTTTCAAAAAGAGCTGAGCGTTTCTCGTTATGAGCCTACAAAAGTAGAAATCAAAGAAGTAGAGCCAATTTTTACACAAATGGTCGTTATTCCTGGAGGCACGTATTTTCGAGGAAGTAATACAGGCGCTCGTGATGAAACCCCCAAACATGCTGTTACCATCGATAGTTTTGCCATCGATATCCATCCAGTAACCAACGAACAATTTATCCGTTTTTTGACTGCGATGGGAGGGGAAAAAGATGGAAGTAACAACGATATACTCCGCCTAAGAGACTCCCGAATTAAACGGGTAGGTGGACGGCTCTCTGTTGAATCAGGTTACAATAAGCATCCTGTTGTCGGGATTACTTGGTATGGCGCAGTTGCTTATGCAAAGTGGGTGGGTAAAAGGTTGCCTACAGAGGCAGAGTGGGAAATTGCTGCGTCTGGAGGTAAAGACTCAGGCATGTATACAACGGGAGATCATATTGAGCGCAACCAGGCGAATTTTTTCAGCAGCGACACAACCGCTGTCATGAGCTACCCCCCAGGATTTTTCTCTCTTTATGATATGGCCGGAAATGTCTATGAATGGTGCGAGGATTGGTATGCGTATAACTACTACGATGTATCTATGCATGAACCAGAAAATCCAAAGGGACCGCCCCAAGGAGTCTACCGCGTTCTTCGAGGAGGCTGCTGGAAAAGTTTAAAAGAAGATTTACGGTTTTCTCACCGTCATAGAAACAACCCAGGCACTGTGAACCGGACCTATGGTTTTCGCTGCGCTGCGGATGTACATTGAAAAAAAACGACGGTTTTTGCACACTTTTCCTATGAAACTTTTACTTGCTCAGCCTAGAGGCTTTTGCGCAGGTGTCGTCCGCGCTATTGATTCTGTCAAAGAAACCTTAAAACTCTACGGCCCTCCTGTCTATGTAAAACATGAAATCGTTCATAATAAGCATGTTGTAGATGAGCTCCGTCAAAAAGGCGCGATCTTTATCGAAGATGTAGAAGATGTGCCTGTCGGATCTATTTTGATCTATTCCGCTCATGGCGTTTCCCCACAAGTAAGAAAAGAAGCAAAAAAACGGCGTTTACTAGAGATCGACGCCACTTGTGGACTTGTGACAAAGGTGCATTCTGCGGCAAAGCGCTATGCAGATAAAGGCTATGAAATCATTTTGATTGGTCATAAAGACCACGTAGAAATTATTGGAACAAAGGGCGAAGCGCCAGAAAAAACCCACGTTGTAGAAAGTGAAGAGGATGTAGATGCCCTCACTTTTGGAAAAGAAGACCAGCTATTTTATCTAACGCAAACAACATTAAGCCTTCTTGATGTGAAAAAAATCACACAGAAACTGCAGAAAAAATATCCACAAATCCGCTCCCTTCCTTCCTCGTCTATTTGTTATGCCACCACAAACCGGCAGCTTGCTTTAGCGTCTTTTGCAAAAAAAACCGATGTGTTTTTTGTGGTAGGTGATCCTACAAGCTCCAATTCAAATAGGTTGAAAGAACTCGCCGCGTTAGAAGGTCCTTCTGCTTTTTTGATCAATGATGAAACGGAAATCACCCCATCTATGCTTGAAGGCGCCCATACTATTGGGATGAGCGCAGGAGCCTCTACTCCAGAGTCAATTGTGCAAAGGTGTATCCAAAAACTGCAAGAATATGGAGTGCATGAAATCGAAGAGGTGGCCTATAAAAAAGAAGAGGTCTTTTTTGATTTACCCAAAAATCTTCGCCAAATGATGAATAGCTCTTCTCAAAACCGCAAAGAAGATACAAGCCCTTTTTGAGCCGATGGCGCTACAGAGTCAGTTTTCAAAATAGCTCCGTCTTTTAAGGTAGCCATCTTCCCACCAAGTGTTTTTGCCCACGCAATGTCATGCGTGATGAATAGATAGCTGATCTGCCAGGTGCTCTGCAGCTGCAATAACAGTTGGATCATACGCTCTTTATTTTTCGCATCCAAAGAAGCTAAGATCTCATCGCAGACAAGCGCCTGCGGCCGCAAAGCAAGAGCTCTTGCGATATTGACTCTTTGGAGTTCTCCACCGCTACACTCTCCCGGTCTTTTTTGTAAAAAATAACTAGGCAGCTCTACTTGTTCTAATAGCTTCTTAATCGTGGATGGGGAAAAGGCCGCCTTTTGAATACGAAAGGGCTCTTCTAAAATGGACTGGATGTTTAGCTGGGGATTGAGCGAGCTGATCGGATCTTGAAAAATCAGCGGAATACGCTGCAGGTACCGCTTTTTTTCTTTTCTAGTCATGGAAGATACCGCCTTTTTTTCAAAATAGATCTCCCCTTGGTACGAGGTGAGCTGGGCGATGACTTTAGCAAGCGTGGATTTACCTACGCCAGATTTACCTACAATAGATAAAGTAGAGCTTTTATCTAGGGAAAAATTGAGCGTATTTAAGACTATGCGGCGCACCTTCATAGGGTCTAGATACGACTTAAAAAGCCCTTTTCCTTCTAAGAGCATAGCTGCACATCCTGCATATCAAAAATGGTATCGCAAAAAGATTGAGCAACGAATTGATCATGAGTTACAAAAATATGCGCTGCTTGTAAATTTCTTAGTTCATCTAAGACTAAATGAATTGTTTCTGGATCAAGAGCTGTTGTCGGCTCATCGGAAAGTAAAATCTTCGGCTTTAATAGAGCAAACATGCCGATGACTACTCTTTGGCACATGCCTCCACTAAGCTCTTGAGGGTACATCTCATAGCAGGAGTTTGGGTTTTGTATGCCCAACCGCTGCAACTGGTTGATAGCAAGCATGCGGGTAAAAGATCGGGGAAGGTTTTGCTGTTGATGGATAGGCAGCAGCGCTTCAATCATTTGGCTTCCGACTTTTCTGGTAGGATTCAGCTGAGAAAAAGGATTTTGGACGATCAAACCAATCTCTTTACCTCTAATTTCCTGCAATTTCTCTTGAGAAATAGAAAGAAGATCTTGTCCCTTATACACAATTTTACCCGATAGATCTTGTTTTTCTAA
>CALBPE010000056.1 GCA_937899275.1 uncultured Chlamydiae bacterium
CCTCGATAGTCGAACCTGATTATTCGGCAAACCAAGTAAAAATCCGAAATTTTAACTTTTATTCAAAAAAAGATCAATAAAAGTTATTACAAAAAACTTGGTATGTGTAGAGTGTCAGCTGTTTTGTTTATCATATAAGATAGGAGCATGTATATGACAGCAATATCACCACGCCAACCTAGTGGCGATTGGCAAGAAATTACTACAGCCAACGAGTCAGCCGCTGAAGGCAAGCAGAGGATGGCCCTTTTACATATAGAGGAAAAAGAGGATCCGTCTAATGCGGCGGACTTCGCTGCTGATTCTAAAAATCTTGAGGCTAAGTTACAAGACACTGCAGAAAAAGTAAAGACAACTGCAGCAAGAGTGCAAGAGCTTGAGAAAGCTTTGAAAGATACGAAAAAAGCAGTCAAAAGACTGGAAAACCCACCTGTTACTTTGGAAAAATTGCTAAGAATGATATTTTTTTGTGAACCTCTCTTTCTCCCTCCTCACAAATAATTTTATGGAATATGCAATAACATGATTGTGTGACTAGTAGCATGTCTGCGTAATTCGCTAGGTTATCATTGCTATAGTTCACTCTAATCTAAGCATGAATTTTTCGGTTAAAGCCACTGGCAGAAGTTTATTAGATTTCTGCCAGTTTCATTTACAACCTCAAGAAATATGGGAAGTTATGCAACTTGAAAGACATTTCCCAGAAAGATAGCGAGATGAGCGCGAAGTGCAAGGTTATTACGCGGCGTTAGCTAAGCTAGAACAATACGCAGCCCAAGGTGTTTCTGTTACTGAAAAAATAATCCAAACACTACATGCGCTTGTTATGAGTGATGGTAGAACGCGCGTTCAACCTACACCCTATCGTGACGGACAAAACGTTATTAAAGATAGTGGAACAGGTACAATCGTTTACCTGCCCCCGGAATCTAAAGATGTGTCTGGTCTTATGCGTAATCTTGCTTTTTGGATCAAAGAAAATGAAGAGTTGCCATGTCCTATTGTTGCAGGTGTTGCCCATTATCAGTTTGCAACAATTCACCCTTACTATGATGGCAACGGAAGAGCCGCTAGGTTGCTAACAACATTAATCTTACATCTTGGCGGCTATGATTTAAAAGGTCTGTACTCTTTAGAAGAGCATTATGCTAAAAACCTTTTGAGATACTATCGAGCAATTAGTATCGGGCCTTCCCACAATTATTATTTTGGCCGAGCCGAGAGCGATATCACCGAATGGCTTGAATATTTCACAGAAGGGATGGCTTTTGCGTTTGAAAAAGTTGTTAGCCAAATGATGGCAAGCAATAAACAAGGTGGAAAAGATCACTCGGAACTTATGCGAATGCTCGATCCAAAACAACGGAAGTCACTAGAATTATTCAAAGAGTATGATGTTGTCACCAGCAAGCAAGTTGGTGATTTATTTGGTTTTCAGCCTAGAACAAATTCTTCTCTTTGCAAAAAATGGGTAGATGCTGGTTTTTTAGAAATTGTCGACCCGAGTCTAAAATCAAGAAAATACAGCTTGGCTAGTAAATACAAAGAATTATTGGATAATTAAAATGACTCATACTACAACAAAACAGACTGTACTTATAACAGGCGTAAATAATCCTGAAGGCATAGGTGCTGCAATTGCAAAATCATTGTATAACAGTTGGAGTAGCCCCCAAAAAAGTGGACCGCTAACCTGCTAACTTGGTTTTTTCCATCAGAGCTTTAGCATGTGAGATCCCATTACTCTCTGGACTATCAGCCGGTGTTCTGCAGATTTCTAAGCCTAGATCTCTACCGAAGCGGACGGTCTCTTTGGCTGCATAACAACTTCTATTATCCGATAGCCATTGGACTGGTGTAGTTAATCGGTTTTCTTCTGTTCTATACTCTACGCTTTTTTTGTCATGCGGATAAGTATGTCATTACCAATCCGATAAGTTCTGTTGTCGCGGCCTTGGTGCGCAACCTCGGTTACAGTTAAGTCTGCATATTCAGAAGATGGAGAATTTACTAGTTTTCCCCGAGTTCAATGGAAAATTTCATTTAATATTTCTTTTTATTATTGAAAATGCGGGATAGCTATCCTTACGCTCTAAAATCGGTGTTTCACCACGCTCTATAGCCTGCCAATAACTCGATGGTAATTTTTTCGTTCCTAGCTCGTAATCCATTCCATCCCACTCATCTTCCCTGAAAGCATAAAAAGCAAAATGCCACCCTTCTTGATTGAAAATATTGATTAAATCTTCAAAATATTTCTCTAGTCCAGATGACATGCGGTGCCCACCGAACTCTCCAACTAATATTCTATGGCGAGCTATATGGTGCTTTTTTTGGAATTCAACTACAGATGACATATAGTCTTTAAGTGCTTGTTTGTCCCACTGCCTGCCATTTATCTGGCCTGGATATTTGAATTTACCATTATTCATTTTATGATTTGTATACTCATACGGCTCATACATATGAAAAGAGTAAAGAATGTTTTTATCTTTCTGAGGAATCAGAAAAGAAAAAGTTTGAGGGTCGCCATATGCAGAACTGTCGAGAATAATAGGCGTGTCTTTATCGATTAGCCTAATATGCTTTATAATACGGCTATATAATGCGTGAAGCATTTTTTGAGACTCTTCTTGATATACTGCGTTTATATGCACTTCATTAGGTACAAAAATTCTTTCTGGATGAGGTTCATTGAGTATATTGTATCCTATGACTGCAGGGTGGTCCTTTAACGCTGCAGCTAAATCTTGCCAAAAAAGAGTAGCCTGCATCTGATATTTTTTATCTTTCCAAATCCTTAAGTCATCTTTATCTTGATTATTTTGCTTCCAGCGCGAGCCAGGAAGACTCAGCATCGTAATAACTACCGGCATTTTTTCTTGGTAACATATATCCAATATTTTCTTTAGTTGTTCTAGATCTTCTTTAACTAACGCACGATAATCATCTGCATTCCCTATTAAAAAATCACGATGTGAAGTTGAGAATTTATCTGGAGATAGTCTTATAAACTCTATGCCATATGCTTTTGCTGCTTTTATCTCTTTAGATCCAATATTTTTATTGAAAATATTGGCGCCTTTTTTTTGAGATTGCCAAAATACGATTCTAGGGGAACTTTTAATACTTTCGTTTGCAAATGCAGAGTTCACTGTGATAGTTGTTAGCAGCGTATAAAATGGAATTAACTTTAAAATATAGTTTTTGCGATATTTTTTCATAATGCCTCTTCTTTATAATGCTGCAAGCAGAGTAGGGCCTCTTAGAGCATCATCAAACTTATTTTCATTACTATCAGAATACCTACTTGCCATAAGCAATACCACCGTTACCATTATAGCAAGCCAATTTTAGATAATTAAACTACTGAAGGATCTAAAAGTTGCAATGATGAGTGTAATGCAGGTCATTATAACCCCGATTGCGAAGTCTCATTTTAATCTAAAATGCGTTTTGAGCAATTTTTCTTGAATTCACGCAAGTCTCATTATATCGTAAATAGTGAATAAAGCATAAAAGGTTATGATGGCAACACAGGTATTTATTGGTCGAAAAAATGAGCTAGATCGATTAAAGGCTCTTCATAAGAAAAAAACACCTAACTTAGTTGTCGTTAAAGGCAGACGAAGAGTCGGCAAAAGCCGTTTGATCAATTTCTTTGCGTCATCATGCCCAGAAAATAGGTTTTGGGATTTTGCTGGACTTGCACCACAAAAAGGCATGAATGATCAAAGTCAGCGCGATCATTTTGCACGCCAGCTTGCAACCCATCTCAAGCTACCACCTTTTACATTCCAGGATTGGACTGATGCTTTTGAACATTTAAGTAGTTATATTAAACCGGGTAATATCATCTTATTTGATGAAATCTCATGGATGGGCTCTAAAGACCCCAGTTTTATTCCCAAGCTCAAAGCTTGGTGGGATAAACAGAAGCTCCCTATTATGGTTGTTTTCTGTGGATCGGTATCGACATGGATAGAAGAAAATATCCTAAAAAGTACGGCATTTTTTGGACGAATTAATCTAACTATTACTTTAGAACCACTTCCAATACGTGATGCAAATAAACTACTTCGCACCTCAGGTTTTAAAGGATCTGATTACGACACATACAAATTGCTCAGTATTTTAGGCGGTATTCCTTGGTACTTAGAACAAATCACACCTGGCCAAACAGCAGATGGTTTAATCAAGCAGTTGTGTTTTGAAAAAGATAGCTTGCTTGCTCTAGAGTTTGCCCGGATTTTCCATGATTTATTTAATGGTAAAGGCGCTTCTTATAAAAAAATTCTCGATAGCCTAAAAGACGGCATGAAAACACTGGCTGATGTGCGCAAAATAACCGGATTCCCTCGTAGCGGCGCCTTAAGCAGTTTTATGGAACATTTAATTATTGCTGGCTTTGTATCAAAACAAAATCTTTGGTCATTTAAAACCAATAAGCCGCTCAAACAGAGCCTGTATCGCATTTCTGATCCCTACATGCGCTTCTACCTAAAGATTATAGAGCCTCAGCGAAATAAAATTGATTTAAATGGATTTCAGAATACGACTATCTCAAGCTTACCTGGATTTGAAGCGCATATTGGCTTGCAACTAGAGCAATTGCTTTTGCAAAATAGAAATGCGCTGCTTAGAAGCATAGGCCTTAATCCGGCGGATATTATTGCTAGCGGCCCATTTAGGCAGTCTAAGTCAACGACCAAAGCCGGTTGCCAAATTGATTTCTTAATTCAAACGACAACTAAAAACCTATTTGTCTGCGAGTTCAAATTTAAACGTCGAGAATTAGGAGCAGATGTTCTATCTGAAGTTCAAGATAAAGTAACAGCATTAAAAGTGCCGCGAGGATTTGCTGTGATTCCAGTATTATTTCATGTTGGCGGCGTATCTAGCAATGTCGCAACTAGTGATTATTTTTATAGAATTATAGATATCTCTGACTTTTTAAAAGAGGATCATCAATGACAAATTTATCGGCGCGTTATAAGCATAATATCGGCATAGCGTAAACATGAACCAGTTAACTGAAAGACAACAAACATACAATAACATATCTAGCGCTCTAGCCTGCATGAGCAATAAACAGCTAAAACAACTTCTTGCTTATTGGAGCGCCGCCCACTTTGCAAAAACGAACCTCAAAACGGTAAAATCGAGAAAACCCAGTACAATCAAGGGGTTGATAGATGCGTACCTCCGGCGCCGACATTCGTATGTAACGGAGAATAAAATAGGGCATTTTTGGTGATTTTGCGATGCTCTAAGTACGCATGTGTTGCATAGCTAAACTCGCTAAAGGCCATGATACTGGGGCTTTAGTAGGTGTTTGCTAACACAGAAATCCAGGAAAAATTTTTCGAGAATTAAAAACTGGCGGAGGTTAGGATCCCTCAATATAGCGCTCTCCAAACTGGGTAGGAAATGTGCAATATTACTCTATATGATATGTCCTTTAGGTGTCGAAAATCGTAACCTAAGGGACATTTCAGGCAAAGCAGCTGCTATAGGTGCTTTTCAATCTATAAACTTGTCTACAATGTCCTTAGGGTTACGAATATTGAAATCTAAAGGACGTTTTGAACACAAAAATGCTGATCCCATAGGGCAAACAATAGATGCAATAAGAGCGGTTCTAAAACCTTGGCTTGGTGATCCTAAATGGAAAATTACCCAGCGCAGTGCGAAATTGATTTATAAATATGAAGCGATCAATAAGATGCCAGCAAAGCTAAAAATTGAAATCAATACCACTGAGCATTTCCAAGTGCTGCCATTACGCACTGAAGAGTTCAATGTTGATTCTGATTGGTGGAGCGGCAATGCCAAAATTGCAACTTATGAGATTGATGAGTTAATGGCAACAAAACTTAGAGCACTTTACCAAAGACGTAAAGGACGGGATCTATTTGATTTGTGGTATATCACCAAAAATGAGTTGATCAATCTGGATCGCGTATTTGAAATATTTACCAAATACTGCGCCAATGATGATTCTCATTTCACTAAAGATGAGTTCATAAAGAATCTAGAGCTTAAACGTGATCACCAAGCTTTCCAGTCAGATATGCATGCATTGCTGCCAACTGGATTAAAGTGGAACTTTGATGAAGCATACCAGTTTGTTGTAGATAATGTTATCAGCAGGCTGCCATGAAACTAGCTTGGGTTACTGATATTCAAAGGGGTTGATAGATGCGTACCTCCGGCGCCGATATTCGTATGTAACGGAGAATAAAATAGGGTATTTTTGGTGATTTTGCGATGCTCTAAGTACGCATGTGCCCGGTAACTAAAACTCGCTAAAGGCCATGGATACTGGGGCTTTAGTAGGTGTTTGCTAACACAGAAATCCAGGAAAAATTTTTCGAGAATTAAAAACTGGCGGAGGAAGAGGGATTCGAACCCTCGGTACTCTTTCGAGCACACACGCTTTCCAAGCGTGCTCCTTCAGCCACTCGGACACTCCTCCAGTAATGATCCTATGAGTTTAGGACAAAAACAGAATAAACGCAAGGTGGGGCCTATCTCCTTTAAAAGTCGAATTGCAGCCCTGTTTTAAGCCCGTGAAATACCAAATCTCCCAATAAGATAGAGATGTTGTCTGTTTGGGTATTGGTAAAAAAGTTTTCTAGTGCTGCAGCTTTTGCTACATTTTGCCCAGAAAAATACTCGATTTCGTAGGAGGCAAAAAGCTTTATACAAACGGCATCTCCTAAGGTTTTTGAGTTCCATGCGGCGCCTAAGGACATTTGCCAGTTGGGTTTAAAAAATCGGTAGTATTGCAAGAGATCAAGGGAGTTATCGGTTACGTCGGTTGTGTCGTAAAGATCTCCACGTACTCTTTGGCTTTGATAGATAAGGGATGCGCCAAAAGAAGAGGTGCTGCTGAATCCATATCCGATTAACCAATCAAGAGAAAACCCGAATCTAGGCCCAATGAACCAGGTATCTGTTGTAAATTGGGTAGGCAGCTCCTCTGTTGATCCAACTAAGGTGACTTCTGTTCGTAGTTTTTGGTCGATAAAACCAAATTTAGGACCTACAAAGGGTGTGAAAATCAGACGGGAGCTAAAGTAGCTTGGTCTCATAAGACAGAGATCGATCTGGTCTAAGTCTAATTGGAATGAGGAAATTACAAATGAAGCTGTTTGATTTACTGCGCCAGGAGAGGTAAATCCAGGGTTGACTACCATGGAGCCTCCGGGAGGGGGCGCTGTGCTACTATCTGTTCTCGTATGCAGCCTTGTGTACTTTCCTTTTCCCATCCAATGGTCTGTGCCTAAGCTTGTGGTGATGCTAGCTGTAAATCCAGGATGAAATTCTGTTTTTTGGTAAGCAGTGATCGCAGAGGGGGGAGTAGCTGCTGTTTGCATGCTGGCAATCCCCATGTTTTCTTGCATCACATTCCAGAAAAGAAAGCTGCCTGAAAGGGCAATGTCCCAAGAGTCTGATCCCTGCACTTTTGCAGGCGCAAGGCCGCCTAACGGCATGTTCTTTTGATAGAAGTGTTTTTCTTTTGTTTTTGGTGTAGAGACTGCATAAACAGAAGATGTTGAAAGAATACATGCCGCACATATTGTGATGCAGCGAGATAAAAAAGAGCGTTTCATAAGATACTTCCTAAAAGAAAAATAAATTACATATATTATGTAAGCGAGCTGTTTAAAGCAAAATATTCTTTAGTAGGGAGGAAGGTTTTAAGGCAAAAAAAATGGGTTACAAAAAGTAACCCATTTCTCTGAAAGATTTTTTTTATAAAAAATCTTAGAAGTCAACTTTCGCTGTGAAAGTTAAACCGTGGTACGATAGATTTCCTGGAGAGCTAAATGAGCCGGAAAGAGAATCTACGTTTGTTCTATTCACGTTTTGACCTTCGAACTGTTGGAATATGTACTCAGCGAATACATCAAAGTGAAATTCTTCCATTGGATACATTCCCCATCCTAGACCAAGGGCTAACTCAGTGTTGGAACGTACATGTCTATACGTGTTTTTCACAAGTCCATTTGTGTATGTAGAAGAAGCAGAGTTTTCTATATCGAAACGAGCTCTTTGTCTTTGGTACAATAAGCTTCCTGCGAAAGATCCGCTAGCTCTTATACCGTAACCTAAGATCCAGTTCATGTCGAGGCCCATACGAGGTCCGACAAACCAACTTTTGGATCTATGCTTGTTGCGAAGAAAAGTTGTTCCAGAAGCAAGTAGATTGCTTACGTTGAATCTTTGGTCCAAAAATCCACCTCTTGCGCCCATGAATGGAGCTGCAGTGAGCATTTGGCCTAAGTACATCCAACGAGCTGTTTCTACGTCGATTACGTCAAGATCACATTGCCATCTAGACTTTGCTTGTGTCAATGTATCTCTCAATGCAATAGCTGTGATATCAGAATCGTCGCTATAGTTGTTGCTATAAAGTGCGCCGTTTGTTGTTGTTGGAGCAAAACTACTTTCGTTATTAGAAAAATGTAGTCTTGTGTACTCTACAGTACCTGTCCAATCATCTGTTCCTAGGTAGCTAGAAGCAGCAACTTTAAATCCAGGTTCGAAATCAAACTTCTGGAAAACTAGCCCTACAGTGTTTGTTGGAGTAGTTCCCGTATCATAAATTGCAAAGTCCATGCCTTCTTGGCTTGCATGCCAATAGATGAAACTTGCTGATAGAGCAATGTCCCAACCGCAATGTGGATTGATTCTAGCTGGGGCAGAATAACCACATTTTAAGTCGTAATTTGCGTAGCCAGGTCCTTTTCCAAGTAAGTCATCGCAAGGGTTTTTTACCTTAGGAGGGCACTTTTTCGGTTTAGGACATGGTTTCGTTTGTATGCATTTATCTTTGCTGCGTGAACGCGTCGCTGCATACATATTTGACGAGGAGAGTAAAAGGCCCCCCATCATCATTAGCGTTCCTACGAATCTATATCTCATCTTTCAGAGCTCCTGTTGTACAGATTTTTTTATCTAAACTTGATGGTAAAAAAATGCTTTCTTTAGAGCAAATTATTTTTAAGATAAAGGGGGAATGCCCTCTTTATTTCTGCTAGAACTTTCTAGGAAGGGTTGATCTTAAGTTATTAACTGTAAAAGGTATGTGAAATTAAAGATCGCCTGCAATCGGAGTGCAAAAAAATATTCACTTGGCTGGTAATCAGCCGCCATTTTTTCATTAAATGCGAAAAAATTGTGTTATTTTTCAAAAAGTCGTACTTGGGTTATTCTATATTATGATAGATATGGTATTTTTCATTTTGTGTAAATTATGAAGTGTCCTTTTTGTAAGCATGAAGAATCAAAAGTAACCGATTCGAGAACAGCATCTGATATTCATGGGATCAGAAGAAGAAGAGAATGTCTCAAATGCTCAAAGCGTTTCACAACATTTGAGACCGTCGATCTTCTTTTGCAGGTGAAAAAAAGAAGCGGTACTTATGAAGATTTTCAACCGGATAAGCTCATCAGAGGCCTCGATAATGCTTGTAGGCATAGCAGAATAGGTCATGCTGCTGTGCGGAAAATCGCAGAAGATATCACCAAAGAGCTTAGCGATAGCAATGCGCGTGTGATTACTGCCGAGAAATTAGGCGATCTTGCTATGAAGTATCTCCAAGAAAGAGATGTCGTTGCATATATTCGTTTTGCTTGTGTATATAAACGATTTAAAGACATCGACGATGTCATTGATGCAATCCAGTCCACCAATCCAAAAGATGCTGCGACAGATTGCGTGTAACTCTGATCAAATAGGGAGAATAACTGTGGCACTTACAAAAGAATCGATTGAAAAATACAAAAGTCAACTGCTTCAGCTTAAAGCAAAGATACTACATAAGCTTGCAGAAACAGATGAAGAGGTAAAAGAAATGGTTGCCTCTAAAGGCTACTCCCAGCATCAGGCAGATGAAGGATCAGATGACTTCGATCAGGCGATTGCTTTGCAACTGTCTGATGAAGATCGCTCTATTCTACGAAAAATTGACCGCGCCTTAGAAAAAATAGAAGAGGGGACGTTCGGGATTTGTGAAGTGTGCGGTAAGGAAATTTCTGAAAAAAGACTCGATGCGATTCCCTATGCTGTGACCACTCTTCGCTGTCAAGAAGAGCGTGAAAAAAGGAAAGAAGGATGAAAAAAGCGCTCGTCTTTATAGCAACCTTACTTTTTTTCGATGTGTTTAGCAAATACCTCACCTATACTTATATACCTCAAATGCGTTGGATGCATGTAGCCTACCCGTATGGAGGTTATGGGATTTTTCAAGATGTCCTCGGCGGACTGAGTATTTCCATCAATCATGTGCAAAATAAAGGCGCTGCTTGGGGACTTTTTTCTGGCTATAGCGATCAATTGCTTCTTTGTAGAATGGTCATCATACTTGCTCTTTTGCTCTATACAGCTATGTTTATCCATAATCCGTTCCAAAAAAAACTCTTTTTTTGTGTCATTGCAGGTGCAATAGGTAATGTAATCGACTATTTTGTTTATGGGTCGGTGATTGATATGATTCATGTAAATTTATGGGGCTATACTTTCCCTTTGTTCAATTTTGCCGATATGTACATTAGCTTGGGAATTGCCGCTCTTTTATTTTCTCCATTATTTCAAAGAAATCATTACAAAGCGTCCTATTAACAAGTTTTTAAGGGAAAAAATCTCGCTTTGTACATTGGCGTTGCCGTATACTTTGTGAGTTCATGAGGTGTTTTTTTGCAGATAGAAATTCTTGCTATAGGAGACGAGCTTTTAGAAGGGTCAGTGATCAATACGAATGCTGCTTATATTAGCAGCGTGCTTGGAAAAGCGGGATATACATGCTCTTTTCAGCAAGTGATAGGCGATCATCTGCACAAGGGAATTGCGTGGATACAAGCGGCTTTTTCCCGAGCAGATTTGGTTTTTTTAACAGGAGGCCTTGGCCCAACGCAAGATGATCTGACAAGAGCGATGTTAGCAGAGATCTTTTCTATTGAACCTTTATTATATAAAAATCCAGCAGGGGTGGAACCTGCCCAGGTATACACGCAAAATGGGAAGATGCTCATCGCTTTACCTGGAGTGCCAAAAGAGCTCTACGCGCTATTTCCTGGAGAAATTTTACCGAAAGTAGAGGCTTTTTTCCCAAAAGAACATGTCTTGAGTACAAAAGAGCTATGTATTGGCGGAAAAAAAGAAGTAGATGTCGATGCCTATGTCCGGAAGCTATCAAGAACGTATCCCTCGGTAAAAATCGGGATATATCCTTCTTTAGGAACCCTTCGCCTGCTTTTTTCTACAAAGGATTCTGCAGATACTTTAGATGCGTTTGTTTTGGCCGTAGAAAGTGCGTATTTTTCCTACGTCTTTTCTCATAAAGGAGAATCGATACAAGAGGCTTTTCATGCAGTATGCCGCGAAAAACAGCTGACCATTGCTTTTGCGGAATCTTGTACAGGTGGAGCTCTCGGCGCTGCTATCACAGAGCTTCCCGGCGCCTCTTCTTACTTTCTTGGATCTATTGTGGCGTACAGTGAAGATATGAAAAAACGTTATTTAGATGTCTCAAAGAAAACACTTTTCCATCAAGGGGCAGTTAGTATTGAAACCGTTGAAGAAATGGCCACATCGCTTAAAAACAATTCTTCCGCAGACTACGTAGCGGCAGTTTCTGGTATGTTAGGCTCGCTGAAAGAAGAGGCGCAGTCTACTATTTCTGCGGGGAAGGTGGCTATCTGTATACACAGTCCAAAACAACTTTTTTCTGGTTGGATTCAGGCGCCAAAAAATCGCAATTCAGGGATCGAGTATACGGTACATTTTGTGCTGTTTTCTCTTTGGAGACTGATCACACAAGGTAAACCTCCGGAGTTTCATGGGATATAAACTGTTGGATAGCGGCTATGGGAAAAAATTAGAAGCTTTTGGGGATGTAGTTCTTGAAAGGCCGTCGCCTCATGCGCTTTGGCGCCCCTCGTTTCCTAAGCTTTGGGATAAGATAGATCTATCTTTTTCTCGAGAAAAAGGTTGGAAAGGAGAAAAACGCTCTTGGATAGCTACGTTTGCAGATTTAGCGTTTCATTTTGCACCTACGGATTTTGGTCACGTCGGGTTTTTTCCAGAGCACCAGAGCCTTTGGAGCCTTTGTCCTTTTGCAAAAGGACAAAAAGTACTCAATCTTTTCGGGTATACAGGGGCATTTAGTATTCGGGCAGCAAAGCAAGGCGCTTTTGTAACCCATGTCGATGCTTCTAAGCCTGCGGTTTTATGGGCAAAAAAAAATGCAGCAGAAAATCACATCGATTCGATTCGCTGGATTGTAGAGGATGCAATGAAATTCCTGAAAAAAGAGCAAAGAAGAGGATCTTTGTATGATGGAATCATCATGGACCCGCCCTCTTTTGGTAGAGGAGCTAAGGGAGAGGTATTCCAAATTGAAACAGATTTACTCGATCTTTTAGATGGCGTTTTTTCTATTTTGAAAAAAAACCGCTCCTATCTTCTTGTTTCTTGTCATACTCCAGGATTTACTCCTTTGATTTTAGAACAGATGTTAGGAAAAAATAGGAAAGGCGGCTGTAAAAGAATCGAACTTTTTTTAGGGGACTCTTCCCAAGTACAAATCCCAGCAGGAGTAGGTGTATTTTGGCAAAGCCCTTGTTGATTACCTCATCGAAAAACCTACGCATCAAGCAGATTCATAAGCTCAAAAAACCTCGAGAAAGAAAGCGATCAAGGCGCTTTCTTATTGAGGGATATAGAGAAATTTTGCGCGCAAAACAAGGTGGCATTTTCATAGAAGAGCTCTATATTTCTGAGGAGCTATTCATCCAAAAGAAAAATGAATATTCTTTGATCGATAGCTTGGTAGAAAAAGGCGCTTTGCTTTT
The DNA here is from genome assembly GCA_937899275.1 of uncultured Chlamydiae bacterium. Taxonomy (GTDB): domain Bacteria; phylum Chlamydiota; class Chlamydiia; order Chlamydiales; family SM23-39; genus CALBPE01. The sequence goes on from CALBPE010000056.1 coordinate 12,865, forward strand.
TTCTTTAGATGCCCCTCTTTTTTCTACCCTATCTTTTCGAGATAGACCAGATGGCCTTCTTGCCATTGCCAAGCAAAAGCAAGATCAATTAGAAGAAATCATGTGGGAAGAAGATCCCTTTCTCGTTGTCGCAGAAACCATTGAAAAGCCGGGTAATTTAGGAACAATTTTACGATCAGCAGATGCAGCTGGAGTAGATGGGGTAATCGTTGCAGACCCTTGCACAGATATCCATAATCCGAATGTCATCCGTTCTAGCGTAGGTTCGATTTTTACACAAAAAGTGGTAGAAGTAGATCGAGAAGCTGCATTCGAGTTTTTAGATAAAAAAAAGATCCGAAAAGTTGCGGCAACGCCTCATGCATCGCAAACCTTTACCGACGCTGATTTAACAGGTCCTATCGCGATCTTAGTAGGATCAGAGCAGTATGGACTTTCCGATGAGAGTTTACATGCAGCGGATCTATCGGTGCGTATACCCATGCTCGGATGCGCAGATTCATTAAATGTAGCACAAGCAACCACACTTCTTTTATATGAAGTTCTTCGACAAAGACATACTACATCTTGACCGGCATCTTGTGATTGTCAATAAACCTGCAGGAATTGTAACGCAAAGAGATCCCGCAGATCGTACAAATAGCGTAGAAGATGCTTTACAAAAGTATCTCTGCCATCTTTTGGCAAAACCGAAGGTATTTTGTCATCCCGTACATAGATTAGACAAAAATGTATCGGGAATTTTGGTGTTTGCCACATCTTCTAAAGCGCTTAGCCGCCTTCAACAAGCCTTTAGAGAAAGAGATTCGATAGAAAAAACCTATTACGCCCTTGTCGAAGGAAGGATCCAAAAAGAGGGTACTTTGCGTCATTACCTAGAAAAAAAATCGTTTCACGCAAAAGTGTACGAGCAAAAACACCCCCATGCGAAAGAAGCGGTTTTATCCATTGCCATCCTTTTGCAAGAAAATCCCTCTCTTATCGCTATTCAATTGCATACAGGTAGGTACCACCAAATCCGGGCGCAGCTTGGGTTTATTGGTCATCCTATTTGTGGCGATCAAAAATATGGCTCAAAAACATCTTCTCATCAGATCGATCTACATCATGGCAAGCTGATTTTTTCGCATCCGGTAACAAAGAGCTCTATAATAGTGGTCTGTAAGCCTCCTTTTCTAGATGCAACTATGTGGGCGCAGATTACTCGGCAATAGCGGCAAAGTATTTTTTTAATACCATCTTCTCTTACGTTTATTGAAAACGCAGCATAAGCTCTTGCTACTTGTTTTTCTGCAGGGGGTAAACTCCTGATTGCAGGAAATGGAGGCAGCCTTTGCGATGCGATGCACTTCGCTGAAGAGCTGACGGGGCAATTTCGAAAAAAAAGAGCGCCCCTTGCTGCTATTGCTTTAGGCGATCCATCTCATATGAGCTGTACAGCAAACGATATGGGGTTTGAAGAGGTGTTTTCCCGGTTAGTAGAAGCGTATGGTAAAAAAGGCGATATTTTGGTCGTTTTAACTACAAGTGGTCAGTCGGTCAACTTGATTCGGGCTCATGCAAAAGCAAAAGATAAGGGACTTTTTACCATAGCATTTTTAGGCAAAACAGGAGGGCCTATGTTAGGATCTTCTGATTTAGAGTGGTTAGTGGAAGGTTTTCCTACTTCGGACAGAATTCAAGAAGCGCATATGGCGGCAATCCATATCATTATTGAAATGGTAGAAAAATACATGGGCTATGCACCGAAAAACCAGCAAGTAGCCGAAGCCTTTTCCTAAATGTATGCGAAGTTACTATCGTATCTTTTTCTCAGAGTACGTAAAAAGATCCTTGAGAAAAAAAAGGGACCCATCTCTTTTTTGCTTTGGGTAAGTAGCTTTTTTTTTGCAGCAGCTACATGGATCCATAGGCGTTTTTACACCGCCTTTCCTCGGTTTTCCTACACATCTTCCTCTTTTGTGATCAGTATAGGAAGTCCTATTGCGGGAGGTAGAGGTAAAACGCCATTTACTCTATTCCTACTTTCTTTACTTCCGCAAGATTCTTGCGCGGTGCTTTCTAGGGGATATCTATCTACAGCAGAATCCAGTAATGCCATCATCCCACCTTTTCTTATCGATCCTGAAAAGTATGGAGATGAGCCTTCTTTGATTGCAAAAAACTACCCTAAAGCTATGGTTATTGTGGGAAAAAATCGAGCTAAAAGCGCAAAAATTGCAGAAGCTCATCACAAAAAGCTGCTCATTTTAGATGACGGGATGCAGCATAGAAAGCTGCAAAAAAATATAGAAATCATCCTCTTGAAAGCAAGCGATCTACACGAAAAACTCTACTACCTACCGAGGGGTTTTTTTCGCGAACATTTACGGCAGATGAAAAACGCCGATCTTCTGGTAATTGAGGGAGAAAGTTTCGATGAAAAAGCTCTTAGAAAGTATACAAAAGCTCCCATTGTCCTATGGAAAAAAGAGCTAAAAAAGCCTATTTTTCCCCCAAACCTACCCTTTTCTAAAGACGTAGCGGTTCTCACATCCATTGCTTGTCCAGAGCTATTTATCGATGCGGTAAAAAAACAGGGTTTTTCTATCAAACAGGAGCGCTGTCTGAGAGATCACGCGCCGATTTCTTCTTCTCTTCTTACCTCCTTTTGGAAGAAGAGCCGATCTCAAGGAGCAAAATGCATTCTCTGTACAGAAAAAGACTTCATTAAGCTGCCTAAAAACTGCTCTATTCCAGTGAGTTATATCCCAATGTCGGTGAAGATTCATGAGGGAGAAGCGCATCTGCGCCGCTTCGTCGACGAGTTGATGTGCTTATTTAATTAAAATAATAATAGTAAATAAAAATATTTAATTTTAATTAATTTTTTGATATAATAGTATTTTAAAAGGGTTTTTATATGTCTAATATATCAGAAGTAAAACCATGGTATGATTATACTACGCACTGGACAGACTATGTGCCCATCATAAGTACCTGCGTATCAATTACCAAAGTGCTTATGGGAAACTCTATTCTTTGCTGTTCTCGCATCGATCCTGTTAGGGTAAAGTGCATTTCTCATTTTCAAATAGTTAGGGAAATTCTGCTATTTATTCCGGTCATTGGCAACCTAGTTGTACTCTTGATGGACGATTTTGCTGATTTACCGAAACAGAAAAAATTCTTTTCAAGTCTAACCCCTTCTGAAGCAAACAGTAATAGTAGAGATGAATCACACTCTGGTGAAGAAAATCCTGAGCAAGTTCTCTCCTTTGACGAAAGGCGTATTGCACTTTTAATGGACCGTTTTGCTAAAAAGCCAAGTGAAGGCGATCAGGCTCTTGAAGCATATTTCTCCGCTGGCTTGGAAGAAAAAATGCAGGAAAATCCAAAGGAATGGAGGCTACTTTCTAGACATGATGGTAAGATTTGCGGGTCAACATTGTCTGCGCCAGAAAGTCTTAATGGCCCCTGTACGCTCACCTTAGACGAGCCTGATTACTCGGATCTTGACTGATTCTGAATAAGAGCTCTATTTTGCCTTTCATATAACGCGCTTTTTCAAGATTTCTTAGGGAAAAATTCCACATCTTCGTACAATAAGAGTATGAAGTTGGAAAAATCTCTTGATCCTGTTGTTCTTCCAAAACTTGGGGAAAGCATTACTGAAGCCACTGTTGTCACTTGGCTTAAACAGGTAGGCGAATTTGTAGCTAAAGATGAGCCTTTACTGGAGGTTGCTACAGATAAAATCAATAGTGAAATCCCTGCTCCGACTAGCGGTACTCTTGTCGATGTGGTAGCTGCAGTAGGAGATACGATAGCTGTAGGCGATCCCTTGTGTTATCTAGAACAAGATACGAAAAAAGTTTCCCACAAAAAAGACTCTTCTGCAGCAGATTTTAGTCCTGCGGTTCTCCGCCTGATGCAAGAACATGGGCTTTCTTTTGAAGAAGTGCGAGAAGTAGAAGGATCGGGCCGAGAAGGGCGGGTTACCAAAAACGATCTACAAGCATATATTGCTCGAGGCGCGACTCCCAATCAAAAAAAAGACCTTTTATGTGGAGAAGCCATCAGCCGCGTCCCGATGACGCCGCTTAGAAAAACCATAGCGCATAATATGGTGCGCTCTTTTTACCAAGCGCCTCACGCTTCTTTAGTCGCAGAAGTCGATGTGACTTCTTTAGTGAAATACATTAAGAAATATAGAGCAGCTATTCAGAAAAAGCATCAAGTTAAACTCACAATTACAAGCTTTGTAGCAAAAGCGCTTACATCCGCTATTCACTTTTATCCTTTGATCAATTCTTCTTTAGAAGAAGATACGATTGTCATGAAAAAGTTTGTGAACTTAGGTATTGCCGTAAGTATCGAAGAGGGGGTCATTGTTCCTGTCATCAAACAGGCAAATCAACTATCTCTTCTAGAGCTTTCTAGAAATATTGCAGAGCTTGCCAATAAGGCAAGATCACAAAAGCTATCTTTAGAATCGACGATGCAAGGCTCCATTACTTTGACAAATTTCGGAATGGCTAAAGCAAAAATAGGCGTGCCTATTATTCGGTATCCTGAAGTTGCTATACTAGGTATGGGCGCAATTGAAAAGAAAGTAGTCGTCTTAGAAGATGATACATTTGGTATTCGTTCGATGATGCACCTTTCTTTGACGTTTGATCACCGGGTGATCGATGGGATGTATGGCTGCGGCTTTTTACAAGAAATTAAAACTCAATTAGAAAAAAAACTCCTTGAAGATGAAGCCCTCTCTTTCGATGATTGAACAGCTTTTACAAGAACAAAGAAGGTACATCGAGTATTTTTTTTCTCATGTAGATGTATCTAAAACCCAGGAAATTTTACAAAAGCTTTTGCATACAAAAGGCACGATCTTATTTTCTGGTGTAGGTAAAAGCGGCATCATCGCCCAAAAACTTGCCATGACTTTTTTATCTACAGGCACAAAAGCGCTGTACATGCCCTCGACTGATGCAATGCATGGAGATCTAGGGATGTTGAACGCTGAAGATGTGTTTATTTTTCTGAGTAAAAGTGGAAATACCGAAGAACTTGTACGGCTTTTACCTTTTGTAAAAGATAAAAAAGCCTGCACAATTGCTTTTGTGTCAAATACCTCATCTAAGCTCTACCATGCGTGTGATTTTGCAGCGTATTTGCCAGTGGAAAGAGAGCTGTGTCCTTTTGATCTAGCTCCCACGACATCAGCAGAAGTGCAGCTGATGTATGGGGACTTACTAGCCATGGCGATGATGATGAAAAAAAACTTTAGCTTACAAGATTTTGCGCAAAACCACCCTGCAGGAGCAATTGGAAAACGTCTATTTGTCAAAGTAGAAGATCTAATGCGTAAAGAAGAAGAGGTTCCTCTATGCTCTTTTGGGGAAAAGCTCATCGATCTTTTGTGTAGGCTTTCAGAAAAAAAGTCGGGGTGTTTATTCATTGCTGATGAAAAACGAAGTCTTCTAGGGATTTTTACCGATGGAGATTTACGAAGAGCCATTCAAACCTACGGTCCCAAAGCGCTCGAGAAAAATATTGAAGATCTCATGAACCCTCATCCTAGGTGGATAGAAAGACATGTTCTTGCATCAGAAGCTCTCGGTAAAATGGAAGAAAAAAAGCATAGCCCCATCACCGTTATGCCTGTTATTGAAAAAGGAGTCGTTGTGGGGATTATTCGGATGCACGACATTTTGCAGGCTCTTTAGCCGGCAAAACCTGAGCGATTTTCTGGAACGTATGTTCACAAAAATAGGGTAGGAAAATATCACATCCCCATTTCTTCCCTTTTTTCTGCATTTTTTTTACAGAAAATGTGGGGTGATGTAGGAGCAACCCTTCCGATAAAGAAGCCATCAAATCGATGGCAAGTCCATACTTTAAGCCTTTTTCCTGATAAGAAATAGAGCGTATTGTTTCCACAGGAATGGAAAAAACGCTGATTGCGCCCGATTTATAGGTAAATGTTTTTCCCTGAATCACAATGTGGTTTTTTGAGGGGAAAAAATAGGCTTTTTTTATATAGAGGCTGCTAAAAAAAAGACTCACTGTAACTAGCGGGCTTAACAGAATCAGCTGCGCGCTATTTTGAAGACCCATCCAAAAAATGGATAAACTACCTATTAGTAGGATAATCCAACTTTCTACAGCGTAAAGGCGCGATTTTTTTAGAAGCTTCTGGTTTTTTTTCGTGTAAATGATCCATTCTTCCATAATTTTGACTATAGCAAATTCTTGTTAGATCGTAGAGAAATTTTTACGATCAATAAATCTTCGATGATGTAGTTTACAATTGGAGGCGGTAATCTATGATCTCAACAGAAATTTTCATCGGTCTTATTTTTATTGTAGGCTATTTAGTCATCGTTTTTGAAAGCATATTGAAAATCAATAAGACAGCAGCAGCGCTGATTATGGCGACTATCTCTTGGGCAGCTCTTTTTGCTCTTACACCGGAAAACCTTGCCGAAAACACCCAAAAGCTGGGCTATCACGTCAATAGCGTCAGCCAAATCATCTTTTTTTTACTTGGCGCTATGACGCTTGTAGAAATGATCGATTCTCATCAGGGGTTTCGGATCATCACAGATGCGATCAATACCCGGGCAAAACGAAAAATGCTGTGGCTGATTGGCGCAATCACATTTTTTCTTTCCTCTCTTTTAGATAATTTGACCACAACCATCATCATGGTTTCTTTACTGAGAAAATTGGTGCATGATCCTGTAGAAAGAAGGTATTTAGGAGCCTCTGTTGTGATTGCAGCAAATGCAGGAGGCGCTTGGACGCCAATTGGAGATGTCACAACAACAATGTTATGGATTGGTGGGCAGTTGAGCACAACTTCTGTGATGAAAAGTCTGTTTTTTCCAAGCATCGTCTCCACAATCACCGCTTTGGGTTTTCTCAGTACGAAATTTCGGGGAAAATACGATCTGTTGCGAAGTGAACATTCCCATGTATATGAACCTGGTGCAAAAGTGGTATTTACTACAGGTATGTGCGCATTTATTGCAGTACCGATCATTAAAGCGCTCACAGGCCTTCCTCCTTTCATGGGGATGTTGACCGGTCTTGGCGTGCTTTGGTTGATTACAGACCTTCTTCACCGTAATGATGAGAATAGAAGTCATCTACGCGTACCGCATGTATTAACAAAAATCGATACGTCTGGAGTCCTTTTTTTTCTCGGTATTTTGTTTGCTATCCATGCGTTAGAAACGGCAGGGCTTCTGCAAAATATTGCCTGGTTTTTAGAAGAATATGTGCATAGCCGTTCACTAATCGCTCTATCTATTGGGCTTTTTTCCTCGATTGTAGATAACGTTCCTTTAGTGGCAGGAACAATGGGGATGTATCCGATCGAGCTATATCCCCAAGACTCTTCTCTTTGGCAGATGATTGCGTATACGGCAGGCACAGGTGGAAGCATTTTGATCATAGGCTCCGCCGCAGGTGTAGCGCTTATGGGAATGGAGAAAGTGGATTTTCTTTGGTATGCAAAAAAGATCTCTATCAGCGCTCTTGTGGGATATTTTGCAGGGTTTATTGTCTATCTGTTAGCGCAGTTTTTATTTTGATCTACTAGGGCAATTGGGCGCCGTCTTTCCTTAAGTACGCGCTCTTATTCCTCTATTTGCTTCAAGTAATTGGACTACGTTTCTATGGCGACATAGATGAGCAAGATCAAGGGGTGTATGACCTTTGAAACCAGGTTGATTAATGTTTGCACCACGCTCCAGGAGTAATCTCACCATTTCATCATGCCCCTGTTCTGCTGCCCAGTGTAGTGGTGCATTGCGATTGTATGCGGGTATATTTGGACTAGCTCCCTTTTCCAGAAGCAGCCTAGCAATATTTATATTATTGAATACTACAGCAACGTGCAGAGGTGCGAGGCCTTTCCTGCTGAGCTTGTTCATGTCTACCTTACGCTGAAGGAGTAATGAAACCATTTCGTAACTATCGCACATTATAGCGCAGTGGATTGGATCCGCTCCTTTTTCAAGGAGCAATTGTACAACATCTGTATGGCCTTCTTTGCTAGCCTTAAGTAATAACGGATATAGCTGCTCAGCGCTTAAAGTCTGTAGATTCTGGATCGTTTTTTCAGCATTTAATCCTGTTTGTGTATCAGGGAAATCATATACGCAGATTCCATCGGGTAGGGGATACGTTTTTGCCATTAGGTTGATTGCTTTAAAAGGTGCTAAAAGGTATGCATTTGCACTTCGAATATCTGGATTTGTTTGATGCAAGCCGTATTGTTTTGCTCTTCTGATTAATTGGTTATTACCAACCAACCTTCCTTTTTGATTTACTTTAGCGAAGTTATTTAAGTCAGAAGAAGGAAGGTATGCACAAATGTGACTTAATAATGCAGCGGGAAGAGGTAAGGGTTTGGTGTTTTGACTCACTAAGGCGTTGGTCCTTTCAGCAGCTTCGTTTGTAAATTGTTTAATCTTTTCGACTTTATACTTGGCAGCTAAAGAGTAAAATAA
>CALBPE010000057.1 GCA_937899275.1 uncultured Chlamydiae bacterium
GCGGTTAGCAACCTCTACGAATCTCCTTCCTTTAGGTGGGAGAGGATGTCAACAGAAACGATCTATGAAAACCTACTTCCTATGCTGTTCAAACAGGTAGTTGCCAAAACCTTTATTGTAAGGTCTTATTGGTTTTGAAGAAAAAGATCGCGTAGTTGCTTCTGTTGTTCTTTTTTTATTAGTTTTTCTTTTGAGCCAGTAGCAATAGGAAAGAAAAATGCTTGCTGCCAATTCTGCGTTTTTTTTGCATGTGAAACTACATCTTCCCACGGGGCAAAGACTCTAAAAGAAAGTTTTCCTCGTAGGCGCTGCATACGGTTAGCTAGTGATAGGCCTTCAGAAAAGATCCCTTTTTCTACTAACACCTTTTTTGGAAAGATAAACTGACCTCGGTTTTTTTCCTGCATATCAGATACATCTACGACTAAAAAATCGACATGATTTACTAGAGCATCTAACGGGACTATAATCCCTTGTACTCTAGTATATACAGCGACAAAATGCCCTATTTTTTTAGGGGTGATTTTCCCGATTCTAAATAGAACGTTTCGTCTATTTACTTGCAAGGCGCAAGCTGCATAAGCGGTATTTTCTTTTTCTAGTACAGGGGATTTTGTGATGCGTATACCCGATGGAAGATAGATCTCGTCTATAGCTGCAAGAAGTAGCTCTGGAATAGATTGTTGCATAGTTTGTATCTTTTAGGATGCTTATTTTCAAGGTCTTCTGGATCGGGTGTAAAAGCCTGTAGATCTCTTATTCATGTAAGGAGCTTCTTTAGGGCAAAAGAGGCGCACTTTAATCTACTTTATCTATACTAGCGCTTATCGATAATGAAATGAAGAGCGCAGTTGAACCAAGTGGATATAGATGAAAGGATGGTTTTAGCTAAATAGAGCAATCAGTATACCGCCTCTTGCTGTCCATAAAAAGGTGCGTAAAAGATGGATTTGCATGAGACGATCGAGTACTTTCTGGGTTTTTCTACGCTCTAACTTCTGGTGGCATCTAAATGCGAAGAGCGTTGTGACCCACACAAAAGCTAAAAATAGAGTAGATAATAAAAATAAAGGCTGCAGGGGATAAAATAGTACAATTAATACCGCGCTAAGCGCCTCAAAAAATAGAGGAAATAGCACAAGAGAGGTGGTTTTTGCTTGGTGCAATGAAGAGTAGTTTTTAAATAACTCTTTGGGCACTTCTTGAAATAAAGGATAATGCACTCCTAAGACAAACCAGCTTAGACCAATTAAAAACCAAGTAACGGCAAAATGTAAGACAAACAGCATATTTTTTTTGTAACACAGAGAAAAAAAAAGAGCAAAAAATCTTTGCAGCTATAAGGTATTGAGAGCCGTTTTTTATTTTGTTACACTATATCTATGCATAAAAAATGGGTAGGAATAGATTTTGGAGCAAAAAATAGGAGAACAACTGCCTACTGCTGGCAGGAAAACGCGCTACTTCACGTAGAGCTTTGTCCTGCAAAAATCGACGTAGATGCATGGCTTTATCAAGAGATGATCAAAGCTGGAGTGCAGGCGGTTTTCATCGATGCGCCATTATCTTTGCCGAAGATCTATTTTGATCCAGAAGATACCCAAAGCACCCACCATTACCGAAGAGCAGATATCGAGCTGAAGGCTATGTCTCCTTTATTTTTGGGAGGACTTACGGCAAGGGCTATTGCTCTTGCATCCAAGCTAAAAAAAAGTCAGATTGCATGCTACGAGACCTATCCTAAAGCGGTGAGAAACCAGCGATTTTCTGGAAAAGAAAGACAAGAAGCCTTAGTAGATTTGCAAAAAAGCGCTTCTGTACAAATAGAAAATATCTCATCTCTTAGCGTTCACGCCCAAGATAGCGTTTTTGCCTGGTTTGCAGGCTACATGTATATGCAAAAACAATCGTTGATCTTTGGCAGGCAAGAGGAGGGGCAGATTTTTTTATGATGGAAAAAAAAATAGGCCTTGTGTGGCTAAAAAAAGATCTTCGATTGCAAGATCATGCCCCTCTTCAATGCGCTTTACAGCGTCATGAAAAGGTGCTGGTATTTTACGTATTTGAGCCAGGATACTGGAAGCTGCCTTTTACCTCATTTCGTCAGTGGAGCTTTATCTATGACTGTTTGTGTTCTTTACAGAAAGAGGTGGAACAAAGGGGAGGAAGTCTCCTATTTTTTAAAAGAGACATGCTCCACCTTTTAGAAGACCTGCAACAAAAATGGCCCCACATTTCTTTGTATTCTCATGAAGAGACAGGAGGTGATTGGACGTATAAAAGAGATCAGTCAGTACAAGCTTGGTGCCAAAAGCACGATATTGTATGGCAAGAGTTTTCCTCAAATGGTGTAGTTCGCTAATTAAAACGCCGAGATGATTGGGCAAAAATCCACCATCAGAGAATGAGCACGCCTCCTTTAGACGCCCCTTTTTCCCTTGAAAAAACCTGCATCGATGTCGACATCAAGGGAGATGTTCTTCCGAAGCCGAGCTGTTTTGCCGATTATTTTCCTGAAGAAAAAACCCAAAAAGGGGGATTGGAAAACGGAAGAGCGGTTTTATATAGTTTTCTGCAAAAAAGAGCAGAAAACTACCTTTCTTGTATTGCTAAACCTGAAAAAGAAGATACCTCATCGAGGCTTTCTCCTTTTTTGACTGCAGGTGTATTTTCAATGAGAGAGGTGTTTCATGCGGTACGAAAAAGAGAAAAACAGGCCAACTCTTCTTGGATGAGGCGTAATCTACGCGCATTTTCTTCTAGGCTATACTGGCGCTGTCATTTTATCCAAAAGTTAGAAGATGAGCCTGCTATCGAGTTTCACTCAATGCATAGGGGATGCGATGATCTAAGACCAAGGCCAAGCGATCCTCAGAAACTCCTTGCTTGGAAAGAGGGGAAAACGGGGTATCCTCTAGTCGACGCTTGCATGCGCTCTTTACGTAGTACAGGATGGCTGCCTTTTAGAATGCGGGCTATGGTCATGAGTTTTGCAAGCTACCACTTATGGCTAGACTGGAGAGATACTTCTCCTATTTTAGGAGCGTTATTTACCGACTATGAACCAGGTATTCATCATGCGCAGGTGCAAATGCAAAGTGGCGTTACTGGCATCAACACCTTTCGTATGTACAATCCCATCAAACAATCTGAGGATCATGATCCTCAAGGCGTCTTCATCAAAACTTATGTGGAAGAGCTTCGAGCCATCCCTCAGGAATGGATCCACGCCCCTTGGCTTATGCCGCCTCTTATCCGCTTATCTTTAGGTGTGGAGATTCCTTTTCTTTATACCCAGCCTATCATCGATCATAAATTTGCCATTGCAAAAGCTAGAAAAGCCTTTGGAGAAAAGCTCCACGAAAAACAGTTTCAAGAAGAAGCAAAGCGGGTGTATGAGAAGCACGGTTCTAGAAAAAAACGTGCAAAAAATAGCCGCCGTATGGACTAATACAGATATGTCTTTTTTTTTATTATTACCTACCCATCTTTTCCCTATCGAGTATCTCGAAAAACACCGACAAAAAACATTGGTTCTGATTGAAGCCTATGATCTTTTTACCCGGTATAAGTACCATAAAAAGCGGCTGGTTTTTCTGATAGAATCGATGAGAAGATATCGAGATCTACTCAAAAACAGCGGATTTTCGCTCAAATATATTTCTTTAGATCCTCATCAAACCTTATTATCTTCCCTTGGATCTATTGTAAAAAAGGGGGAGCCTGTAGATAGCTTCCAAATCGAAGAGCGCTTTTTACAAGAGATTCTTCAAGAATTTTTTACGCAGAAATCAATCCAATATACCTCACATGAAAGCCCACTATTCCTGCACACAGAAGAGGAGTTTTCTGCATTTTTTGCGAAAAAAAAACGGGTGCAAATGCGGATATTTTATGAAAAAGCCCGCGTTAAGCTCAATCTTTTGATGGATGAAGGTAGGCCTTGTGGCGGCAAATGGAGTTTTGATGCAGACAACCGAAAACCTCTACCAAAAAAACAGCCGGTTTTTCCGAGGGCATTTCCAAAGCCCTCAGCATACCATGCAGAAGTGCAAAAATGTGTATCTGAGCATTTTCCAGATCATCCAGGTGATGTCGAAGGTTGTTTTTTACCTACATCAAGAAAAGAGGCAATGCAGTGGCTAGATCAGTTTTTTGTAGGGTATTTTTCTTTATTTGGTCCATATGAAGATGCGATTTCAACAAGAGATCCTTTTTTGTTTCATTCGGCGCTTTCTCCTCTTTTAAATATAGGCCTTCTAACGCCAAAAGAAGTGGTCGAAAAAGCCATCACCATTGAAGGCGTTTCTCTAAATTCTTTAGAGGGGTTTATCCGACAAATCATCGGATGGAGAGAATTTATTAGGGGAGTAGATGCACATCATGGTAGCTTCCAGGAAAAAAGCAATTTTTTTTCACACAAAAGAAAAATGCAATCCTCATGGTATGAAGGATCAACAGGGATTGTACCTTTAGATGATGCGATAAAAAAATCTCTTCGTTACGGCTACTGCCATCATATAGAAAGGCTCATGCTCTTAAGCAATTTGATGCTTCTTGCAGAAATCGATCCTAAAGAAGTATTTCACTGGTTATTGAGCTACTTTGTCGACAGCCATGATTGGGTAATGGCTCCCAATGTTTATGGTATGGGACAATTTAGCGATGGGGGGATTTTTGCAACGAAACCCTATTTTTGCGGCTCTAATTATCTTTTAAAAATGAGCGATTATAAAAAAGATAGCTGGTGTGATGTCGTAGATGGTCTTTACTGGCGGTTTGTAGAAAAAAAACGGGATTTTCTAGGAAAGCATCCCCGCCTTTTAATGATGGTACGCCTGCTAGATAAAATGGATCCATCAAGAAAACAGCAGATTTTCTCTAAAGCAGAGCGTTTTTTAAAAGAACATACAAGCTGATTTTCTGCTATTTACAAAAAATTCTTTATGGATATAGATTGCTTTCGTCAACAAAGACGGAGGTTTTTTATGGACACTTTAGTAAAAAAACAAAAGCAAAGTCTTCCAAATAAATCTTTATGGGATTTTCCCTCAGTATTTTCTGGGTTCGATGTATTCGATTATACCCCTTCAGGTTTAAGCGTATCAGAAGATGATCAGGCTGTTTATGTCCAAGTGCAGGTGCCTGGTATCGATGTACAGGATATTCATGTGGAGTATGCTGATGGGTATTTGACTGTGCATGCAGAAAAAAAAGAGGAGAAAACAGAGAAAAAATACTACAGAAAGTCCCAAGATGTGTTTTCCTACGCTCTTCATGTACCAGGAAATATCAATCACCATAAAGAGCCTAAAGCAGAACTACAAAAAGGTATTTTAACGATTTCTTTTGTAAAAGAAGAAGAAAAACAGCTGGCCAGCCCGGTTAAAGTACGCCAGATTGATTAATCTCAAAAAAAGCGCCTTAAGGATCTTATCTTAAGGCGCTATGTTTTGATTCACCCTATATTTAGGAGAAAAAAATGAACCTAATCGAGAACTGCAAGGCATTTGCGCTATCTACGAGCCGATTTTTATGGAGTATTCCCGTGGATGTTGGTCAGTACTATCAAGAACAAATGCAATCTCCCGATACAGCATTTAAGCAAGTTGTAGAGATATCTACTGTGATGAGCTGCGCCTTTTCTGATCAGTTACCCTCTATAGAGGGATCTGGTTTTGGAAGAATTGTTTTCCCCTATTTAGCAGGAAAATTTGTTTACCCTTTAGGTAGCCGCTTTTTGCCGCTTACTGGGAGTCCGCAGTTAAACCGTTTACTGATGGCTGTCGCTGCCGTTATGCGCACTTATATGCAGATGGTACAATGCGTAGATGCGCAACATGGGGGAAAAGAGCCGCCATTTCCGCTATTTACTCTGGATGCGCTCAAGGTTACATGCATCATATTGACCGGCGTAGTAACGGGCGAAATAGTTCGTAAAGAAGTGAAAACGCGCGACCTACCTGCACGCGAACAAAAGACCGGGGAAAGCCCGATCTTTTAGGAAATAAAAAAATCTCTCGTGCATTTGTATGCAATTTGCTATGTGTAAAGCAAAGATGAGGGTTATCCATGAAAAGAATCTATTTATTTCCCATGTTGCTATCTTTGTGCGTGATTTCTTGTGATCGCGGCGCAAAGGAAAATCCATCTGATACCGCTCTAGAAAGATTGATGAAAGGCAATGAGCGTTTTGTGCAAAATCAGCCGATCTACCAAAATCGCAGCGAGGAGTTTAGAAAAAAGCGGATGCAAAAGACGTATCCTTTTGCAATTATTGTGGCAAGTTCTAGTTCGAGAGCCTCTCCTGAAATCATTTTTGATCAAGGATTAGGTGAGCTTTTTGTGATCCGAACAGCAGGCAATGTGATTTGTCCATCTCAAATGGATTCTGTTCGCTACGCTTTAACGCATTTTTCTCCCGACCTTGTTTTAGTTGTAGGCGAGCAAGACTCAGGCGTAGTCAACGCTGTTTTAGAGGGAAATACAGAAGCTATTCCTGCGATTGCAAAGAAAATCCAACCGGCTGTATCTATGGAAAGAAAACAAGATCTAAAAGATCCTTTAGAAGCTGCTATCAAGCAAAATGCAATCAACGTGAAAAAAACCATTGAAAACGATCCGGTGATCCGCAGAATGATCTCCAAAAATGAGGTGAGTGTAAAAGCTGCTTATCATAGTTTAGATAAAGGCAGCGTTCATCTGATTCAAGAAAAAAACGCCCCTCATCTTAAAGAAGCTCCTTAAAAAATATAGGTAAAGCGCGCGCTTGCATCTCTTTTGACATAGTCGGGAGAAAAAGCGCCGCCTATATAGAATGTTAAGGAAAACGGATCTTTAGAAAAATCTACGCTAATCTCTGGTGTAAATGCGCTCAACGTTTTATTCAAGCCGTTTACGCTGAAAAACGCATCAGACGCGATAGAAGAAAACTTTGCCGGAATCTGTATTTTATTTAGCGGGGTTTGCACGCTCCAAGCAGCTTTTAAAGAGATATTTGTGGAGGCGCGCTGCGTATTTATAAGATACGCGCTTTTTAAACCGATATCTGCTGCAAGAAGATGCGAGGTATTAGGATCGATGAAAAGAGAAAAAGCGTTGGAGCCTTTTTCCTGGTAGCTCTCTTGAAAAAGCGCGCTATACTCAACGTTTGCAAATAGTGAAAGTAGCTCATCTTTTAATATAAAATATTTTCCACATAGATGCGCTGCAATAGAGGCGCCGTTATGCACGCTTTTGCATGTTTCACTGATATCGCTATACTCCACTTTTCTTGTTTGATCGTAGATCTGCCAGCTGGTGAAAAGGCCTAGATCAAATGCGCATAATGGGTAGTCGATCAGACCGTATAAAGTCGTGTAAAAGTATTGAGAATTAGCGCTACTAGAAGAGCTTTTCCAGTTGGTGTCGCTATACGAGTATCCAATGGATCCTCCCGCTAACATTTGGGGCATAAAAATCCGATTATAGCCGATTTGCAGTTGTAATGCGCTTTCACTAAATCCCGGTAGATCGTGGATTGGGTTGTAGCTTGCGTAGCTATAGGTAGGCTGCGCCCAGAGGTGATGATTACGCTGATTATCTTTTAAAGAAAAATCGGTGGGAAAGGCGCGTTTTACCAAAGACAAATGCGCTACGTCAATAGCGCCGAAAAGCGCAGGGGTCCAGTTAGAAAGCGCTTGGTTTAGATCGCTATCTGATAAGCTACTTGCCGATAAAATCGCAGGAAGTAGGGGAGAGCTGCCAGGCAGCTCAAATTCATTTAAGTAGCGGCGTAAAGAAGAGGCGCTACCAGATGCAAAATCAGTACCAATAAAATAAATCGATTCTAACAACGTAAGCTCTGCTACGGTATTGCCGTTGGTTCTTGTCAAAGAAAAAGGGATATTTGCGCTATTGACTATTTCAGACCATAGCTGATTGATCCCTTCCGATGCTTCTAAGATATTGTAGGTTTCTCCTTTAATGATGGTCCCTTTTGGAGGAAGTATTTCTAATACGGCGCCAGTTTCAATTGTAGCTGTTCCTGAAGCGATGATCCTATCGCTTAAAGAGCCGTCGATCTCTAGCTCGTATACAGATCCTGCGCTTTGCGCGTAGTTACCTGTAATCACAATTGTTCCAATGGAATTTCCAGGTGCGACGCAGCCAGCATGTAGCGATAAATTTGCATATGTTCCTTCTCCATATACCCGTCCCCCTTCCAAGATCGTATCACCCATAAAGCCGTTGCCTGCAAGAAAAGCGCCTTTTTCTACTTTGATCAACGCGTTGAGTAATGAGGCGTTTTTTTGATCAGAATTTTGCAGGACTAAGGATCCCTCGTCGATTGCAAGGGTGGCATTTAACTCGCAGTTACTAGATAAGGTAAGCGTTCCAGGACCTTTTTTGCTTAAAATACCTTCTCCTTTCAGAGCTCCATCTACTTGGAAAGAGGCATTTTTTTCTACGCAGATCTCTCCTTGTGATGAAGATACGGTAAATTCTTGATCACTATAGATGGAAGATAAGATAGTAAGAGAGCCTCCTTCATTAAAATCGACGCCCGTACCTAAATTAGACGCCTTATGGATATGAAGAGAGCCTTCTTTAATTTGCGTGCCTAAGCTATACGTATTTTCTCCTTGAAGATAGGCCTTTCCTTTGCCTTTTTTAACCAAAGACCCTTCGCCTTGGATCGTTCCCGTACTAGAAAAAGATGCCGATGCATCGATATCAAGTATCGTGGTATCTTGTTCTAATTGTAGAGGCTGATCTGTGGTAAAGTGATCTTTCACATGTAAAGATCCCTTTTCGATGATGAAAGAGCCTCTACCTAAACAGCGTCCCTTGCCTAGCTCTAATACCCCTCCGTTTAAAGTAAATGATCCTGTAAAAGGAGCATCTCCTGTAATTTTCAGCTTACCTTGTCCTTCTTTACTCACGCTTCCTGTGCCAGATAAGGGTCCGCTCAAGGTGAGAGTCGTTCCTTTTTTCGGATGAAACACCGAGTTTTCTGTGAGGGAAATAGGTGAGCTAATCAAGGTGTTTTCTAAAGTGCGAAGCTCTCCTTTTGCGATTTTGATGCCAGATTATCCTAAACAGGTTTCTGATCTAATGCAAAGAGCGCCCTCTTTTATAAAAGTAATCCCTTCGTAAGTATTTTCCCCTTCAACAAAAAGGGTTCCCGGTCCCGTTTTTGTCATAGGAAACTCTCCTGATATAGGACCTGCCCAATAAGCTGTATGGTCTTTGTGTACAGAAATTGCGCCTGCACTTTCTAATTGCAGGGGATTATGCACGGTACAAGCATCATGTAAGGTACACGTGCCTCCTGCAAGATGAAGGGCTCCTTTTCCAAGCGCTGTACTTCTTTTAACTACAAGCGATCCTTCTTCTATATACGTTCCTCCAGCATATACATTTTCTCCAGATAAAATGAGTTCACCTAGCTCTTTTTTATGCACGCTTCCCATCCCTTCAATCGTTCCATCAATAAGAAGAAAGTGGTTTTCTGGGACTAAAATTGCGCCAGATGTTTTCATGAAAATAGGTTTTTTTTCCAGGGTATGAGAAGCTTTTAAAGAGCCCCCATCGATTACGATCTTCCCTTTGCCGACGCTAGCATTTGGGGCAATTTCTAAAATCCCTTCTTTAATGAACGTATTGCCTTCGTAGGTATGTCCATTTTGGATACAAAGAAGCCCTGTTCCTTTTTTCATAAGATGGCCTTTGCCCTCCACTTTGTTCAAAAGATCCATTTGGACGGTGCCTGGGGTGATGAATGTGGCATAGGCATCGACAATGACCGTTTTTTCCAGTTGTAGATCGCTTAAAGCGGTAAGCGTTCCTGTAGAAAAGGTGGGGAAAAACACAGGTCCTTTACCCAAGTTTTTTTGACTATGAATTGCAAGCGATCCCTCTACAATAGTAGTTGAGCCTTCATAGGTATTTTCTCCTGCTAATAAAAGGTCTCCTTTGCCTTGTTTCGTGATGGATCCTTGTCCTTTAATAGATCCTTCTAAGAAAAGCTGCGACGCCTGAGGTGTATTGATTGTCGCTTTTCCTTCTACAAGTAGCGAGTTTGTCAAGCTAGCATCTTGTCTAGAAAGAAGCGTTCCAGAGCTTTTCTCAGGAAAGTAAATGGGGCTTTTACCTAAGTGTTTTTGCTCTGCAAAAGAAAGATTTCCCTCTTCTACGATGATGCTGCCTGTGCTATGATTTTCTCCGGCTAAGATGAGCGTGCCTTTGCCTGATTTTTTAAAAGAAGAAGATCCGTAGGTGGGCGCTTTTAGCACAAAAGATG
>CALBPE010000058.1 GCA_937899275.1 uncultured Chlamydiae bacterium
CAAGCGAGAGGGCTTGCACCAGGGTGAGCGTACCGCTGAGAAAACAATCCATTGGGCTCTTACCTACCTCCTCTGACCTCTGTCTTACCCTCAGGAACGCCCTGTAAGCTATTTTTGGGTTACCATTGCTTACGCATACCCGCTACTTCTTTTTTACTATCCCGATGGCCTTCATGGTTTCTTCTTGAAGCATATTTATGCTAGGCATATCTCTCAAAAATAAGTTCACAATTTCTTCTTTCTTGTATTCTTCCACAGCCTTCTCTGCGCAGCGGCGGTTAAAGGGGAGGTTACAATCGCCCCCTGTCTTATCCAGAATCTTCTTCAGAGATTGCGCTGCGGCACGGCGGCCACGCTCACTCTTAACCTCTTTGAGCGCTTTGATTAGGAGCGGTACGGCCTCTTTGCACTCCTCTTCCGCCAGATATGACGCTGCAGCGATGCGTAAAAAAGTATCGTTTTGTTCTAGCGATCTCTTCAGTAAAAGTATTGCGTTCTTTTTACCACCTCTAGTCCCTGATTTACGGAGAAGTGTCAAGAGTTTATGCATTGTTTGGAATACTTTCTGATCATGCGTCAATTGTTCCTCTGCATCATCCCATTTCGCTACCGTGAGGGTGGAGACTCTTTCTCCCATCTGGAGAGCAGTGCCGTTGCCACCACAAGCATTTAACAAAAGTAATAGAGCGCCGCCGCGAGCGATACGCAGCCAAGAGAAAGATATAAATTTATGCATAGTGAAAATGTTTTAATGATGCAATATTGCCCCGCAAAGGTAGTAAAATACGGCCATCTTTCCAAGAAATGTGCAATAAACAATCTCTCGTCTGCGAGGAAATCTTGCTTTTCTGTGTGCTTTGGGCGTAAAGGGAGCTCTCCGGTGTATGGCGCAGGAGCCTTAAACCACATAAAGCGCTGATAATCAGCGCTTTATGGAGGGTGATTCCGGAAGGATTCGAACCTTCAACCTACTGCTTAGAAGGCGGTATTTATCTACTTCTATCACTACCCCCTTACTACTATTTTATTCGTTTACAGTCATTATAGGGGCTTTTTTGTTTGTACTGTATTCCACAACTTTTCGTTATTTGCCAACAATTTTGTAAACTATAAGTAAACCACTGAGCCGCATGCCTCTCAAGATTGCCGTTGTCCTCTACAAGTCCAAGCTACTCAGCAACGGTGAGCATCCGCTGATGCTAAGGGTGACTCAAAATAGTAAAAGAAAGTATGTTTCTTTGGGGCTCTCTTGTCCTGCCCACCTTTGGGATGAGAAGAAGCATACGCCTAAAAGGACGCATCCTAATAGAGAGCTCATAAGAGCGATCATTCGCCAGAAAGAGACGATGTATCACCAGGCGTTGTTAGATGATAAGCAGGCTGGCAGCTCGCCAGAAGCTCTTATCAAATCCGTAGAAAGGCCTCACAAAGCCCCGGCTTTTTTCTCTTTCCTCCAAGAGCTCATCGAGCGCATGGTCCACGCTGGCAAGGTTGGTAATGCCAACGTGTATAAAGATTTGAAAAGAACCCTGAAGCGCTTCACCGACAAGCCAACGCTTCTCTTTACCGATATCGACCAGCGTTTTCTCAACAAGTATGAAGTTTTTTTGAGAAACAAAGGCCTGGCAGACACCTCTATGTCGGTCTACTTCAGAACCCTGCGTGCTG
>CALBPE010000059.1 GCA_937899275.1 uncultured Chlamydiae bacterium
GCCCATAGACGGTTTTCTGGCAGCTGAAAAATTTCTAAGCTTACTGCAAGAGCCATCTTAATGGCTTCTTCTTTAAAGTAATCACCAAAAGAAAAATTACCCAACATCTCAAAAAATGTAAGGTGGCGTTTTGTATGGCCTACATTTTCTAAATCGTTGTGTTTACCTCCAGCGCGAAGACACTTTTGCACGGTAGATGCTCGCAGAGTCTCTGGTTTTTTTTTACCTAAAAAAACGTCTTTGAACCGGTTCATTCCTGCGTTGATGAACAAAAGGGAAGGATCATTTTTTGGTACAACGGGAGAAGAGGGCAAAATCTTGTGATCCCGTTTTGCAAAATAAGCTAAGAACTTTTTTCGAATTTCTTGAGAAAGCATGTGCATTATCATAAAGGATCTACAGGGAAAAGTCAAAAGCCTTGAAGGATTTTTTTGTAACGATATATAGTGAAAGATCACAAGGAGATCATCATGGATGCGGAATATAAAACGCTATTGAAAAGCGTTGCAAATACAATACGCGGGCTATCAATCGATAGTGTGGAAAAAGCGAATTCAGGGCATCCAGGTCTTCCGCTTGGCTGCGCCGAGCTGGGAGCGTTTATTTATGGAGAGCTATTAAACCAAAATCCCAAAGAGCCTCATTGGATGGCAAGGGATCACTTTGTCCTTTCTGCAGGTCATGGCAGCGCTTGGCTTTATTCTTGTTTGCATCTTGCAGGTTATGATCTTTCCATGCAGGAGCTTAAGCGGTTTCGGCAGCTGCATAGCAAAACCCCCGGTCACCCAGAGTACGGCCATACTGCAGGGGTAGAAGTGACAACAGGACCTTTAGGTCAAGGAGTTGCAAATGCTGCTGGTATGGCTCTTGGCATGAAGATGATCGCAGATTTATGCAATGACCAAAACCATCCTATTTTTCAGAATAAGGTATTTTGCCTTTGCGGCGATGGATGCATTATGGAAGGGATTTCGTCTGAAGCATCTTCCCTTGCGGGGCATTTAGGGCTAAACAATTTTGTATTGATGCATGATGCCAATAAAATTTGTTTAGACGGCCCCTTAGAAGAAAACTGCTCTGAAGATACAAAAGCGCGCTACCGCTCTTATGGATTTTCCGTTTATGAAATCGATGGCTATGACTTCGATGCGATGGAAAAAGTGTTTGGGGAAATTCGGGAAAACCAGACAAAACCTGTATTTATTCAGGTGCATACAGTGATAGGTAAAGGCTCGCCACATAAGCAAAATAGCCATAAAGCCCACGGATCTCCTTTAGGAGAAGAAGAGACGCTGTTAACTAAAAAAGAATTAGGCATTACAAAAGAGCCGTTTTATGTGCCGCAAAAAGTACGCCAGTTTTTTGAGAAAAAACAAGAAGGATGGGATGCAACCTATCAAGACTGGCAAAAGCGCTATGCAAGTTGGGCAAAAGCGCATCCAGAAAAAAAACAGCGCTTAGATCAAATGCAGCAGGCTTTAAACGCAAAAGATATCATCTCTTCGATACAAGATCTACCGATCAAAAGTCCGATTGCTGGAAGGTCTTCTTCAAACGCGGTACTGCAAAAATTAGCAGAAGTATTTCCTCAAATTTACGGCGGGTCTGCCGATCTTTCCGGTTCAGATAAAACGATGCTAGGAGAGTACTCTATTATAAAGCCGGGGGAGTTTTCTGGGAGAAATGTGAAGTTTGGCGTAAGAGAGTTTGCTATGTCGGCTATGTGCAGCGGTATGAGCGCGCTAGGATTTTTCCGCCCCTTTTGCGGTACTTTCCTTGTGTTTTCTGACTACATGAGAAACGCTATTCGGGTAGCTGCTCTTTCAAAATATCCTGTGATCTATCAATTCACCCATGATTCGATCTTTTTAGGAGAAGATGGCCCTACTCATCAGCCAGTAGAGCATTTGATGGCGCTTCGAGCTATTCCCCACCTTCGGGTATTTCGACCAGCAGACAGCTACGAGGTTAAAGGCTCTTGGGCAGCTGCTTTAAGCTACCAAGGACCAAGCGCTTTGGTCTTATCAAGACAAAACCTGCCTGATATCGATAGACAAGAATCAGTATCTATAGAAGATACCGCGTTAAAAGGCGCCTATATCGTGAGAAAAGAAAAAACCGATGCAGACTTTAGCTTATTTGCTACAGGATCAGAGGTGTCGCTTGCGCTTGAAGTAGCTGATCGTTTAGAGAAAATGGGAAAATCTGTACGCGTTGTTTCTTTTCTCTGCTGGAAGCTTTTTGAAGAGCAAACAAGCGCTTATAAAGAAAGCGTCGTAGGCAATAACCCTGGTAAAAAAGTCAGCATCGAGGCAGGATCAGATTTAGGGTGGTATAAATATATAGGAGAAAAAGGTATCGCTATCGCTGTAGAGGGATTTGGCTTATCTGCTCCTATGCAAGATATACGAACAGAATTTGGCTTTGATGCCGATGCGATTTTAGAAAGGATTCTTTGAATACGCTACTTTCCGATGCGCTTTATTGTAAAAAAACGCCAAGAGCTCCCGTATGGCTGATGCGTCAGGCGGGAAGGTATCTTCCAAGCTACCAAGCTCTTCGAAAACGCTATTCATTAAAAACGCTTTTCACCACAAAAGAGCTGATCGAAGAAGTCACCTTGCTGCCGATTGATGCGCTGGATCCCGATGCTGCTATCCTTTTTTCTGATATCACCATCATCGCCCTTTCCTTGGGTCTTGACCTCGATTTTGTAGAAGGGGTAGGTCCAGTTATTCATCCAAAAATCTGTACGGAAAAAGATCTAGACTCCCTTGCTTATCCCTATCTTGAAATGCCGTTTTTAGAAGAGGCAATCGCTTCTTTGAAAAAACGGCTTAAAGCGCCTTTAATCGGTTTTTGTGCAGCTCCTTTTACAGCGGCCTGCTATTTTGCAGAAAAAAAGCTTCTCTACAAAGACCCCGCGGTATTTTCTCGACTTCTTCGCAAGATCACCGACTGCACAAAATGGTACTTACAAATGCAGATCGATCAAGGGGTAGATGCGGTCCAGATCTTTGATTCTAGCGCCTATCTTTTGCCAAAAGAGCAGTTTAAAACGTATTCTCTACCCTACATAAGCGAGCTGCTGCGGTATGTAGATACAAGAAATATTCCTAGTATTGTTTTTGCCAGAGGATCTTGTGTATATAAACAAGAGCTGATCGATCTACACCCTAGAGCGATTTCTTTTGACTGGCACGAGCCTTTATCAGATCTTAGGCGTTTTGTCCCTTCTTCTATGGCTGTACAAGGCAACTTTGATCCCGATCTTCTTTATGCAAAAGAAGAGCTCATTGCAGAGCAAATCCACAAGCACCTTCCCCAAAAACCGGGGATTATTGTAAACCTAGGTCATGGGCTAAAACCCGATATGGACCCAGGTAAAGTCAAAGCATTTGTGGATATCATTAAAAGTTATGGATGAAACGCCTTCATTAAATGAAGCTTCTTTACAAGATTTTTTACGACGCGTTCCTCGGTATACAAGCTATCCTACAGCGCCATTTTTCACCTCTATTCTTTCAGACACCTACCAGCAGATACTCAGCTGCGTAAACGGCCCTTTTTCTCTTTATATCCATATCCCTTTTTGCCGGAAGATGTGCCTTTTTTGCGCCTGTTCTGTCATCATCAATCGAAAAGAAGAGACACAAAACCTTTATGTAGATTCCTTAATCCAAGAGATCCAACAGGTGGGAAAAGCCCTTTCGGGTAACAAAACAGTCCGTGAGCTGCATTTTGGTGGCGGTACGCCGACTAATTTACACCCGGAGCAATTTGAAAGGATTTTTTCTGCATTGGAAAACGAGTTTACCTTTACAAAAGATGCGGAATGCTCCATTGAAATCGATCCTAGAACGGTAGTAGAAAAAACGCATCTTCCCTATATCAGAACTAGATTTCAAAGGGTGAGCTTAGGGGTACAAGATACGAACGCTTCTGTACAAGAAGCGGTGAGAAGAAGGCAGACGAAAGAGGTGACTGCCAAAGTAGTACAAGAGGCAAGAAATCTACAGTTTTCTGGCATCAATATCGATCTAATCTATGGGCTTCCCTTGCAGACAAAAAAAAGCTTTAAAAAAACCGTAGAAGAGATCATTGAGATGCGTCCCGATCGCATTGCCCTTTTTTCTTACGCAAAAGTGCCTTTTTTAAAACCCCACCAAAAAGCCATTCGAAACCAAGACCTACCAAAAGATCAAGAAAAGTTCCAGATGTATCTGCAAGCAAGAAAGCAGTTCATCCAGGCAGGTTATATCCCGATTGGTATGGATCATTTTGCCCAGCCAAAAGATCCTTTGGTAAAGGCGTATCAAAAGGGGTTACTATACCGCAATTTTCAAGGCTATGGTATCCATCAAGCAGACCATATGTTAGGTTTTGGAGTCAGCGCAATTGGCTTTGCTCTTGGTACATATATCCAAAATACCAAAGACCTTACCTCTTATCATGAAGCGGTAAAAAAGGGGGTGTTTCCGGTAGAAAGAGGAAAAAAACAGACTCCTGATGATCGAAAACGCTACCAGGTTATTCAAAAAATCATGTGTCAGTTTAGCTACAGCTTTACCCAACAAGAAATGGAGCTATTTTCTGCAGAAATCGCTGCATTGAAAAAAGAAAAACGCCTTGTGGTATTTTCTGGAAATACCCTACAAGTAACGCCCCTTGGACGGGTGTTTATCCGCAACGTTGCCTCTACTTTTGATGCCTATCTGGAAGAAAATCCCAGTAGCTATGCAGGATCGGTATGACAAAAACCATCATTATAGGCGGCGGGATTTCTGGATGGAGCTTTGCCTATTATCTCACGCAAAAAAAACCGAAAAGTCAGATCGTTCTTCTAGAAGAAAAGCCAAGTTTTGGAGGCTGGCTAAAAACTATCGATGTAGGGGGGTATTCTTTTACAAAAGGACCAAAGTTTTTTGCCCGCCATAAATCAAAACACCTCTACCAATTGATGCAAGATGTGGGACTACAAGATGACATCATATACGCAAGTGTTGCTGCAAAAAAAAGGTATGTCTACCAAAACCAAGCTATGCACCTTTTTCCCACAAGTCTTTACCAAGCGGCGCTTTCTCCTATAACAAAAAAAACCATTTTCCCTTAGGTAAAAGAGTACTTTCGGGCTCCTGGAGGTTTTGTACAAGAGTCTGCTGCAGGTTTTATCGAAAGGCGCTTTCGCTCTAAGGAGATTTCTGCACTTTTTGCTACGGTTATTAAAGGGATTTACGCGGTTTCTCCAGAAAGGCTATCGGTCAAAACTGCTTTTCCTCAAATGTATGATTTCGAAAAGCGCTACGGATCGATCATCAAAGCTCTTTTAAAGGCTCCTAAAGAGGAAAAAGGGCTTTTTACCCTAAGAGAAGGGCCCTATTCTTTAATCGAAGCGCTGCAGAAAAAAACGCCTATTACCTGCCGAACAAACTGCAAAGTCCACTCCGTTGCAGGAAATACCCTTCATACGAGTCAAGGAATAGTTGAGGGAGATCATATCGTTTTAGCGGCCCCTTTGCATGAGGTAAAACGCCTTTATCCCCATCCTTTTTGGAAAAAGATACCCACTCATACGATGCATAATGTGCATATGGGATTTCTAGAAAAGGTATTGCCTTATGATGGTTACGGCTACTTAACTCATGCTCAGGAAAACACCCCTATTTTAGGAGGTACATTTGATTCTCGGATGTATCCTAGAAATTCTGGGACTAGTGGAGAAAAAATCTCATTTTTTATTGGAGAAAACCCAGGATCAGCCCTTGAAGATCAAGAGCTATTTTCTCTAGCAGAAAACGCGCTTACATCTCATGTAAAGATCACAAAAAAGCCCGTAGCTAAAGCGCTTATTCGAGGAGATGATGCAGGGGTGATCTACGGGCCTAACCATGAAGAAATCGTAGATAAGATCATCAAAAATGCTCCTTCAAATCTCACGTTTTTAGGTAACTACATTGATGGAGTTTCCGTAGACTCTAGTGTAAAAAGAGCAAAGTTAGAGGCTTTTAAAACGCTTTGAAATGCATAAGAAAAAGAGCTGCTATTTTTCGGGAATAGAGCCTGTTAATAGGTACTTTGTAACGGGATCTTTTTTCTCCAACGCTTTTTTAATCCCTTGATCTACCTCCTGTCGATCTGGAATTTTTGGCTTAGGACTTTCCTTTTCATCGTGTTTTTTAGGGTACACAAGCAAGACGTATTTTTCTTGTAATGGATTGAGAGCATCGGACCATGTTTGAGGCCAAGCCTTGAGCCATTTTACACAGGCACCTATATCTATAAAAGGACTATCAGGATCTAAAAAACGACTTAGGACAACGCGGGATATCTCAGCTAGAAAGTATCTGAGCTCCACTTTTTGCTGCCTATGAAAGCTGGCTAATAGCTTTTGAGTAGGGGATATTTCAGGGTTGTCTATTCGCTGCTCAGATTGCATTATTTTCTCTTTAATCCAGTCATCAAAAAGCTTTTGCTGCTCTTCTACTGGAACAGCAAAAGGTGTAGAAGCTGTAGGTTCTTCTTGATGCCATAGATAGTTTTTTAGGCAAAAACGGATAAAAGAAATATCACGGCTACACCCTTTGAAATAGCTGATTTGCCTTGCAAAATGAGCTTCTAGGGCCTCTTCATCTGGTGTACTAGCACCTGTCCATAATACATCGATCATTGCATCTATTTCTTGGTCATCTTTGTCTCGTTGTGTAGCTCGCTCTTTGAGCAAGAACCGCGTTGTATTTTTTGCTGCTTGGTATAAAAGAGTGAAATCTATTTTTGACTGTATTTTTTGATCTCGAAGAGCGATTTCTTTCAAAGCTCCATCTGGCAGGAAGTTTGTTAGGCTCAAATTTTTGCGAAACACGTCTCTAAATAATGCCTGATTAAAGCAAGCACCCTCGGGATAATTTTCTAATCCAGCTGTAAAGGGCGTATATATGTTTTTAAAAAAATGATGAACAAGCTCGCTGTCCGCTTGCGACTTACGAGGTGAGAAGGCTTCTGCTGAGGTTTTAGTGATTAGGTCCTTGTACACGGATTTTTTCTGTTTCATCAAGAAATAATCTATGTGCAGAAGATAATATAAACTAAGCTCTGGAAAAGACACTTCCATAGTTGGGTGTTTCTTTGTTTGACATTCCTTGATACGCTTGATTTCTTGTAGCACGTACTGGGTAAGTTTTTCTGCAAAGAGCGTTTCGTTTTTGACGTGGGAGAGAGTGCGAAATAAAAACTCTTGGAGGAGCTGCACTTTTTTCTGCTGTACAACAGCAAACTCTAAAACAGTATCGATAAAAATCCTTCTTACTTCTTTAGCGTGGAGAAAAAGAACTTCTTGTAGGTCGGGTAGAGTTTGCATGAAAAGCTCTTTGCCTCTATTTTCTTTGTAGATCTTTACAATCGATAGATACGTATGAAAGAGCCATTTAAGATATTCTTTGTAATGGATGTTTGCCGGAAGAGGTACTTCAATTTGTTTTGGCTCATAATAGGAAGAAAGGAGAGAAACTTCTTTTATGGCATCTAGATAACTTTTTTTTGCTAATGCAAACTGGCTAGATGGTTTATTCTCTATCCGTTTTGCTTGAAAGGCGGTCTCGTATTCAGTGCATACTTTTTTAAGGAAGTCGGCGTAGTTCTCTTTAATATTTGGATCTTTTGTAAAATACATTTGACAAACTGTAGCTAACACAGGAATACCTGGTTTTTGTGCGCAGATCTTTTCTAGCTCCTTAAGAGCTTTTCGGATTCTTTTAACAATTTGCACCATTTTATCTTCATCAACCGAAAGGGATAGGTTTTTAGTAGGTGAGATATAAAATTTTGTTTCGCGTAAGCATATACCTAATGTAGAAAGCTGCTCGTTACGTAGCTGGTGGATTTTTTGCATCCCATCTAGCCAAGATAAGATATGTCTTTTTTGGTCACTTGAGGCGAAAGAATGAAAATCTCCTGGCTGCTTTTCCTCTGGTTTTAACAAGAGATTTGGAAGGCTATCTTTTGGTGGCAAAGTAGACGCCATGAGGTCAGGTCGTAAGGCAAGTGAACATAAAAATAAAAGTTTTCGGAAAAATCTGAGAGGTTTTTCCACATCTTCGATCCAATTTTTTAGTGTCTCTACAGGAGCTTTTGGATTGGAACTTGCTAAAGTCGTATCTTTTGGTACTTTTTTTTGCTCTAGGGCTTTGAGAAAAACGCTTTTGATCGCTTCTGCAGCTTGTTCTACTTCTTTGTAAGTATCTCC
The DNA here is from genome assembly GCA_937899275.1 of uncultured Chlamydiae bacterium. GTDB lineage: Bacteria > Chlamydiota > Chlamydiia > Chlamydiales > SM23-39 > CALBPE01. The sequence goes on from CALBPE010000059.1 coordinate 8,240, forward strand.
AGTATTGGATGTGTGAAACGCTAGTTGCTGTATACTACCTGGAAGCGGCGTATTCGCTATGAAATATAGCGCAGAGTAAAGAGGCATTTGTAAAGCAGATTCTATTTTTTGGTAGATTTCTTGGTGAGCGGTTAAAAACTTTTTTGCCTTTTGCTGAATCCAGGTAGGCATAGAGCCTATTTTATCTTCTAAACCTTTGTGTAAAGAACATTGAGATGGCAAAAATTGTTTTGCTTGGAGCTGAATTTGCTGCTCAACAAGACCTAGAGGAATTTGTTTCGGTTCTAGTAAAAAGGCGCATGCTAGATAGGTGATGTAATTTTTACACATTTTTTCACTCGTGCAAAGCGGTAGACTTTTGAGCGGTTGCCTTAGGTTTTCAGAGTGACTTTCCGGAGTACTGGTTTTTTCATCAAACATCGGATCTTGAGCTATCCTGGTAAATAAACTCTCTAATTTAAGGGTAGATTTATCATGACCAGGCATCCCTTCCAGTGCCATTAGCTCGATAAACATCTTTTCTCCTAATGAAACAAAGTGGGGGTTTTGCGAATGAAATTTAAGCGAGACACCTTCATAGAGATTTTTTGTGTGGTTTTCTAAAACTTGTAACAGCTTACTTGAGCGCAAATAGACTCCAAGAAAGATACGCACTTGTATTAACGCTCTTGTTTTTTCGTTTTGCATCACCGTTTTTGAAAAAGCGCTGCAGTTGAGACAATCTTGTGCATACTGTAGGGAAGAGAAAAAAGAGAGCCGGATATCGAGGATTTTTTGAAGAGCTGCTAGATATCCTTTTGTTGTCAGGTTGCCTTGGTTTATTGCATCTAAAATGCTTAAGAAAAGATCGAAAAGAAAGGCTTTGTAATCGGCAAGCAGCTGTACATCTTGGGCGCTGTTATTTTTAAGGGAAATTTCTGGAAGACTAGGTAAATCGCCGAGCTCTTTGACAGCTGCTTGAAAGCTTGTTTCATCAATTTGTGTTTTTTCATTTTGAGCCAGCGTTTGCAGCCGCGCCGTCCAAGTGGAAGAGATCGTTTGAAGTGCGTCTACAGAGCCATCAAAAAATGCATTTAGTATCCTCAAATCAAAAGACACTTTTTTGTCTAAAGGAAGGTGTTCATTGATGCTGTTTGTCGCTTTTCTCATCTTGACTATAGCGCAGATCATGCGCCTTTCTCCTTTATGGAGCTCTTTTTTAGGCCATAACTGTTCTTGTGGCGCGTTTTTTTGAGGGGGCGTTGCAGCAAAATTTTTCCAAATTTGGAGAGGCTTACTCAGATTAGGGCTTGGCGTTTTCATGCCTTTTTGCCATTTGAGGATAGTAGAAAATGGCAATACCAAGGCGTTATTAATATCTTCTGTCCATATTTTTAGACGAGATCGCTCACCTTCGGGTCTAAAGTCATCCGTGAATTCAGATGAGATTTTAGCGCCTAAATAAAGTAGACTATGAATCGTAGTGAACGGATTAATGACCTTTTCTACCCACTTGTTATTTTCTATTTTTTCTTGTGTAGTTAATCGCAGCTTTTTTAAAGAATATCCATACGCGTTTTTAGCAGCGTCTAACCGCTTGACCCATGTGCGGTACGTGTTTATGTCGATAGCTAACGTCATAGATGATGCTATATCGCAACATAACTGGAAAATAGATACAGGGTTAAGCGCAAAAAGCATACATTCTAGAATGCGCTCTACAGGCATGGGTAAAGACTCTTCGATCTCTTTTTCCAGAGTTTTTACTGTATGCAATAGCTTTTTTGCGGCTGCATATGCTTTTTTTTCTTTCTGAATACGCTGAGGAAGTAACGATAGATGTTGATTAGACAGTGGAATGCGAAACGCTATCAGAGAGGCTGCCTTTTTTTTCCACTCTTGAAATAGCCCAGCTTTTTCTGGGTTTTGCCATGCCTTGATTTGCGCGATATAGTCTGTAAATTTTTGATCTAGTCCTTTAGCTTCCCTATCCAAATTTAATAAAGCATATAATATATGCTTGGAGCTGAGCGTTTTTATAAAAAGACTATCTTTGAGCTCCTTTAGACTGTCTCCAGTTAGGCTGTATCTAGGAGACATAAATAAATAGTGCAGTCGGCTTTTTCTACTCTCAATGCAACGCTCTTTTTTTACAGGTTGATTTTGTAAAATTGCATTCAATTGCTGCTCTGCAGTTTCTTGGCTGGATAAGACGGCTGCCATTTGTAGTAACAGACTACTGATAGAAGGTGTAATAGCTGGATTTTCAGGCTTTTTGCAAAGCTGTAATGGGCAGAGCTCTTTTTTCTTAGTAAGAGATCCATGAATTACTTGTGTGAATTTCTCAAATTCTTGTAGAAATACAGGATTTCGTATCCTTCCGAGAAACACGCTACGAAGCTTTAAAAGTAAGAGCGATTTTTCTTGCCACGTATTTGGATCGATGCGTGCGTAGTTTAAAAGCATATAGATGGTCTTTAGGCTATTTCGCCCCATGGATAAGACCGCTTTAAACGCATTTTTTCGATCTTCATCATCTAGTTTGCAATCGGTAAGTAGCTGCAAGGTGGCTGTAAGAAGGCGGTTTTCGTACTGAATATAGGAGTATAAAGGTGCAAAGCTTCTACTTACTCCAATTGTATATTTTGGGCTATGAAAATAAGGCGCTCTTTGTAAAGCACCGATTCCCTTTTGTAAAGATAGTTCACCTGCTTTCGTTGTTTGCTGACGGGTGAGCTTAAGTAGCGCTTCTTGCCATATCTTGTTGATCTTTTTTTCTGCCTCCTTACCTGATTTTCCTTCAAATACGCGCGCGATAAGGTAGGTGGTAAAATTTACCGGTTTACCTAGCTTTTCCATCTTCTTTTCCGCGTCAGCAAGTTGTTGCATAGCCAAGATCACCACTTTTTCTCCTTCATAAAGGGGACAGTGAAGGGTAGAGGACTGAGGGTGAGAAGCATTTTCTAGATGGGAAAGCGCCTGATTGTACGTTATAGCAGCGGCCATGAATTGCGTTGTCCATTTCATATCGGTGCGCCAGGTTTGCGGAATCTTTTTCATGGCGGTTTCCCACAGCTGTGTAATAGATTTGATAGCTTTCTCCGTTTTTTGCGGACTAGGCTCCCCGTTCTTTGCGCTTAGAACAGCTGTTACTAGGTCTTTTTGAATTGTTTTAGCAGCAGGAGTATTTTCTGGTACGATCGTTTTAAAGGCGTCTATAAGGTTTTGTAGAGGAATCTTTGCCTTTTGAGAACGCTCTTTATAATCGAGGTCAGTGGGTGAGGCGCTATGGCGGTTAGATGTAGGATAGACCATGCATTTGCTCTTGAATCTCTATTGCCTAAAAATAAGGGATTTCTTCTGGAAGGCTTGCTTTAGTTAGAATAGCTCCATGCGCTTTTATCACATGCTTTCCTTTAGAAAAGCTTCAGTTGTAGTCGATAATTTGCATTTGCATCAATAATTTTTTTTTATATTGCAGGTTTTTTTATTATAAAAAATAATTTTAATGCAAATCCTGTTAAGAAGGGATGTTTATACCGCGCTATTTTTGTAACATCTGTACGTACTTTTGTATTGATCTGTCTTCGTATGCATTCCAAGATTTGATCAGTTTCGTAAGCCTAGAAAGCTGATTATTAGGTGCGTTTTTTATATCCCATATCCTCTCTAGCCAATGTTGGACGGCTTGATATTTTTCCTGCGCTGTTAGATGGGTTTTTCCCTCAGGGGCAGATCTTGTGGTAGATTGCGTTTTTCTATGGTGTTTTTTTCCTCGGCGATTCCCCTTTTTTGGTCTAGCTTTACTAGGGTTAATTAAAGAAGAAATAGGTAACATGATCGATCCTAAGTGCAAAATGAGATCCAAGGCATAAAGCGGCACTTTCACGTTTTTTATCCATGTATCGATTTCTTCTCTTTCTTCTACCGTATTTTGCTGTAACGCCTTCCTGTAGGCCGTTTCAGCTGTTTTCACGTGGGCTTTGCATTTGACGTACTGCTCTTTAGTAATCGATGTGGCGATATCCCAGTACAGCTGTAACGTACTGATAGGTGTAGGACTATGTGCTGTATAGTCTAATATCTCGTATAAAGAGATTTCTAGTGCATCTTCTATCTCTTGTTTACATCCTTTTACAGCTTGGACAAACTCTTCTTTTTTTGTAGCTACTTTTTCGTCTTGTTTTATAGGGAAGGGAAGAACACCTACAGAGTATATACGGGCAAATTCAGCTGCTAAAGTTTGCACCTTCTCATGCAAACGCGTTTTTTCCTGCATCTGCAAGCGGGCATTTTCTTTGAGATAGTTTTGGATATTTCTATCTGAGAATTTATTGCTTTCTAAGCTCTTTTGTAAGCCCTGCATAGCGCGAATTACATGCAAAAACGCAATAAACGTTTGTGCGTTTTTTTTCTCCTTTCGGATTTTTACAAGGATATTTGTCGGTGATAGCAAAAGATTTTCTACCATTTTTCTTTCACTCACAGTCTTCCGGGTTCCTTTAATCACAGCGCCTTCAAAAATCTTACTGCATAATTTTTGATTTGGAGCGCCTCCATCTCCGTTATACATGCCTTTGCTATGAAGTATATCGAGTAATAAACATCGAATCAAAAAAGCGCAATCTGGGTTCTGAGACTGTTTTTTTGTAAGCATTAGCGCTGTAGACTTGTTATCCGCAAGGGTGGTATAAATCTCTTTAGTAGCTAGATCAAAAGCTTGTAAAAATGGCTGGTTTTTCACAGCTACGCCTAAAATTATCCGCATTTCTAAAATGAGCTGCATTTTTTCTTTTTGCATTGTATTTGGCAACTGTTCATCAGATTTTTTATGCGATAAGTAAAAATAGATGTACTTTAAGAAGTTTTTTTCCAGTTTTACAGTAGCTGTAAATATATCCTGTCGATCTTCCAGCGTCGGCTTGTTTTCTAGAAGAAGCTGGAATGCAAGTGTAAGAAGATCCATGTGGTAATTGATGTAAGAATATAGCCCATCGAGATGATGGTTTTTCCCTGAGGAATAGACAGATCGTTCCAAAGGTTCAATATTTTTTAACGCTTCGATCCCCCATTGTAAAGATTCACCGTCTATCTGCGCCTTTTGTTGAGAAGTGAGGTTTAGAGCTGCTGTTTTCCATGTTGTTTCAATACAAGACTTTGCTGTTTCATAGCTTTCGAGACCAAATAATCTACATAATAACCTACTGGAAAACTCTAGCTCATAACCGTATTGTTTTAAGAATGGATTGATGCTATCTGCCGCTTTTTGTAGTTTTCTTGCGGAAAAAATCATCCAATTTTCTCCAGTATACAAGGAATGCAGGTGTTGAGGGGGATAAATCGGAAAGCTTGCTGATTTTTTTAGATCGCGAAGCGCTTTTTGGTAGCTTTGTAAAATAGATGTCCACTGCTTTGTATATGACGGATCAGATCTCTTTTCAGCGGGAATAGATTCCATACGCTTTTTCCAAAGGTCTTGGATCGTTTGTATGATCCCATCAGGAGATGCGTTTTTTACTTCGGCGATAGCTTGTTGTATCGAAGCTTGTTTACTGCTGCCTAAAGCGTCAAGCGCGTCAAACGCAGCAATCACGCTTTGGATGCTAGGTTGTATTCTGGAGTCAATCAAGGCCTTTTTAGAGGATTTTTCTTCTGCCGGCGCTATGACAGTATTTCCTGGTGTTGCAGCAACAACACCGCTTTGTAGTTTTGTAATGGTTCCCATGGTATTCTCGTGAAAATTAAAATCTATTTTTTTTAATTTATGTATTGCATTTGCATCAATACAATTTTCGACTTGCAGTACTTCAAAAGAGATCTAGTTTTCTATGCGGCTTTTTTGATCTTCTTTTTTTTGTGAAAACTTTTTTTCGTATGCGATCATCTTTTTTACAGCCTTGCCAACCGGAGAAAGACGCGCTGGATTAGCCCGTAATTGATTCATAGAAGTAAGCCAGTTAAGTGCGCTAGCAGCTTCTTCAGAAGGGCTCATGTCCGTCTTAACTGGAGGCTGCAAAAGATGCTGACGTTTACCCTCTGTTTTTTTTCGGGTTTGTTTTTTACGCCCACTTTTTTTTCTAGTACGTATTTTTGCAGGCTGTTGGAAGGTAGAGAGAGGAGCTATCCGAGATAGTAAAAAGAAGATACTATGCAGTAGTACAATAGGTTGTTTTGCCGTGTTTTCTAGGCTGCAGATGATCTTTTGTTCTTTTTGTTTAGCGGGGTGTTCTTCTAAAAACTGCTTCCATTTGACTTTAGCCTGAAGGGCATCTTGTGTCCATTTCTCGTACTGGCTTTTTGGAAAGCTACCGACTTCCCAGGCAAGCTGCCTTAAGCCCATAATTAAAGGAGTATCTTTTATGTAGCGGAGGATTTCAAAAAGATCCATCTTCAAGATGTCTTCCGCTTCTTTTTTTATCTTCGCAAATACATTTACAAAGCCTCGAAAAGGCGCGTTCATTCTATCTGGAATATGGTCTACAATCTCTGTGGAAAAGATCATAGGAAATGCAATAGACTGCTTCTGAGCATAGTTTTGGCAGAAGGTAAGTACTTCCCTGTTTTTTTCGCATGTTTTTGCAGCTTGAAAATAGCCATCTATCGGCGCTTTATTAGAAGAGATTTGTAGGTCTTGTTGTGCAACAGAAACGATACGCAGAAAAGCGGTAAACGGTGTACAAGGCCCATCGAGCTCTAGGTAGGCTTGAAGGGCGCGTACAGGGGATAACGCAAGCTGTTCTACTATTCCTTCTTTATTATGCTGCGCATGCGTAGATATTTTGTTGATAGCGCTTTTGTATATTTCATATTCTTGTAGATAGGTTTCTTGTACATCGCCCTCTCTTTGCATAGTGCGGTTATGCAATATGAAAAGTAGTACAGCTTGATTAAGCAATACATCTTGCTGGTTTTTAGGCACCACTGTTTTGAATACCTGATTTACATCTGTACCGTTTTGGAGCGCTTGATATGCCTGCTTTGTCATTTCTTCAAAAGGGAATAAAAAATTAGGATCTGATATACAGGAGAAAAAGATGAAACGGATCTCAAATATAGCGCGGATTTTTTCTTGTTTAAATCCGCTCTGCACCGACTGCTGAGAAGTATCTTCTATATATGCCTCTATCATAGCTGCCAGTCTATTTGTTGCAGTTTTAACGCCGATGAAGACAGCCCAGTCTGCAATTTTTGCTGTTTTAAGCTGCTCGAAGGTTGCTGTCATCATGGTCATGTAAAATTTGATGAAGTCATCTACAGATGGTAGTTTTCTAATGTTTTCAGTTGGATAGTCTAGTTCTTTTAATGGAGTGATAGTCTGCAAAGCCTGGAGCCCCTCTTTAAAGGCTTGACTGCATGTGCTGTCTATAGGATTTCCCGCGGGAAGATCTTGACAAGACTTGTCCCAATCTTTTTGCATATTGTCGATCACATTTGGAAATGTTGTAGAAGCAAAGACTCTGCAGAGTACAGTACGGGTAAAATCCAAGTGATACCCTTGAAGAAATGGATTAATCAATCCTGTCGCTTCTCTTAGTTTCCTTGCAGCGTAAATCGCTTTTCTTTCCTCTGCATACAGAAGAGCTTTAGGATACGATATGTGCGTTTTTAAGGTAGTTACGGCATTCTGATAGGTATTGAGCGCAGAGAGAAACTGCTTTTGATAGTTGGGGTTTTCTTTTTGTTTTTTAGGAATAAGCGCTAGCTGACCCTTCCACAATGCGTCTATTTTAGCGATTTCTTTTCGGAATACTTCTGGTTCAGATGCGTTTTTAGCTGCTGTCACTCTTTCTTTAAGGCTTTTTTCTATATTTGGAGAAAGGTTATGGCCGCGTAACTTTTGAAAAGCATCTACTAACATAGGATGAGGGTTTTCTGTGCGTTTTTTTTCAAAGGAATCCTTTTTTTCGGAGGAAAAATAGGGGGTTGTAGTATCTGAGGAAAGCGGATGCGGGGATGTAATCATAGTAATGCCTTGAGGGGTAAATTGATTTTTTCTTATGTATGATGTAATAGCTTCAGCGCGCCTGCCCTTATAGCCTAGCGTACTTACCCAAACTAGAAAGCTGTTTTTCTGGAAGATGGGGTAATGTAGACATCTCCTGAAGCCAAGAGTTGATGTCTTCAATCTCTTTTTGAGCTATTTTTTTTAGGGCTTCTTCATCGTTGGATTTTGTTGTATAAGAAAGAGGCTGTTTTTTTGTCTTTTTGCCCTTAGTAAAAACAGAAAAAGGAGCAATTTTAGAGCCTAAAAAAAGTAAACTGTGTAGTCCATATAGGATATCTTTTGATGCGCTTAACCAGCTTTGTAGAAGAGGTTTTTCCTCTGAGGTCATGCCTAGCTGGTTTAGATAGGCTCTAACGGCTTTTTCAGGTTTGACTAGCCGGTTTTTCCAATCCATATGCTGTTTTGGGGAAATAGAGCTGCCTACATGCGCGTAAATCTTTAGAATATGTACATGCTCTCTTGTATCTTTTAAATAATACATAGACGCGGCTAAGCTCATCTGTACAGTTTTTTCTATTTCTTCTTGGACAGCCCTAATAGAATCCAAAAACTGGTTTATTTCTTCATCTCCTTTACTTTGGATCAGCTTCTGTACTTTTTTCAGTAATCCTTGTAATACGTTGTTTTCAGCGTCTTTTGTTATTTCATTTTCTAAATACGCTATTAATGTCTTTCTAGGATGCTGGGGATGAAAGTCTAGTACTACTGCTATCTGTCTCTGAAAAGTTTGTATCAAGTGTATTTTGTCTTTTTGTTCCCAAGAGCTTCTGACTGTTGAATAGATCCCAGCTACAAGGGCGCGAGCCTTGTCGCTGGGATCTATTTGCGATTGCACAATGTGTGTGAAATTGGCAAAAAGTTTGGGAAGGTCCTTTGCCTCTGGACGAAGCATTGGTAGAGGAGATCGAGCTAATGTTTCTAAGATACTACTTATATATTGCTGGCGCGTCTTTTTTGGCAAAGGAACGCGTTTCATAAGGAAACCTAGTGCTACGCAACTAGATTCAGAAAAGAAAGAGTTGAAAGCTAGATTTTTTAAAATATCTAGCGCCAAGACTTTTGCAGATTGCATAAATTCGGCGTTTTTACTGCTTGATGTGAACAGATTGTGTGCGGGCTGCTTTTTTTCAAGCATGTCGTATACACTCTTTGTTTTTACGTAAAAATCGCGCAAAATCCCTGTGTTTTTTATTTTGCTTCCCACCATGATCCTAAGATCTAAAATTGTCTGCATTTGCTCGTTTCTAAACATGCGGATTGTTTCTTTACCAGAATAAGAATGACTCAGATGAAAACATAAGTAGCGCAAAAAACGGTTTAGAGTTTCTTGAAGTACTTGAAATGCAGGACTGCATTCCTCAGTTTTTAGAGAATGCTTGCTAAATATATGGATAGTAGTCATTAGAAGTTGCATGACAAATGCAATATGCGCATACGCAGGCTGTACATTTTTTTCTCCCTCATAACGGTATTTAGAGAGTTTTCTAGGCTGAATTTTTTTTAGTTCTGTTATGCCTCTAGTAAAAACCTTGGGGTTTATGACTGATTTTTGCTGGGGGGATAGCTCTGATATCGCTTGACTCCAAGTTGTTTGGATCGACTGTTTTGCTTGATCTATTGTCATATCTCCAAATGCAAGGCGTACCACCTTGTCACTGAAGTCTAGGCTATGGTCTTTAAGAAATGGATTGAGTTTACGGGTAGCTAATTCGAAACACTTTGCTGCTAAAATAGCGCGTTTTTCGGCATCATGTAGCGGCTCAAAACGCAGGTAAACAGGAAATGTACTTAGGCGGTGTAAGGCTTTTTGATAGTCTACAGCAGCTTGAGGCGTATGTTGATCATCTTTTTCAAGAGTAGATTGCGTATGCTGTTTCCAAAATGCGCGTATTTTAGCGATTTCTTTTTTGAATACCTTTGGATCAGATGCGTTTTCAGCTGCCTCGACAATAGGAGCGATTTTTTGTTTTATCTTTGCCAAATCAACGCTTGGATTTGCAAGAGAAAAGGCGCCTGCTAAAGCCTTCATTCGGGGGTTTTCCAGAGGGGGTAAATCTTTTGATTTTATGTCAAAACAAGCAGGTTGTGGTGAAGATATGGTCATAATACTTTCTTGAAATTAGAGGTTAAACTTGTCTTTTTTAATGGATATCTTGGATTTACATCAATAAGTTTTTTTAATGGGTTTTTTATGTAAATAATTATTTGAAATATGCTAGTGTAATTTACAAAAAATAGTTTTTGTGCTATAATGGATAAACCCCAGGTTTCATTTTAGGTGATGTATGAGAAGTCTACTGTTACAAACAATAAGAGAAAAAATCCCTGCAGAATCCTCTATCAAAAAGCTGCAAAAATATTCAGAACAGCTCTTTTCTTTGATGGGACAGCCTTTAGAAGAGCTGGAGCTTGAAGAAGTGCAAAGCTTAATAGAAACGGCAGAAAAAAAACGGGGAAAAGAGCAAAGAAAAGAGGCCAAGCTTGTTGAATCGCTTAGCCTTTTAGAAAGAAAAGCCTATTTTCTTACCAGTAAACTAGTGGAAAAAACCCCAGAAGAGAGTCAGGAAGAGCTGCAGAAACTCTCCAAAGATTTTTCTGCTATTGAACAGTCGATTCAAGGAGACTCTTTTGTATTAGACGCTTCTTTACGCAGATGCCACGAAGCAATTTGCCAAGTGATTTTTTCTATCCGATTTCCTATTGTTTATGAATTTGACCGAGCTGCTGTAGAGCGCAATGTCATCCAAACGCTTCTTGATCTTGAAGAGAGTTATGCAAACAAAGAAAAAGGGGCAGATCTTTTGTGGATGCAGCTAGGCTCTACTTTGCAAAAAGAGGTGAATAAAACGTGTGATGATTTATTTTCTATTCCGTTTTTAACAGCAGATGCAGAAGAAAAAGCGTACGCGATTTTTGCTTTTGTGAGTTATCTAGAAGAAATGGTGGATATGGCGCAGAAAGTGTTTTATGGCGATCCTAGAATACCTGCTCTGAAGCTTCGCAAGCTGCCTTGTTTTTTGCAAGAAGAGCTAAAACAAGATCTAGACTCGGAAGAGCATCTTTTGGGCAGACAGATAATCAGCTATTTAGAAAAGATGGTGCTACAGTAGCAGGGGAGCTAGGTTTTGTGGAACCGGATCGCCTGGTTGCAGCTTGTGGCTGATGTGGTGCGGGCTTTTTGCCAAAGGATCTAATGGATTTTTTACGTATAAGGTATTGATGTCTCCATAGGCAATAAGTAAAAAATCAGCAGGGTCATCTAAGGTTTTTTCGATAGAAAAAGGTACATTTGGTTTAAAGAAAAGAGCGGAGCCTGCTCCATGTGGAAGGATGGGGCCGTTTGCTTCTTCTGGGCGATCTGTAGATCCTTTTTTTTCAGGAGAGAGGCGTAAAAAAGCGAAAAGTTGTAGTCCTTGAAAAGAAGAGTTTTCTTGGAATGTAGAAGGCCAGATGTCTTCTTGAAAAAATCCTTGATCGAATAAAAGGCGTATGTGTTTTTTTCCGCTTAGACTAAGAGCGATGTGAGCAAGGCGCCTACTTGTTGCAAGAGTCTTAAAACAAGATCGCCTTTGAAATAAATTATGCTGCAAAGAAAAAGAAGTAGAAGGCGTTTTTTCCCGCATCGCTTTTTCTGTAGCAATGATTTCCTCAAATGCAATATAGCCGTTTTCTCGAAAAAAATCGATTTGTGATGGACGAATTAGATAACGCATAAAGATCCTTTTTGTATACGGCTTGCAGCCTCTTGCAGTTTGTCTATAGAAGCGAAAGTAGATAAGCGGACAAAGCCTTCACCTGAAGGGCCAAAGCCTTCTCCTGGAATAGTAATCACCCCTTTTTCTAGTATTTGTTCGAAAAAGTCCCATGAGGGGATGCGCTGCGGCGTTTTCCACCAAAGGTACGGGGCGTCGATTCCACCAAAAACCGTATAGCCTAGTGCTACAAGCTTTTGTTTTAGAAAAGCCGCTTGTTCTTGGTATGCCTCCATCTGGAGAGCAAGCTCTTTTTTTCCTTCGGGAAAATAGCATGCTTCTGCTGCTTTTTGTATGGGGTAGCTAACCCCTCCAAAAGAGCTGTGCAGTCGTTTTCTCCAAAGATCGATAAGAGAAACCCCTTTGATTTGGCACTCGTTAGGGATCACGGTATAGCCGCATCGAAGGTTGGTAAAGCCCCCCTTTTTGGAAAAGCTGCGGATCTCAATAGCGACTTTTTTTGCGCCAGGAATAGAGTAAATCGAGTGGGGCGCATCGGAGGTGATGAAGCCTTCATAGGCTCCATCAAATAAAATAATAGACTGCTGTTTTACGGCGTAGTCGACCCATGTTTTTAGCGCCTTTCGGTCGAGCGCTTTTCCCGTAGGGTTATTCGGAGAGCAAAGGTAAATGATATCGACCGGCTTTTCGGGTAGTTTAGGGATAAAGTCGTTTTCCTCCAGGCAAGGTTGATACACTAAATCCATCCCAGAAAAAAGGCTGCCGTTTACATACACAGGATAAGAGGGGTCTTGCACTGCGACTATGTTTTCAGAAGAAAAAAGCTGTAAAATCTCTACGCAGCTATTTTTTGCACCCGCTGTGATGAAGATTTCTTCTGGAGAAATGGTTTTTTGGTATTCAAAAGAAGCAATCTGATTGCGAAGAAAGCTGTAACCTTCTGCTGGAGGGTACCCTTGAAATGTCTCGGTTTTTGCAAAGGAAACAGCCGCTTCTCGCATAGCTTCTACGCAAGAGGGAATAAGAGGTTTTTGGATATCGCCTATGCCTAAGTTAATCAAAGAGTTTTGGGGGCGTTTTTTTTGATGTGCGGCGGTTTTTTCCGCAATCTTTTGAAAAAGATAGCTTTTTTTCAGCGCAGAAAAATGGGGATTTAGTTTGGGCATTTGCTTTCCAAGAAGAAATTACGTAAGATAAATGCATGCATACAAGAGAAAATATACAAAAAAATCTGACAAAAATCAAACAAATCCTGGATCTCCCGTTTACCCAAGATGCTCTTTTACTCCAAGCGTTTATCCACCGTTCTTTTGTAAATGAAAATCGTCACCTTGTAGAAGAGCATAATGAGCGGTTAGAGTTTTTAGGAGACTCTGTTTTAGGTTTGTGTGTTGCTAAGATGCTCTATGAAAGGTATCCAGAGCATCCCGAAGGGATGTTGTCTCAACTGCGCTCAAGACTTGTCGATGTCGATGCCTGCGTGCTGTACATGGAAACGCTCTGCCTTCAGGAATACATCCTTGTGGGTAAAGGAGAGGAAAAAACCCTTGGAAAACGCAAATCATCGATTGTAGCAGACGCTTTTGAAGCGATTGTAGCAGCGATTTTTCTCGATGGAGGTTTTGCAGCAGCGCAGCGTTTTTTGCAGCAGCATTTCTCAAGCAAAATGGACGAGCTTTTAGAGGGGCCCTATACAAATTATAAAGCCCTTTTGCAAGATTACGCGCAGAAAAAACACCAAAAACCGCCCTGCTATAAAATGCACCGAGAAGAGGGGCCAGATCATGAAAAAACCTTTTTTGTAGCCGTCTATATCGAAGATGCTAAATGGGCCGAAGGAGAGGGGAGCTCAAAAAAAGAAGCCGAGCAAAATGCGGCAAAAATCGCTTTAGAAGAGCTGAAAAAAGAGGGCCTTTTATGAAAAGCACCTTAAAGAAAACCTCTATTTGGCGGTGTACAAATTGTGGGAAAATCGCAACGAAATGGTCTGGTATGTGCCCAGATTGCAAACAGTGGAATACTTTTGTAGAAGAGGAAAAACAGGTGAAAAACCCACAAGTCTCTTTGAGTAAAAAAGCGGTTGCTATACACACGATTGCCCAAAAAGATATCGACAGAATGGAAGGCTCTTTTCCTGAATTTGACCGGCTTTTAGGAGGAGGCGTTGTTCCAGGAGCATTGGTGCTTTTGGGAGGCCCCCCAGGTATTGGAAAGTCGACTTTGCTACTACAAGTAGCCCATACTTATGCAGAAAAAGGTCATAAAGTGCTGTATGTATCGGGAGAAGAGTCGATGGAACAAGTCTCTTTAAGAGCAAGAAGAATCAATGCTTTATCGCCCAACCTATTTGTCTTAAGCTCCACCTCGTATCACGCTGTAGAAAAAGCAGTAGATGAACTCAACCCCGATTTTCTTTGTATTGACTCGATCCAGATTTTATACAAAGAAGAGGTGCCTTCTTCACCTGGATCTATCGTACAGGTAAAAGAGCTGGCGCATGCGTTTATGCTTCTTGCGAAGAAAAGAGCGATGGCTACATTTTTAATTGGCCACGTGACTAAAACAGGAGATCTTGCAGGACCGCGCCTTTTAGAACACCTTGTCGATACCGTCTTAGAGTTTGAGGGGGATAAAAACCAAGGGTTTCGTTTACTTCGTTCGATCAAAAACCGATTTGGTTCAACAGATGATCTGGCGATGTTTCAGATGAGAGAGACGGGGCTCTATGAAGTGGAAAACCCCTCGAAGCTTTTTCTAGAGGAAAGAAGAGCTCTTTGTCACGGCTCTTCCGTTACGGCAGCTATTGAAGGGGGCAGGGCGTTTTTAGTAGAAGTGCAGGCGCTTGTCACAAAATCTTTTCTTCCTAGTCCATCGAGAAAATCCAGCGGCATCGATCAAAATCGTTTATCTCTTTTACTTGCTGTGCTAGAAAAAAGATTGGGTTATAAGATGCATGCAAGCGACGTCTTTGTTTCTTTAATCGGAGGCATTAAAGTGAGAGAGCCTGCAGTTGATCTTGCGGTTTTATGCGCGCTATCCTCTTCATTTTTGCAAAAACCTTTGCAAGCATCGACTCTATTTTTAGGAGAAGTGGGGCTTTCTGGAGAAATCCGCAGCTCGCCCCGTATGGAAGCCCGGTTAAATGAGGGGATGCATATGGGATATACACAGGAGAAAATACCAGAAAAAAACCGGAAGCATTTGCAAAAGCAGTGGCAAGGAAAACTAGAACTTGTGGGGGTAGAAGTTGTTGAAAAAGCCGTGGCAGAAATGGGAGATTAAAGCAGCGATCCGCGGATCGCTTTTAAGTCAAAAACAAGCAGAGGAGATCGAAAGGGCGCTGTGCGCCTATTTTCCAGGTGTCTCCATCCAAAAACTATGCACCTCTTCTACAGGAGACCTAGATCAAATCACCTCTCTTCGCAGTCAGGAAAACACCGATTTTTTCACAAAAGAAATCGATGAAAAAGTTCTTTCAGGATTAGCAGATGTAGCGATTCATTCAGCTAAAGATATGCCAAGTGCGCTTCCAGATGGGTTAGAAATCATAGCTCTTACAGAAGGGATCGATCCTACAGATAGCTTGGTTTTTCGAAAGGGGATTTCTCTTAGCTCTTTTCCGTGTAAAGGGAGAGTAGGCGCATCGAGTATTCGTAGGGAAGAGATGGTGAAAAAAACGCTTCCGCAGGCGGTATTTGTCGATATTAGAGGCTCTGTCCCTAAGAGGCTTGCAAGGCTGCGCATCGATTTAGATGCAGTGGTTGTAGCAGAAGCTGCTTTACTTCGTTTAGGATCTTCTCTTTTTCGGATTCCTTTAGAGGGAAAAACCCATCCTATGCAAGGAAGGCTAGCTGTGGTTGCTAAAACTTCTTGTACAGCGGTAAAAAAGCTATTTTCCACTATCGATGGCAGGTAGATTTGTGCACGTTATACACAGGCCTTAATCCCGCAAGCTATCCAGATCAAAAAGATCTTTGTCATATCCCTTTTATTGAAACTACAATGCGTCCTTTGCAAGATTGCATAAAGAGTTTGATCAAGATCCAAAATTACTCGCATATTGTGCTGACAAGTCCTGTGGCGGCAAGGTACTTTTTTTATCTGGTAGATGTTTTCGATCTATCTCTTGAAAAAAAGCACTTTTTAGCGGTAGGAGGAGCCACAAAAAAAGGGATCGATGCTAGAAATCTTCCCGTTACCACGCCTTCAGTAGCCACGCAAGAGGGTATGATTGATTTGATACAAAACAGCCCTTTTTTTTCGTATGCTTGGCCCAAATCTTCTCGAGCAAGAGACAAGTTAGAAAAAGAGCTAACGCTGCGTAATGCTCTTATTTTTGATCTGTATGATACAAAAACTAGGAGCTTTAACCCGCCTTCCTTACAAGGTGTAAAAAAGGTGGTTTTTACAAGCCCATCTACAGTAGATGCGTTTTTTTCTTTTTATCCCAAGGCGCTTAGATGCATCGAATGGATTTCTAGAGGTCCGATTACGAAAGAGTATCTCTTGTCTAAATTCCAAAAGGATAGTACGCTGAAACCTTTCTAAATTCCCCAGTGTAAGGAGAGATTTATGCCGACTCATACCACCTCATACAAATTACCCGATCTACCGTATGACTATGATGCTTTAGAGCCTGTGATTTCCGCAGAAATCATGCAGCTCCATCACCAAAAACATCACCAAGCTTATATCAATAATCTCAATCAAGTACTCGAAAAATACCATGAAGCAGAAGCGAAAAATGATATGCCCAAAGCGGTTTCTTTGCAGCCTAGCATCCGCTTTAATGGCGGCGGACACATCAACCACTCCCTTTTTTGGGAAAATCTCTGCCCTCCAAAAAACGCCTTAGGAAAACCTTCAGGCCAGGTATTGGAAGCGATAGAAAAAGATTTTGGCTCCTTTACAGATTTTCAGAAGCGCTTTAACGCAGAAACGGCAGCTATTCAAGGATCTGGCTGGGGCTGGCTTGCGTACAATAAACCTCGTCAGCAGCTCGATATCGTCTGCCTTTCCAATCAAGATCCTGTGAGTACGATTCCTGGTATGACCCCTTTGCTCGGAGTTGATGTATGGGAGCATGCCTACTATCTCCAGTATAAAAACGCTCGTCCAAAGTATCTTGAAGCTATTTGGCAGGTAATCGACTGGAAGCGAGTAGAAGAGCGTTTAGCTAATTCTTTATAATTATTTTTTTACTTTTTTTAGGAAAACTAGAAATTAAATTAGTAAATAAACTAGACTATTCGTGGGATAGGTAAAATTAGCATGGGATTATTCTCTAGAAAGCCAAGAATTAAAGTACAATCCACTAAAAAAGATGGGTTTAGCGGTTGGATCAAATGTTCCAAGTGCCAAGAGTTGATCCATGCTAATGAGTTAAAAGAAAGTTTGAATTGCTGTCCTAAATGTGACTACCACTACCGCGCTTCATTAGATCAAAGGCTAGAGCACCTTGTAGATGAAGGAACATTTCAAGAGATGTTTCAAGAGATTCAGCCGAATGATCCATTGAATTTTTTTGATGTCGACACCTATAAAAATCGGGTCAAAAAAGCGCGGCAAAAATCCCAACGAGATGAGGCGATATGCTGCGGCATTTGCCAAATCTCAGGAATCGATGTGGCTTTGGGTATACTTGATTTTTCCTATATGGGAGGGTCTATGGGCTCTGTTGTAGGAGAGCGCATCACCCGCCTTATTGAAAAAGCCCTATTCGATCATCTTCCCTTGGTTCTTGTCTCTTCTTCGGGCGGCGCCCGTATGCAAGAATCTGTACTATCGCTTATGCAAATGGCGAAAACATCCAGCGCTTTGAAAAGGTTAAGAGAAAAAAACCTTCTTTATATCTCTGTATTGACCAATCCTACAACAGGAGGCGTGACGGCATCTTTTGCTTCTTTAGGCGATATCATCATTGCAGAACCAGAAGCATTGATTGGTTTTGCAGGACCTAGAGTCGTCGAGCAAACCATCGGCCAAACTCTTCCTGAAGGGGCGCAGCGCTCGGAATTTCTTTTAGAAAAAGGTATGATCGATTGTATTGTGCCTCGCAAAAAGCTGAAAAAAATGCTTGGTTATTTTCTGCGGTTTTTCGTAACAAATCCTGTAGAAAATGTTTCTATCAATCCTTTACATTCGTTATTAGAAAACGCGCAAAAAGATACGCGCATCGGATAAAATATTCATGACTACATCTATAAAAATACGGGTCAAACGCCTAGAACTGTTGCCTTCCTATGCATCTGCATTAGCGGCAGGAGCTGATCTAAAAGCAGCATTTACTCAACCTGAGACGCTGCATCCTGGAAAGTCGATTCTCGTACCTACAGGACTATATATGGAAATCCCCGAGGGATTTGAAGTACAAATCAGACCGAGAAGCGGTCTGGCTTTAAAAAAACAAATTACTGTGTTAAATACTCCAGGGACAATCGATGCGGATTATCGAGGGGAAATTCAGGTGATTTTAATCAATCATGGCAACCATCCTTTTGTCATTGAACCTTGCATGCGCATTGCGCAGATGGTCTTAGCTCCAGTATGCCAAGCAGATTTTGTCGTACAAGAAACCTTGTCTACCACAACAAGAGGGGAGGGCGGCTTTGGTCATACTGGATCGTATTAATCATGTCATTAAAAAAAACACGCGTAAGTGGTTAAAAAAACCGATGCACATCAGTGATTATTTGCTGGGAATAGACGGGATTACTTTTCTTGATGCGACAACTAGGGAAGATGCTTTATCTTGTTTAGTCGATCTTTTTGTAAAAAACGGCAAGGTAGAGAGCCGCTCTTTTTTATATGAAGCAATTTTGAAAAGAGAAAAAATTGCTTCTACAGGCATCGGTATGAACGTAGCTATTCCCCATGCGAAAACTCCTTTATATCCCGAGTTTTCTATGGTTTTAGGTATGCAAAAACAAGGCATCGCTTGGGATTCTTTAGACGGCTCTTTAGTGAAAATCATTTTTATGATCATAGGCCCTGACAACCGGCAAACAGAATGCTTGCGGCTATTGTCTAAGCTGACAGAGGTGATTAAAAATGAAGAGCTCCGAACGCAAATGTTCCATGCCGATTCTTCTGCAAGCATTTGGCGTCTTTTAAAAGATTATTAAAAAGTATCTTCGGTATTTTTCTAGATGCTTTTTTTTCTCTTATCCGATAACGTGTGCTTTTAGGAGGTAGGTATTGATTTAAAAATTAAAGATGTAGCAGAGCTTCTCCGCGTATCGGAAACAACGGTAAGAAGATGGCTTTCTTCTGGGAAAATTCCAGCGTACCGTCTCAACCATCAATACCGGTTTAGTCGAACAGAGATTGAGGATTGGATGATGGCAAAATCCTCTAAAGAGGAGCCTTTTTTCGACAACAATCATGCTAAAGAAAGTGGGATGCAGGCCTTTGGTTTGTACAGAGCCCTGCATAAAGGCGACGTTTTTGACGATGTTCCTGGAGATACTAAAGAAGAGATGATCAAAAAAGCGGTTTCTTTAATCGCTAAATCCCTACACGTTGATGGGGAGATTTTGACAGAGCTTTTGATGGACCGGGAAAAAATGATGCCTACCGCATTGAATCACGGTTTTGCTGTGCCGCATACCCGCGATTTTTTACTGCCAGGTCCATTTGATCGGGTGATCGTAGTCTACCCTAAAAAACCGATTGAATATGGCGCTTTAGACCAAGAAAAAGTGCATACCCTGTTTTTTTTATTAGCCTGTGAAGATAAAAGCCATCTACGGCTTTTAGCAAAACTAGCGCATCTTGCTAGTGGACATGGTAACCGGCTATTTTTAGAGAAAAAACCAGAAAAAAAAGCTCTCCTTGCCTACATAAAAGACTGGGAATCTGGCGTATGCCAGCCAGCTCTTAATGCATAATGAGGTTAACAAGGCTCTTTATTTTCTTCTGATACCGCTGTTTGTTTTTCGTTCAACTCTTGGTCGATGAATACGATTTTTCCTTCCGTTGCCGAAACGAGAAACTTACAGTTTTCTACAGGTTCAGCGAGGAGTTTTTCTGCCAAAGGATCTTCTAAATGCTGCTCGATAGCTCTTCTTAAAGGGCGCGCTCCCATATCAGGTTGATAGCCTTTATCCACTAGAAATGCTTTGGCTTTTTCATCGATTTCTAGGTAGATCTTTTTCGCTAGCAGACGTTTTTGCAGCTTTTTGAATTCTAAATCGACGATAGCGGAAAGCGATTCTTTATTTAGCATATTGAAGCTCACCATATCATCTAATCGGTTGATGAATTCTGGCTTAAAATGTTTTTTTGCTGCAGCGGTAAATTTTTGTTCCATCGCTTTATAATCCATTAGAGCGTTGCTCGCTTGAAACCCTACTTCAGTGGATTTTTTGATGAGGTCAGCGCCAAGATTAGAGGTCATGATGATGATGGTATTTCTAAAATCAATCTTTCGGCCTAAGGAATCGGTGATCCTGCCTTCTTCTAAAATCTGTAAAAGAAGGTTCATGACGTCTGGGTGAGCTTTTTCTACTTCATCAAATAAAACGACGCAGTAAGGTCTTCTTCGCACCTGATCAGTTAGC
>CALBPE010000060.1 GCA_937899275.1 uncultured Chlamydiae bacterium
TATGAAGCGCCTTTTTTTTGTTTTGCCCCTTTTTTTTCTTTCTTCACTCTTTTCTGAAGAAGCTTCTTCTTTAACAGCTCAAACAGATCCAACAGAAGAAG
The DNA here is from genome assembly GCA_937899275.1 of uncultured Chlamydiae bacterium. Taxonomy (GTDB): domain Bacteria; phylum Chlamydiota; class Chlamydiia; order Chlamydiales; family SM23-39; genus CALBPE01. Next base: position 102 of record CALBPE010000060.1, read on the forward strand.
CTGTTTTATTTGAAGACACAAGAAGAGATCCTGATATGGAAGCTTTAAGAAAGTGGATTCGGGAAAAAAGATTGATCACCTTAAAAGAAACCAGTGGTCAGCTTTCTTTAAGCGGGGATGTGAGAACTGATTTTTCTACCATTAATGAAAAAAAAGACGGCATCCGTCAGAGAGGCAACAATTCTGCTACGGGAAGATCTTCTAGGCCTTACAACGTTGCTTTCAACTTTCTTATGGACTACCGAACAGACCGCACCTGGTCTTCTGTGTTTTTACAGTACAAAAACCCGATGGGTATTCAAGACGGCGGCGTAGATGGTATTCGTCTTTTACGGGCCTTTCTTGGAGGTAGAATGGTTCAAGGTGACACTTTTACGTTCGATGGCGAGCTCGGAAGAAGATCTTTAGGAGGTGTTTTTGATTCAAAGATTCAATTCAATAATGCGTTAGATGGATCTGTTGTTCGTTTCGGAAAAGCCTTCGAAGATATCGGAGATTACTACACAAATCTAGCGGTTTTCCTTGTGAATACAAAAAGAGATTACTATGCTTATGCGGGGGAAATGGGCTTTTTGAATATAGGAAATACAGGACTTTTTCTTAAAGGATCTTATATAGATTGGAAAAAAAATAATGGAAAGCTTCCTATTGACCGTCAGTTCAATTTTAGAGTGTCTCAAGCGCAAATAGGTTATCAGTTTGCTCCAAGTTTTTTAGAAAAGCTTGTCCGGTTTTACGCAGCGGTAGCTTACAATGATGCAGCAGATACGATCAGTCAAGTGTTTGATCCAGAGGTGGAGGGAGCTCCTACAGAAAGCCAACAAGCGCAGTTAGAAAAAATCCTTAAAGATCCCGACGCATAAGATAATTGGGCTTGGTATGCCGGGGTTTCTGTTGGAAAAGCCAGAAAGCAAGGAGACTGGGCGTTTGATGTAAACTACCAATGGGTAGGTTTTCAAGCGATCCCTGATTTCGATGCAGCAGGAATTGGTCGTGGTAATG
>CALBPE010000061.1 GCA_937899275.1 uncultured Chlamydiae bacterium
GGGTGGTTTCCAAATACCATGTTAATGCAACAGCATTTTGATCATGGAAGGATTAGAGGTGTAGAAAATGGAGTTCCGGTTGTTCGAGCAGCTAATACAGGAATCACTGCATCCATCGATGCGTTCGGCAGAATTCAAAAAGCGCTTTGCCCCTCTTTTGATGCAAAAAAGCGGGTAGCAAAAGCTCTTTTTGCAAAAGTGCCTTTGTATTCTTAATCAACCCTTTATACCGTTAGGGGCGAAAGCTTCATTTAAGGGATCGGTTTTATTATCTGGTCTTTCATATTACTCCGATTTTTTCAAAGTAAGCTCGGTAAGGTTACAAGGAAAACCGCTTGCTCAAAAAATAGCCGTTCGATACCTTCTTAGAAAAAGTTGTGAGAAATCGATTGATCCCATGTCAGCATACAATTGCTCGTGAAGTGCGCTTATCCGGAAAAGGACTTTTTACTGGATCTTCTGTTTATTTAGAACTCAAACCGTCTGCCCCCAATTCAGGGATTATTTTTCATAGGAAAGACTTAGGGATTGAAGCAAAAGTTCCTGCAAATTTTCGTTATGTTTTTTCCACTTTTCGTTCGACTTGTCTAGAAAAAAACGGCGTGCGTGTCTTAATGGTAGAGCATCTACTTTCTGCTTTGAAAGCTTTTGGTATTGATAACGTTGAAGTGGTTTTAACAGCCCCTGAAGTTCCCTGTGGAGATGGTAGCGCTTCTCTTTTCGTAGAGCTTCTTGAAGAAGCAGGTAAGGTTTCACAAGATGCTTTAAGAAAAGTATGGAAAGTTCACCAACCTGTTTATTGGACCAATCATAAAGCGCATTTAGTAGCGCTTCCTTCAGAAGATTTTCAAATTAGCTATACACTACACTACCCCCATTCGAAAATTTTAGATAGTCAGTATTTTTCCCTTGTTTTAGAAAAAAATAGGTATGTAGAAGAGATTTCCCAGTGTAGAACTTTTGCGCTTCAAGAAGAAGTAGACGGCCTTATGAAAAAAGGGCTGCTTTTGGATGCAGGATTAGAAAACGGGATTTTGATTCGAGATGATGCCGTGATGAACGAAGGAGGTCTTCGTTTTTCCACAGAAATGGCTAGGC
>CALBPE010000062.1 GCA_937899275.1 uncultured Chlamydiae bacterium
CTACAACGCCTGGATCTTCAATTTTTTTGTGGTTGGGATCTGATGGCATTTTTTTTACAAATTTTTGCATTCTATCGATGGGGTCTTTTAAAAAGATGGCGTGACCTAAGGTTTCACTCATCTCGTTTGTACCTGGAAGTCTAGGATGTTTTGGTCAATACGGTCTTGGCTTCACAAGGACATCTGTATGGTAGGTGCGACCGACTTCTAGAAACCACCTGCGATTTTCATGTAGGTGAGCGCTGGAGGAAAATCCGCGTAAACAACGTGAGTAGCGTTTAAATCAAGAGATCCAGCGAAGAACGTCTGTAGCAAGGCTTTTTCCTAATAGAGAATCCTGTTTAAGAGTATCCATAGCTGTTGTTGTAGAAATACATGAAGACTAGCTTAGCGATAAAAGCTACATTGCAGTAAAGAATCGAGGATAAATAGATAAAAAAAGAACCTTAAGAGAGCTAGTCTGTAAATTTTGTAGAAAAATTGTTGCTTAATCTCCTGGTTTTTCCTGGATTTTTAGTTTTCAGATATTGCTGTTATCGGCATCTTTTGCTTGTGGTATGGGGAAGGTCTTTGGTATGAGGAACTGCCCCTCGAGGCACTTGACTGTAGTTTGTTTCTATTTACCAGTTTGACATGCTTTGCAGAAGGAGATAACTTTCTTCTAATTGCTCTACGGGAAATTGGGTAGGGTAGAGTTGGGCTGCAAGATAGATCTGGCTGCATGTTAAGAGCGTTAGACCGCTCTTGTGGTGTGAGAATAAAATGTTCTATAGGAATATCTTCTTTTGTTTGCAGGCCAAATCGTAAAGACCAGGGAGTTCGAAGGGGAGATGCCTTTTTGATGTAATCATATATGTAGTTAGACTGTTTAATTACTGCGTTTATATTGTGTATCAATTCATTCAATTCGTTATTTACCTGTATATTCTATTGTGGCGTTTACTAAACAGGATTGATTGTTTTGTAGACTTATGTAGAGCGCTTTTATCAGATGTAACGAGGCGTCGCATGCTTTAGCAAGGTCTTTGGCTTTTCGGATAAATTCTTCAATATAAACATAATTTTTCGTGATAGCGCGTAGATCAATTTCGTTCGACTTTTGTTCCACCGCCCATTTTATCCGGCGTAGATAGTTAAGAAGAGGAAAAGGCATGCAGGCCTTCGAATTAGAATATCTATTTGCATCCTGTTGTTTGCGCGCCACCTTTGTAAAGAAAGGAGCATATTTTTGGAAGAATGCGCCGCTAGCATCTTTCCACTGCACAAAAGGATGGCCATATTTCTGCACAAAATCTTGGAAGTCGTAAATACCATGTTTGTTTAGAGGGGAATTCTCCAAACCCTGAGAACTTGGAACTGTGCTAAAAGTCATAGAATTCATGAAAACTCCTTTATAATAGCGAATATTTTAGGAGTTTTTATGAATTAAAATAAAGAATTATAATAAATAAAATAATTAATTTTATTAAATTAAAAATTTAATTTATTTTTCTCTCTTTAGAATTAGCCTGCTCTATGGTGATCTTTTTAATCACCTGGGTTATATTCTTTTCAGTTTGTGTTGAGGTATCAGCCTTTCAGCTTATGCCATTCACTAAGAGTATGATTTGTATACCATGTACAGGAAGTAATCTGCTGCTGCCGTTTATCCGTAGCTTTCTCTGATAAGGAACGTGGTTTTTCTAAAAGGTTTTTCTTAATATGACTAATATAAGATGTCATTTGTGGAGCTAAATATCTGAATTTGCCTGTAAATGTTGTATCATCATTGTTCAGCGGTACAGTCGTAATATAGTTTAGAATGGAATTTATAGCTTGGGTAAAACGTTTAACTTCTTCAGACGTATGTTGATATAAAGATGTCTTTTCTAGAGGGGTATTTTCATAAGTATAAGCCTTAAGCCTGCGCAATTTTTCGCCATATTCACATAAACTTTTCGCTTGTTTTATCATCTTCAAAATATCTGACCAATGCTTGTCCGCTAAGTTTATGGTATCTTTTTGGTTAAATTCTTTATTTTCTGCATCGATTTGGGGTATTAGTTCCAATAATCTAATCATTATTTCGATCCGTTTAATGGCAGGGGCTACGTCTATTGTCTCCACGTTCACATGATAAAATTTCTTTGTCTTTGGGTTGTATACTTTTTTAGTTTCGAGCCCCTGTTTAAAAAAAACACCATATGTGTCGAAAAATTCCTTTTTAACATTAGCCCATTTTTTAAAAATGCACCTTTTTCTCGATGAATAATTAGAGTAATTTTTATTGATAAGAGCAGGAATCTCCCACGTAGTATTCTTTTCTAGATCGATCCTAAATATTTTTGTAGGAGAACTGCTTTCGAGCGCAGATTTTAGCGGAGCTTTTTTTATTGAGTGAGGAGTTTGTTGTCTTGATTCATATGTGCTAGCCGGGGAAGTGCCCGTAGATAACGGTCGTACAATATCCATGAATAACCCTTTTATGTGATGAAGTGTAAATATTGGGATTAATTATAATACATTTATTTTGTAAAAGTCGAGTGCAATTAAAATGTTATAAGTTCAAATTAATTAAAAAATTCTTTTGTATATGAGCCTTTGGTAGAAAAATCTAGGTTTGAAAAACCCGAACAAGTAGGCAAATTCAATGAGTAAAATCGTTTGTTTTTCTAAATGATACAAAAACTGATGGTCTTAAGAGTAGTGACAGCTTACAGTTTTGAGAGTAACGGTATCTCAGAAGCATGTGTCAAAACGTTTAAGAGAGATTTACCCATGAAATGCCATAAGCAATAACCAAAGATGCAGCAGAAAAACTACATGCAGGGTTGGAAGATTGCAATAAGCGCCAAATCAAGCGCTTACTACGTGCTCTTAACGCGAGAGCGCATAGTAAAAAGCTAGCACGAGTGGTTTTTGTAAAGGGGGGCTATTTCATATAGCCCCTGTTGGTCTTTTACTACTCAGGTATTGATGCTAGCGGTGTATGGTCTTTGACATATGTGTTTTGACGACGCTTTTCCTTAGGTGATATCTTTGGCAGTTGTTTCTGCTTTGGGGAAGGGGATAATATTTGTGCGTGCGATATAGCAGATTGTATAGTTTTATACTCAGATTTTTCTAAAGTGATCTTTTTAATCGTCTGGGCTGCATTTTTTATGGTTTTTGCTCTAGTCCATTTAGTTTTTCTTTGCCAAGAGACGCTTGGAGGGAGGATATACTTTTCATAAGAGCTAGGATTTGACGCAAAAAGTGGTTTTCTTAAAGGGCGCGTTTTTGCGGTGTTTTCCATATGAGATGTAATTTTTTTAGATAATTCGTCAAAATTTCTATAATTTTTTTCTGTTATAGTCTGCACGGCATTTCTAAGCACTGCAACTTCTCTGTAGGTATTTTTATATTCAGAAGTCTCAGATAGTGGTTTTTTTTCAACACTACAATTCTTTACAGCATCTAATGTATGTCTTGTAGTTCGATATAGTTGCTTCGCTTTTGTTATCATTGTCCGAACTGCTAAATGATGAGAGCACAATTCGCGTATTTCTTCTTTTGATAATCTATTTTTTTTTGCGTATAGTTTGATCATTTTATTCATCAAGGTAGTGGTGGGACCCACATTTATTGTGGTAATTACACGAACTTTACCATTTTGACGTACAACTGCGTCTGTGTATTCTATTGTGAAAAAAGTACTATACTTCTTAAAAAATTTCTTTTTGTTGCTGTCCCAGATTTTAAAAACGCATTCGTTGTTTATTAAATAGATAGAATAAGGAAAACGCTTGATTACATGAGAACTTTGATTAGACGTAGGCATACCCCTATATCCACTAGATGCGGAAATACTCATAAACAACCCTTTTATATAATTAAATTTAAATAACGGAATTAATTATAATGCATTTATTTTGTAAAGTCGAGTTAAAGTAAAATCTTATAGATTAGAATTATTAGTTTAATTCTAAAAACTTTTTTTGGATTTCTTTAATAGATATTAAAGTGTTTTCTAGTGTGCGTTCGCTTTCTTGTACTACTTTTTGTGGAGCGTTTTCTCGAAAGGAAGGATTGGATAGTTTAAATCGGAGGTTTTCTGCAAGTCGTAAAAGCTTGTCTTCTTCTTTTTTTAAACGGTTTTTTTCTTTTGCTTGTAGGTGCTCAGGTAAAGGAACGAAAATTTCTACCATCGATAGATGGCAAGAAGCTCCAAAGGGGCGTTTTTCCGGTATCGATTGTTGGATTTGTTCGATTTTGATGAGAGAAGATAAAAATATGGTATCTTCTTCTGTTAGGATAAAAGAGGGGTTTTTTATCTCGAGGTGTAGGGTGATTTTTTCTCCTGGAGAGATTTGCATATCGCCGCGGATATTGCGGATAAGGTAGACCATTTCTTGCAGAAGATGCATTTTTTCTACTGCTTTAGGATCAATCCATTTTAGAGAAATTGCCTTGGGATAAGGGGCAATCATACATGCTTCTTTATCCAAAGAGTCTAAAAGGTCTTTTGTATAAGGATCTTTTGTAGCAAATTTGAGATGGGAAAAGCGCTTTTTTACCGATTGGAATAACTCTTCTGTAATAAAAGGAATAAAAGGGTGAAGAAGCCTTAAAAGGTGGATAAATACAATGAGTAAAATCGTTTGTTTGTTGGTTTTTCTAGGGCGCTGCGTTTTAAGATGGGGCTTTACAGATTCTAGGTAGATAGAACAAAACGATTTCCAGTAAAATTCTTGTAAAAGAAGAGCTGCTTTTTCAAATGCGTAGGCATCTAAAAAGTCGTGCGTTTTTTGTGTGGTTTTTTCTAGATGATACAAAAGCCAGTGGTCTTCTGGTGTACATAGCTTCGGGTCGATACCTTGGGATAAAGAGACATCTTCTATACTAGCAAATAAAAAGCGAGCGCTATTCCAGACCTTATTGATGAAATTTCTCTCTTCTGCAAATACTCTAGGGTCTAAATCGATTTGTCCCGAAGAATTGAGTGAAGAGGCAAGGGCTATTCTCATGGCGTCTGTGCCGTATTCTGCAATGACCTTAATGGGATCAATCACATTACCTTTGGATTTTGACATCTTTTCCCATTTAGAATAGACGCCTTTAGGTAGCTTTTTACCTTGATCAAATGCGGTTTTTTCTTTGGCATCTACGTAAATCTGCATGCCGTTTTGTTCACGCCAGTAGGATCTTCCGTAGATGAGCCCATGAATAAACACCTCTTTGAAAGGGACTTTTTTCATCAGAAATTTTCCCATCAAAATCATACGGCTGACCCAGAAAAAAAGGATGTCGTGTCCTGTGATAAGAACGCTTGTAGGATAAAAAGTGTGTAGATCAGAGGTTTTTTCTGGCCAGCCAAGTGTGCTTAGTGGCCAAAGAGCAGAAGAAAACCAGGTATCTAATACGTCTTGATCGCGTACCCAGTTTTCAGGATCGTTTTGCACCTCTTTAGGAGGATCGTTTGTGTCTGAGCAGATATACGTATCGGGATTCTTTATTGAGTGCCATACAGGAATTTGATGGCCCCAGACTAGTTGGCGGGAGATGCACCAGTCGCGGATATTTTCAATCCAACGAAAGTAGCTATTTTCCATTTTTTCAGGGAAGATGTGGAGCTGTTTTTTTCGAACAGCATCGATTAAGCCCTTTTTAAACGGCTCCATGCGGATAAACCACTGTTTCGATACATAC
>CALBPE010000063.1 GCA_937899275.1 uncultured Chlamydiae bacterium
AACGAACGGCTTGTTCCCCTTCTTTTCGAGATAAAGTGACAAGCTCTACTTCTTTAGACACCATGAAAGCAGAGAAAAATCCTAGACCAAAATGGCCGATGATTTGCTCATCTTCTTTGCTGCTTTGGTATTTTTCAGCAAATTCTTTGGCTCCAGAAAACGCGACTTGTGCAATGTATTTTTCCACTTCTTCTTGATTCATGCCGATGCCTGTATCAGAAATAGTCACCGTTTTTTTCTCTTTATCAATCGTAATCTGGATTTTCGGATCAGTAGGCGCTTTTCCCTCTTGCTTATCTAAGATATTTCTTTTTGAAATCGCATCAGAGGCGTTGGCTACAAGTTCTCGTAAAAAAATGTCTTTGTTGGAGTAAAGCCATTTTTTAATAATAGGAAGGATATTTTCACTGTGAACTTTTAACTTACCTTTCATAAATGTACCTTAAACTTAGTTGGGTTTTGCGTAAGGTCTATGATAGAAGATTTTCTGAATAATCGCAAATAGGTAGTCTAACTGCAAAATTTTAAAATAGCTTGGTCACATCGACTACTTCTGCTTCTTGTAGTATGATGATGATGATCGCTAAAGGAACAAGCCACCGAATACAAAAAAGCCAAGGGGTATAGAGATAGCGCCAACTAGAGCCTTGCGTAAACTCTTGTAAGGCTTTCCGTCTGTCCATAAACCATCCAACGAAAATAGCGCAAAAGATGCCGCCTAAAGGCATCATCCAACTGCTCGCTATATAGTCCATTGTTTCAAAAAAGGTTTTGCCGTAAAGCAGGGGCCATTCGGGAAAAAGTAGGCCTGAGCCTGATAGCGCGGAAGGGATCCCAAAAATAAATGCAGCAGCGCAGCTATAACATGTGGCTCTATGCCGGCTGATATCAAATACCTCGATCAAGTTTGCTACTAAAACCTCTAAAATAGATATGGAAGAGGTGAGGGCTGCAAAAATAAAAAGGGAAAAAAAGAGGGTAGATATCAGAAGAGTTCCTGGAAGTTCTGCAAAAAGCACAGGTAGCGTCTGGAAAATCAGACCGGGGCCAGATGAAGCGGGAAATCCAAAAGAAAATACAACGGAAAAAATCATCAACGCGGCAATAACCGATACAATACAAGAAATCAAAGCGATGATCATGCCGGTTTTGGGGATGTCGTCTTCTGGGTTCATGTAGCTGCCATATGTTAAAATGATGCCCATACCTACGCTAAGCGTCCAAAAAGCCATACCTAAAGCGTTCAAAATACAGCTAGAATCGATCGAAGAAAATTTAGGAGCTAGGGTAAATTCAAGCGCCTGTCCAAAACCAGGTAGCGGCATCGAGAAGAGAAATAAGCCAAAAAGAGCCAGGATAAGAGCGGGCATAAAAATCTGACTCCAATACTCAATCCCTTTGCGTATGCCGCTGTATACAACCCCTCCTGTTAAAGATAAGAAAACTGCCTGCCAAAAAACACTCGACTCAGCGGCGCTATAAACCGCAGTCCAAATGCTACGGATCTCATCTGGGGATTTTCCTTTGGTGAACTGGTTGATCGACATCAATGTGTAATTAAGAGCCCATCCAGAAACCACGCTATAATATGATAGCACAATAAATGTGGTAGCGAGGTTGAGCCAGCCTAAAATCCTCCAATTGTAAGATCTGGAAAGGGTAAAATAGGCTTCTACAGAGCTTTTTTGGGCAGATCTTCCCACAAGTACTTCAGCAATAAATAAAGGAATACCAATCAGCAGGGTAAAAAAAAGGTATAAAAGAACAAAGGCGCCTCCGCCACTTGTTCCAATGACATAAGGAAATCGCCATAAACTTCCCAGTCCTACAGCAGATCCAGCTGTTGCTAAAATAAATCCTAGTTTCGATCCCCAGTGTTCTCTTTCTGTCATTTTTGTTATTTCGTATTGCGATTGAAAAATGGAATATATTACCCCACTTTTCGGTAAGAAAGCAAGGAGCTCTTCACGAGATGGATGCGATTACTAGTTACGAGCCGGTGATCGAAGAAAGAAAAACGTTTTTTACCTGGTCTTCCTTTCTTTTTTGCATCATGAGCCGGTCAAAACCAACGGATACCCCCACGCAGTCGGGAAGGTTGGCAGAAGCGTTTACAAACGCCTCATCGATGGGAAAAGGGCCTTTTCCCTCTTTTTCTCGTAGCGCATTTTGGGTTTCGAAGCGTTTTTTGATCTCTACTGGACAAGAAAGCTCCCAAAAACCGTTGGCAAGTTCTAAGCCGCCAAGATAAATTTCAAAACGCTTGGCAACGCCATTTTCTATCTTCGCTAAAGCAGCGCTTTCTGTTGGAAAATCCTCTACTACATATAGCTTTTCGGGGGACAGGTTAGAGGCAATGTAGTCATCGAAAAGAAGTTCTTTGGGTCCTTTTGCATCAGGAGGTACAAAAGCATCCCAAAGAGAGGAAAATGTGCATCTTTCTATCTTTTTTTCACCGAGAAAAAGCTGGATGAGCGCAAGCGTTTCTTCACTTAGCTCGATTAGGGTTTTCTGCATTCTATACCATTCAATCATGGTAAATTCTGCTAGGTGAACCCTACCTATCTCCTCTTTTCGAAATACATGCGTCAGTTGGTAGATATCACAAGGAACCGCTGCCAAAAGCTTTTTCATCTCATACTCAGGAGAGGTGTGGAGATATCCAGAGTCTGCTTTGATAGGCTCGATGTAAGCATCGAGCTGTGGATAGGGGATTAAAGTCGCTACATCGACTTCTAAAACAGATCTTTCTGCAAAAAATGCGCGGGTTTTGGCCAGCATCGACGCGCGATCTTTGATGAGATCAAACCCGGGAGACATACTCAGCAGTTCTTGTGTCGACTTTAATGTGCTCTTCTTCTTCGATGAAGATCGGCACTTGGATTTTAGCGCCTGTTTCTAAGACGGCAGGTTTCAATACTCTACCAGATGCTGTATCGCCTCGAACTCCAGGAGCAGTTTCTGTAACTTGTAGCTCCATAAAGGTAGGGGGCATGATGTCAATGGCATTGCCTTTGTATAAAATGACTTCATATGAAATGTCTTCTTTCATCCACTTTGCGCTTTCTTTAATTGTGGTAAAAGAAATATGCAGCTGATCAAAAGTTTCATCGTGCATAAATACACCGCCATCTTGATCGGTATATAAAAGACGCATGCGGACTTCTTCTATATCGGCAAGTTCGAGTTTTTCTCCCGACTTAAAGGTTTTTTCTAACACTCTACCGGTCAGAAAGTTTTTGACTTTGATCCGGTTAAATGCTTGGCCTTTTCCCGGTTTGACAAATTCATTGTTTACGACCAAATAAGGCTCGTTTTCTAGTTCTACTTTCATTCCAGGTCGGATAGCATTGGTTGTTAATTGTGACATGATTTTCCTCGTTCTAAAATATATTATCGGGATTATTTTCAATTATTTCAATGGCCATGTATAACCAAAGGAAAAGAGGTGCCTTATGCAAGAAAAACAGCCGTCCGATCATATGGAAGCAAAAATCGCAAGAGATACGTTAGAAAGATACGCAGGCTCTTCTACAAGCGATTTTCAATCCAATTTAATTTTAACGAATTTTCCGAAGTATGTGGAGTATTTTGCAGATAGTCGCAAGGTCAAAATCTATGAAGGGTCTATGTTCAAAGTAGCGCACTGTGAAGAAGAAGAAACGTCTATACTCGATTTTAAGATAGGGTCGCCTGCAGCAGCTCTTGTCGTCGACATCTGCTCGTTTTTACCTGTCCGAGCAGCCGTTCTTCTCGGAATGTGCGGAGGTCTTAGAAGGCGGTATCAACCGGGGGAATATTTAGTTCCTGTAGCGAGTATTCGAGGGGAGGGGACCTCTGATTTTTATTTTTCTTCTGAAGTTCCAGCGTTAGCTAATTTCCTTATGCAAAAAGCGGTAACCGATGTATTGGAAGAAAAAAATATCCCCTACCATATTGGTATTACCTATACAACGAATATGCGCTTTTGGGAGTTTAACCAGGCGTTTATTGAAAAGCTTAAGGTAACAAAAGCGCAAGGTATTGAAATGGAGTGCGCCACCCTTTTTGCAGCAAGCTACGCAAGGAAATTTACCTTGGGAGCTCTTCTGCTTGTATCGGACCTTCCCCTCAATCAAGATGGCATCAAAACAAAGAAAAGCTCTTCTGCAATTTTTGCAAAGCACACCAAAGAGCATGTAGAGACAGGGATTGCTGTGCTGAGAAAAGCAAGAACTATGCAATCGAAAAAAATCAAAGGAGCCTATCATCGCAATTTGCCTATGGAAATTGTGGAGAAAAAAAGTTTTCTATAACTCGTAAAAAAGTTAAGGTGTTTATAATTTGTTTACGTATGACGATCTACTTTCAAAACTACCCTATTGGAAAACCAATTGATAATTTAGAGCGGTTAGGAGATCTTTTCCTAGCTCCCATCCGCTTGCTTGCGGGTAATCCCGTTTTTATCGGTAAACAGGTTTATTGCTTCCAAGGAGCTGTTCCTAAAGCTTTAGCGCTTATTGCATCTATTATTTTAGGTCCTTTTGTTATTTTGGGTTTGTTATTCTCTCTTTTATCTTGCTCAAGAAAAAAACAGCCCTCAATTGATCTTAGGTCTGCAGAGCCTATGCTGCGGCTACACGGCCGGCTATCTAAGGCGTTGCCCCCTTTTCGTCTTGCGCGCTATACGAACCATATCAACGATCTTTTTATCCAGTTTATGAAGAGTAGGCAAGTGGATATGCCAGATGATCCAAAAGGCGTACTCAATTATTTTGGATTGGAGCAGAAAGAATTGGGATATACCCCCCATAGCGCGCGCCTTCGCGTAGAATCTTTTGTGCAACAATTTCATCCCGATAGTCAGGAAAATCTCCGAAAGGCAATTGAAGCCTGCCTTGTATAATCTCTTGCCTTAATAGAAATATTTTACAATAAAAAATTTAATTCTTATTTCTTAAATAGAATATAAAATCACTTGTTTGCATTTTGAATAACCTTTATAATTTCTTATATTATTAAATAAAAAAAACAGTATGCCGCTACCTCCTTTACTAGTTTCTAGACCGATACAAGTGGATCCAGACTGGCCAGAAGTCATTAGCGACGGCCTTTTGTTTCCTTCTAGAGCGTTGGTCCGCCATCTTCGCAGTCTTTCCCGAGAAGATCTGCAAAAGTGTTCTCAAAAGAAGATACAAGGTGCAATCATGGTGCTCTGTCTTGCTGTGGTTACTATCGCCACCATGATTTTTTTTCCACTTGGAATGGTCCTTTCTTTAATCTCGGTTAGTCGTAGATCTGTGGACCTCATTGCTCGATCAGAAGTAAAAAAAATACTAGCAGATTTTAAAATTAGAAAACCCTACATCAATGAGAAAAGATGGAAATATTATTTCAATGAAGGGCTCATTAGTGCACTAAAAAAGATGCATGGTAATGTCCAAGGCCTTTTAGATGATAGCCCTCTTCGCTATTTGTTTGTAGAAAGGCGGCTGTTATCGGATGAGATTCCTGTTAAAGATAGAGTCGATACACTATCTGATAGATTTTTCCCGTTATCTAAAAATCCGCATATAACTGCAAAAGATATCCAAACGCTTCGCACTTCGTGGACCGAGTCGTTGCAAGAATTAGAAGGGTTAAACCTGAAAATACAAGAGCAGCTGAAAATACAAGAGCAGATTCGCTTAAAGGATGAACAAAATCTTGGGGAGCATTCAGAAGAGCTAGCTGCAGAGGAAAAGCTAGCAACACAGATCGTTGATTTCTTAAAAGGAATTGATTGTTGCGGATATACAGAAGAAAAATACACACATGAAATCAAGCAAGGCCTTGTCCAATGCCCCGTATCAAGTCGAGTTAAGGTATTGGCAAAAACTCAATTAATGATTCATTACTACAACAGTAGGAAAAGGGAACTTTTGCAACCGTTACTTCAACAAGCCCACCATGAATATCTTCAATTGGAACAAGTCGCAGATTATGATGAGTTGATGGCAAGAACCATAGAATCCGCACTATCTTCTATATTCATTAACGTATGTGCTACTAGAGAAGAGTATACAGCAAAGATTGACGAAGGTCTTAAGCAATTTCAGGTATCAGCTAACGCGAAGGAAATTGCTAGAAAAAGATTATATAAAGTTTTAAATACGATTAATTTTGATCACGAGATTATCTCTGAGCTAAAAGAGATATATAGCGAGCAAGGTAAGGGTAACAAGACGTTAGCTGAGCAGCTTGCATCATATAAATTACCACAAACAACTCTTATAAGAATCTTACAAAAGTGGCAGAAGATAGCAGATCAACTCGATGCTGATAAGGTCATCTCTGAGTTAAAAGAGATGTACGAAAAAGCTGATAATCAAGATCGGGGTAAAAGCATGCTCGATCAGCAGCTTGCAAGATATAATCTATCAGAAAAAGTTAAGACAATAGTTTTAGAAAAATGGCAGAAGATAGCAGATCAACTCGATGCTGATAAAGCCATCTCTGAGTCAAGGAGTATATGCTCTGAGGATTCTAATCAAGATAAGCGTGAACAAGCGCCGAAAGAGCGGCTGGAAAATCAGACCATATTAGACCAAACATTAAACCGAGTTAAAAAAATCGCATGCAAAAAATTATACCAGTTCATGCAGATGTTTTATTACTAGCCTGATTTTATAGAAGAAAAAGACAAAACGTAACATAAACAGTCTGTACAAAAGGGGTAAAGGCTATAAAAGTCTACGCCTAGATTCTGGTTTCAAATATACAATCTGTTTGCAACATTCCTTAAGTAGTTGATCTATATTTTCATGAAATGTATAGTCATGGCACAAAAATCATTATAGGAATTTTTTTGTTATGTCTTTTACAAAGATAGTTACTCTGGGCGACGGCGTTCAAGTGATGTCGCCTTTGTTGATCACAACAGTTAGCTCTCATAAACGTCTTCAAAAAGACAATCCCAGAGCTTTATATGATCTCTTTCAAAAAAATGTAGACCCTAACCATCAGTTTTTTAAAGATGCACGTTTCGATTCAAAAAAACTGCTGATAGATCTAGTTCTTCTCAAACTAGACGGTGAATTTCATGAAGAAGTGAGAAAATTCGTCAAGAACGCCTTGATAAAAGTAGGGGATCGCGCTGTGCAGTATCAAAATCCTTTACTAGGTAAACAAGTGGCTGCAGAAGAAAAAAAAGATCGGACTAGCAGCTCTAAATAAGTGTTTTTCCAGAAACATTGCACCGGCTAGCGTTTGTCCTTGCCTTCTGGTAAAGCAGCGAGCATCTCAAAAAACTTGAAGGGTTTTTTAGGTGTTTGCTTCCTTTTAACAGAAGGGCACTTTTGTGTAGGATTTCTCGGGCAAGAGGTATCCACAGTAGGAAACCTTACAGCTTTTCCTTTTGGCGGAGTTCCTGCCTTTACACACGCGTTCTTTTGTGCGCTAGAAGAATGTTGTTGTTTGCGACAGAGATCTTCTACTCTCATAGAAATGGGGGTAGTTTTTGGTGTAATATTCCCTACTTTCATCTCGTTTTTTTTACTATGTGGGCATGTAAATTCTTTTGAGTTGAAAGACCGATCCTGTATACGCTGCATCTTAGCGCATGTGGTGGTGTGGGGGATACCGGCATTTTCCCGAGATCTTTTTTGTCCTGGATATATGTTTTGAGTTGTGAAGTTAACCCCTGTTGTCGGTAGCGTCATAGTTCGTCCATGTGGTGTAGTAGAAAAAATCTATATTTAGGGTAAAATAGAATACACGTAAATGGGATTTTTTAAAAAAAGAAAGAGGTGTTTATGTGGGTTTATTCTTTTTTAGAAAGGACCGGACGGTTTTTTGTAAAAACTCTTCTTTAAGTTTTTGCAGGACGTAGTCTTCAAGCTGCGTTGGGCTTTGCAACGATTGGGGAAGAAAAATCCGTTTTGTATAGGTTTTTTCACCGAGGGTCCTTTCGGCAAAAAGCTCTTTTTCGGTGAATCGGAGTTTTGTAAACTGGTGCATGCTAGCAAAGACCCGGATATTTGCTAGGTGAAGTAAAAATACTACAGGAGAAGGTAACGGGCCAAAACGGTCGGTTAGCTCTCGTTTGATCGCTTCGATTGCTTCGGTGGACTCCGCTTCTCCTAGTTTGTGATACAGCTCCATACGTAGCGCATTTTCTGGTATATACTCTTCGGGGAAAAATGCGGGGTATAAAAACTCCATTTTTGTATCCACAAAGGTGATCGGCTTTTTTTCTTGTAAAGACCGGATCACCCGTTTTAGTAACATGCAGTATAAATGAAAACCGATAGAAGCTACTTGCCCCGATTGCTTTTCTCCTAAAATATCTCCTGCACCTCGAAGCTCTAAGTCTCTTTTAGCAAGCTTCATACCGCCGCCATATCCGCTGGTTTGGACAAGAGCTTGCAGCCGCTTTTGTGAAGGCTCTTTGATGGAGCGGTTTTTTGGTAAAAGGAAATACGCATAAGAAGAGCGGTTCCATCTGCCGACTCTACCTCTTAGTTGGTATAGATCAGAGACGCCGTAACAATCGGCTCTTTCGATTAAAATAGTATTGGCGTTCGGTACATCGATGCCGTTTTCTACAATAACCGTTGCTAAAAGCACATCTAAGGCGCCTTCTCGAAATGCATGAAATACATCATCGATAGCGTCGGGATGCATCTGACCGTGAGCTACGCCAATTTTTGCTTGGGGCACAAGTTTTTGTAGGTATGTTTGTTTTTGGTAAATCGACTCGACCCGGTTATGGATGAAAAAAGCCTGTCCTTCTCTAGCAAGCTCGCGGAGGATTGCTTGCTTGATCAAGGTATCATCGGTTTCTGCAAGAATCGTTTTGATCGGTAGCCTATCATCGGGAGGAGTAGCCATCACAGAGACGTCTCTTGCACCGATAAGAGACATGTATAGCGTGCGGGGAATAGGAGTGGCCGATAGAGCAAGAGAATGCACTGATTTTTTCCGTTTTTTCAGCGATTCTTTGGCGCGCACACCAAAACGCTGCTCTTCATCGATGATGAGAAGAATCAGGTTTTGAAAAGAGACGTCTTTTGATAAAATGCGGTGAGTTCCAATTAGGATATCGATTTTTCCTGCAGCGGTTTTTTCTAGGGTTTCCCGGTTTTTTTTCGCTGTTTGAAAACGGGAGATGACGCCGATTTCTACAGGGTAGTTGTTCATTCTGGCTACGAATGTATCAAAATGCTGCATCGCTAAAACAGTTGTAGGCACAAGAAGAGCTACTTGCCCTCCTCCATCTACCACGGCTTTGAAGGCAGCTCTCATCGCGACTTCTGTTTTGCCATAGCCCACATCTCCTGAAAGCAAACGATCCATCGGTTTGGATTTTTGTAGGTCTTCTTTAATAGCGCTAATGGCAAGTAACTGATCGGCGGTTTCTTCATAGGCAAATTCCGCTTCGAATTCTTGCATAAGAGAAGAGTCAGGAGCGTGCACCTTCGCGCTATCTAATTGCCTTTCTGCATAAAGATGCAAAAGGTCTGATGCGTAGCCTACAATATCTTTTTGCGCCTTGGTTTTCACTTGGTGCCATTTTTTGCTGCCAAGTTCTGTTAACGCAGGCTGCTTTTCTGAAGAGCCGATGTATTTTGATACAAGGTGAGACTGGGAAATAGGCACATAGAGCTTACTTGCTTTTGCATAGGCGATGACTAAAAATTCTGCATCGATGCCTAAATGGTTTTTCTGTTTTTCTGTGCCTAAATACTTGCCAATACCGCTATGCAAATGTACGACAAGTTCTCCTGGAACAAGAGCATGAAAATCAGAAAAAGTGCTGTGGTAAGAGCTGCGCCATTTTTCTCGAATCACCTTCTTTTTTTGGGTCAGGTCTTTTTCTGTTACAACCACATGATTTTCATATACAAAACCTGAAGATAAATACCCTGCAATTAGCTCGTGGTTTTGGAGGTTATGTTTTTGAATACACTCTAAAACAACCGATTGATACCGGGGGTTTTCATAAAGAAAGTGGTAAGAAAACTTCGATCCTTCAAAGAAAAGATCAGAGCCCATAGGATGAAAAGGGTGGTGGTAAAGCGCTGCGGTGAAATCAAGATCAAACATAGAAAAGGTGGTTTTCTCACCTTTTTTTTGCACAGAAGAAAGGTTTTGTAATGGCTGTTTTGTAAAAAATATTTGCGGCGCGTGATCGATTTTCTCGAAAAGCTCTTTCATAGAAAAGCGGCACTTTGAAGGGCGGCAAAAAGACGATCCAAAAGATACGTAGTGGTCTTCTAAGCTGGCAAGATCATCGAATACGATTAAAGGCGTTTTTGCAAAATACTGCCAAAGCGGCTGCAGAGGTTTTTTTTCTAATAGGTGTTTTTCTTCTGCAGGAGCAAGAAACACCTCTTCTTTTTTTTCAATGGAGGTTTGTTTGATCGGATCAAAAATACGCAGGCTATCGACGGTGTCACCAAAAAACTCGATCCGGTAGGGGTCGCTAGATGAAATGGGAAATACATCGACGATCCCGTTTCTGATAGCAAACTGTTTTTTATCTGATACAACAGCTACCGGTCTATATCCTAAATCTTCTAGCCTTTGAGGAATAGATGACCAGGGGATATCCATCCCTTTTTTCCATACATCAAAAGAATCTATAGAGAGGCTGGGAAGCTGCTGCAAGCAGCTTTTTAGATCGGTGATGACAAAGCTTGAAGAGGGGTCTTTTAGTAGTGTATACAAGGTATCCATCCTTTTGCCGATGATATCGGGGCTAGGATCAATCTGTTCTTCTACAGCCGTTTCCCAAGAAGGGAAAAGGAGGGGTTTTGTTTCTAAAAGGCAGTCAAAATCTGCAAGATAGTCTTCTTTGTTTTTACCCGAGGTGATCAGAAGAATGGGATATACCCCATAGGCTGCTTGGACAAGAAGAGAAGCAGAAGAGCCTTCAATAGACTCTACGTACGTTTTTTGATGCACCTTGATGTGCTCTTGAAATGAAGATAGCGAAAGAAAGGGAAATAAGTTCACGACTCTTGAATCAAATGGCGGAGCTTTTGCAGGGCTAAGGGAAGATTTTTGCTATTTTTACCGCCCGCCATAGCAGCGGATTTTTTACCTCCCCCTCCTCCTTCAATTAAGGGAGCTATTTGTTGGATGAGGTGTTTTGCATCAAAGGCAAGTTTTGGGCTGACTCGCACTACAATTTGACAGCGCTCCTCTTCTTCTAATCCTAGGATCAATACACCATCTGGCATCTTTTGTATGAGTTGATCTGCAAAGCTAGGTAGGTCTTTTGAGGGGATAGTAACGATTTCTGCAATGGTTAAAGGAGAGCCAGATGCTTTTTTCAGGAGCTCTTGTTGTAGGTGGCGCTGCTCTTTTTTTCTGAGGGTTTTGATGGTTTTAAGAGCTTCTTCTTTTTCTTCTTTTTCGCGGATGATTTTTTCTACTAAGGCGCTTTTAGGGGTTTTGTACATCTCGGAGAGTTGGCGCAAAAGTGCATTTTCTTCTTGGATTGAAGCAAAAGCGGCAAGTCCAGCTTTTGCTTCAATCCTCCGAATACCTTTTGCAACCGCGCCTTCTTTTACTAAGATACATGCTCCTAAATCGCCTGTAAAACGTGCGTGGGTGCCGCCGCAGAGTTCGACCGACTCAGGGCCGACCGAGACCACGCGGACCTCGTCGCCATATTTCTCGCCGAAGAGGCCGATCGCGCCCGCCTGCTTCGCGTCGTCAAGAGACATTTCACGG
>CALBPE010000064.1 GCA_937899275.1 uncultured Chlamydiae bacterium
AGTGAAATCTTGTAAAATAGTAGCTACATTAAAAAAGTCAGAGGGAGACTCGGCTTGTACGCATTGGAAGTAGTCTAACGTTTTTGTGGGATTGCCAGAAGAAGCGGTTTTTCCAGATAAAATCATGGTCTGAAGAAGCATTAACCTTGCAATGGTATTTCCTTCAACTAAATTCACCTCAAATTCAGTTCCTGAAAGAGAGTTGATCACGCTCCAAAGTTGGTTGATACCTCCTGTGGCAGTGAGTATGTCATAGGCGGTATCGGCTGCAATGGTTCCAACAGGTGGTTGAATGGTTAAAATGGCTCCCGTTTCAATAGTTGCGGTTCCTCCTACAATGATCTTATCACTTAAATTATTTTCAATTTCTAGATCGTAAGAAGATCCTGCGCTTTGCGTGTAGTTGCCGGTTATGTTCAATGTTCCTATGGAATTTCCTGGGGCAATATTTCCTGAGTTTATAGCTAAGCTAGCAATGGTTCCATTTCCAGATACCGTTCCGCCGTCTACTGTTACCGATCCAAAAGAGCCGCTTCCATTTGCTGTAGCGCCGGTTCCTATATTGGTCGATGCGCCTTCTAAAGATCCGTTTTCATTCACAGTGAGCGTTCCTGCAGTGACGTTGACCGTACCTGTAAGAGTGGCGCTATTATCTGCATCAATGATCAGCTGACCTGATCCTGATTTAGCAAAACCATCGCCAGTAAGCGCTCCTGAAAGTGTGCATTCCACAGACTCATCGACTTCAAAAGAAGGGGTGATGCTAAAAGAGGTATCGCTTAAAGCGATCGCTTTTGTGGTAGAAAAAGAGCTTTGTGCACGCAAAGATGCGGAGTCTAAAGAAAGGTTTCCTGCGCCTAAATTACTTTCAGATACAACCGTACAGCTGACTTTTGTAAGTGTTGTGAGACCGGTATATGTATTTGTTCCCCTTAGACTGACTACAGGGGTGCCTGCTAAAGCTCCTGTAATATTTAAAGCGTTCGAGCCGCTAATTGCTCCTGTTAAAGACAATGTATGCGTGGGAGATGGGGTGATTGTAGTAGCGGCATTTAAAGCGATAGCATTTGTTAAAGAAACATCTGCTGAAGTAGCTAAAGCGCCTCCTGAAAACGTCACTGTTCCTGTTCCAAGAGCGTTTGATGCGCCTAGGTTACATGTTCCCTCACTGATAACAGAGCCGCCGCTAAAGGTGTTTTCTTGGTTTAGGGTAAGAGTGCTTGCTCCGAGTTTTGTCATTTGACCTGCACCTGTAATTACACCGTTAACGGTGAAGTCTGCAGAGGTGTTGATTCTACCATCACCTTCGAGTATGGCTATATTTCTTGCTGTGGCAAAGCTACTTGTGATCCCAAGAGTTCCGTTATTGCCTGTGATAAAATTACTATCGTTGAAGGTTAAATCCCCTGAAGGGTCGCCAAGGATTGCATCGGAAGAAACGTTGCAGGTACCCACATTGAGTATTGTGCCGCCTGTGTAGGTATTCGCTTGGCTTAAAGTGAGCGTATTTGATCCTAATTTTATGAAGGTGCCGTCTCCGCTGATGACTCCATCAATCGTAGTATCTGCAGCAGCAGTAATACTTCCTCTAGTTACTAAGGTGATATTCCTGCTAGAAGTAAAGCTACTTTGTATGACAAGGCCGCCCGTATTTAACGTAACACCCGAAGACACCTGTCCTAAGCTGGTATCGGAGAAGATTCCACAGGAACCTCCGTTAATGATTGTACCTCCTGTATAGGTGTTATTGCTAAATAGTAATAAGGTAGCTCCTGAATCTTTGACTAACTGTCCAGAACCGCTAATAACGCCAGTAATGTTCAGATCGCCAAATTCTGTTTCGACAGTAGCGGTTGAGGTGATGTTGATGTTTCTAGACATATTGACGTTACTGCGCATATGAAGCCTTCCATCATTGATCGATAAGGCGCCAGAGTCTCCCAGATTGTTATCTGAATTAATCGAAAGAGTACCAGCATTGATCGCTGTTCCACCTGTGTAAGTATTTGTTCCACTAAGATCGAGTCTACCTGCGCCAGTTTTCACAAATTGACCTGTTCCTGTAATAGTGGAAGAGATAGTGGGAGTGGCAGTAGCATTTTGCTGATCGAAAATACTACCGACGTTCAATGTCAAGTTAGCTGAAATCGTATGGTTTGCTGTACCGGTAAAAGAAATAGCTGGAGTATTAGCAGTAGCAGGGCCGTTAAAAAGTAGCGTATTTGGGCTAGAGCCAGCAGAGGCAATGGCATAGGCAATAGATCCGGTAAAACTCATTGTTGCATCATTTACAAAGTCTCCATTTACCGTAACGGTCACAGGATTAGAAATGGGAGCATCTTGAAATAAAAGAGTGGTGAAGTTGCCGTTAGCCACGGTGTTATTCGACCAGTTAGAAGCGGTGCCCCAAAGTCCATCTCCATCGAAATCCCAGTTTGCGTAGTTTTTTTTCAAGGGAACGATGCCCGCCAATAAAACAACAAAGAGCGCAAATCGTACATTTCTTATCATAGTTACCAGCAATATATAAAAAGAAAATAAATATAAATATATTTAGCGGCTTATACAGAAAACGCCAGGGTATAGGGCGTAATCTAGATGGCTTTTTTTTCAGGAATTTTCTTTGCATTTTGGCAACTGCTGTCTATAATGCGAAGTATGACAGGTACAACTTCTATCATTATGAATTACTTTTGGGTAATTCAATCATTTATCATCATCCTTTTTACTATGATTGCTGTCTATGTTGAACGGGTGATGTATAGAAGGCTTCTGCCTAAAAGCAAAAAAAGAAGTAAGGTTTGGGACAAAGCCTTAATCGAAGCGGTGCATTTGCCGCTACTTTCTTTTATTTGGCTCATCGGTCTTTCTTTTGCTTTAGAATCTGGTGGAAAATACATCGATCACCCCCTTTTGGATAGCTTACCCCAATTTTTACGCGATATGGGGACCGCTTTTCTGTTTATCTGGTTTTTAGTCCGGTTCATTAGAGAAGTGGAAAATGCGCTTATGGACCTTGAGTCGAGCCATTCAAAAATGGATAAAACATCTGTCCAGGCCATCTGCCAAATTTTGCGATTATCCGTTTTGATTACAGGCGCACTTGTCCTTCTGAGAGCATTTGGCGTGCCGCTTTCAGGTGTAGTGGCTTTTGCTGGAGCCGGTGGTTTATCTGTAGGTTTTGCTGCAAAAGATCTAGTTGCGAACTTTTTTGGCGGTTTGATTATTTTTCTCGATCGTCCTTTTAAAATTGGAGATTGGATCCGCTCACCTGATCGAGAGATTGAAGGAACGGTAGAGAAAATTGGCTGGCGTCTGACTAGGATACGCACTTTTGATAAGCGCCCTCTTTTTATACCTAACGGGATTTTTTCTAATATTTCTATTGAAAACGCATCTCGGATGCGCAATCGTAGAATCAAGACAAATATTGGCGTTCGGTATAAAGATGCTGATAAAATTCATACAATTGTGAATCAAGTAGAAGAGATGTTAAAGGCGCATCCCGATATCGATTGGACGCAGGCATCTTTTGTCAATTTAGTGCAATTTGGCTCCCATTCCTTGGAGTTTATGATCTATGCGTTTACCAAGACAACTGCTTGGATCCCTTTTCAAAAGATCCAAGAAGAGATCTACTTAAAAACCATCGATATCATTTTGAAAAATGGCGCAGAATGCGCTCTTCCTGCAAGTACGATTTATATTCCAAATCCTGTAGAGACAAAACGCACTGTATCTTAAGCGCTTTCATCAGGCTTTTTCTTGAATCTTTACCGTACATAATGCTAGCGCTATTTGCGTTTTTTCTTGCTCAATAGATACTTCCCAAAGATGCACCGATCTTCCCAAACGGATCGGGATAACAGATCCTTCCACTACGCCTTTTGTTGCAGGAGATAGGTGATGGATATTGAGCTGCATGCCTACAGCTACATTTTTTGTAGGATCAATACAACAATAAGACGCTGTAGATGCAAGCGTTTCTGCAAGAAATGCTGACGCGCCGCCATGTAAAATTCCAAAGGGTTGCATTGTTTTAGGACCTACTTGCATCGATGCTTTAAGAATACTGCGGCCTTGGTAGGTATACAAAATACCTAGGTGCTCTACCGCAGAGCCTTTTGTTAGTTTTTGCAGCTCTTCTAGATTAAGGTGCTGTTTCCAAATGGTGTTTTTCACGCCGCTTTTTTTGTAGATAGGTCAATATATTGCTGATGCAAAGTAAGATGGTCATCGCCATCACGATATAACCCATAAAAATGTTTGCATCATTTAACGACTGAATATACGACTGGCGGTTTACGTAGTCAATGATTTCTACTTTTGCTCTCATAGCGCCTTGACTTAGGGATCCAGCAAAGACCTCGTTTTTCAGGTTAAATACCGCATTTTTATAAGCGCTTAGGTGTTGATTCATCGATGTGAAAAATATTTCCTTATGAAAAATATTTCTGCGTATGGCAATTAACGAAAAAATGGATCCACCATATGTTGCTCCTACCTGACGGAAAAAGGTCAACATAGTCGATCCGTCGGATCCCAGCTCTTTTGGAAGCGCTTTTAAAGCGCTTGCAACAACAGGTCCTACAGAAATACCTACCGCAAGACCTCGGACGGTCAACATAATGATGATGGGAACTTCACTAGATTGGATCGAAATGATGTTACTTAGAAATAAGCTGCAAATCAGGACGCAAAGACCAAATACGCTTAAAATTGTAGGGGAGATTTTTTTCATGAGTAAATTGGCAATCAAAGGGCCTATTCCAAGCATGGTTCCATAAATAGATAAGATTTTTCCTATTTTTAACCGGTCGTATAATAGCCCTTCTTGCATGTATTCTACAGCTACATTTGTTGTAGAAAAAATCACACTGCCGATGGCAAATAAGGTCATAGACCCTGTAGTAAATGTTGCATATTTAAATAACGGTAGGGGAATAATCGGGTTGGTTGCCCCCTTTTCTAAAAGCAGCGTAGCGATCATAAAAACCACAGCTCCAATCATGCAAAAAATGATGTAAGAAGAGCGCCACCCTTCATTTGTCGAGGGAAGGTTTCCTTGCTCTAAAAATACGATGATGCAAGATACAAAACTTGCAAAAAAGAAAAACCCCGCGTAGTCAAAAGAGCCTCTTTGTACGCGTTTTGTTTCAGTGCATAAAATACATGCGATCACGAAGCTTAAAGAGATAGGAATAAGCGTCCATAAAAAAGAGCCTCTCCATAAGTTGAGAAAGCCGTAGTAGCCAGATACGATAGATCCCCCTGCAAAGCCGATACCAAATACAGCTGCCATGTAGATATTGATTGCTACAGATAGGTGCTTTTTTGAAAAAGATTGCACAATGATGGCAAGACCTACAGGGTAAATAAAGCCGCTTCCGACCCCTTCGATCAATCTAGAGGTCGTTATCATAAAAAAGTTTTGGGATAACCCCGACCCAAGAGTGCCTAGAAAGAAAAGAGCGACACCTAAAAGAAAAACCTTTTTGTAACCCAAACGATCTGCGATCCGGTTTGCAATAGGTACAATAGTATTTGCTCCAAGAAGATAAATGATCGTAATCCAAGAAGAGCGCGCCCCATCAATCGCTAAACTATCTGTGATCACCTGGCCCAGTAAAACAGTGCTCACGGTGCTATAAACGGCGAGTGTAGTGGTAATAGAAATAGCCGTAAGAATGAGCCACTGCAGGCTATGTTTTTTCATGGTAGGTGCTTTCGCGTAGTATCGATCATCACCTCACAGCTCATACCGGGAAATAGATAGAGACCACTTTCTTTGGGTTTTTCCAGTAAAATTTTCACAGGAATCCTCTGTACAACTTTTGTGAAATTACCCGTCGCATTTGATGGGGGAATTAACGCAAACTTTGCTGCGGCAGAGGGTTTGATAACCCATACTTTTCCCGTAAATACTCGATCTGGGTAGCAGTCGACTGTGATCGTTACCGGGTCACCTACTTTTACCTCTTGCAATTTTGTTTCTTCTAGTTTGGCATTTACCCATAAAAAATCTAGTTCATTCATAGTGAATAAAGGAGCTCCTACGGTGGCTACATCGCCAGGTAGAATCCAACGCTTTGCTATATAACCGTCTCTTGGTGCAAAAATAGTGGTATGATCTAAACGGGCTAAAATCACATCTTTAGAAGCGATGCTTTTTTCCAGAGCTTTTTCTGCAATTTTCACCTGCTGACTTGCAATGATGAAATCTTTTTCCACATGATCGTAGTCGAGAAAAGAGATGATGTTTTTTGCAAATTCATCTTTCGCAATGAAAAAATCATCTCGGATTTTTGCTAGAGATGCCTGTTCTTTTTTCAGGATTTCTTCTGCTAACACAGCTTCTTTTTCCGCTTCAATGAGCTCAGCGTCTAAAATATCTCTTTTAAGATCAATCATAGGAGCGCCTTTTTCTACGAAATCTCCTTCTGCAAAGTAGATCTTGGTGATTCTAGCTTCGATATCTGAGCTGATTTGTACATCATATGCTTCGATATAAGCATCGTTTGTCCACACATAGCTTTTCGGCAGCATGAACCACAAAGCAACAAATGCCATAATGAGTAAAGCAGAAGCAGATACAATGACTCTTCCTTTAAGAGTAGACAGAAACCAGGTAGATGTTTTCCCGATGGATGTTTTCATAGGCTTTTCCTCTCTATTTTTTTTATAAAGAAAGATTTTTAATAATACAAAAAAATTTTGAATAATGTATTTTTATATTGTTTTTTGGTAAAATATTTTTACTATGAAGCGATTTTTTTCAGTGATTTATCTATTTTTCGCAATTTTTTCCTTTCCGTTTTCTCTAGACAAAACGGCTGTAGAAGAAAAAAAATCTGCCTTTGAGCAGCCTGTGGTCTTAGTCAAAGTATTTGGTGGAAGCCCTTACCAAGTAGCTTTTCCAAAAGAACCGCAAAAAAAAGTCTCAGGGCAAATAGTCGAGTATAGCGCCTCTAATCAAGGTGTTGTCTACCGTATTGCGTATTACCCTTCTTGGCATACGTTTACAGGAGCCTTGAAAACACCTGCGTCTTTGCCGAATATACCGAACCCTTTTGCGCATAATCTAGCCGAAAGAGAAAAAATTATTCTGGTTGAAAATCAAGTTTTTGCTCTTCGCATGCAGAGTGGATCAGAACAAGAATTTGCCGCATTTTGTGACTCTTTTGCAAAAATTCAGGTTCTTCCTGGATAGTAAAAGACTTCTTTAGAGAAATTTACTTATCAAAAAAAAGAAACTGCGTTATTCTTTGTTACATATTTTGGTGATTTCCTTAAGTGGGGGCTTAGCTCAGTTGGTAGAGCATCAGATTTGCATTCTGAGGGTCAGGAGTTCGAATCTCCTAGCCTCCAATTTCACGGAAATGACCAGTCACAAATTGCGGTTATAGCTCAGTTGGTTAGAGCGCGACACTGATAATGTCGAGGTCCCAAGTTCAAGTCTTGGTAACCGCACATCTTTACAATTAATCTTCCTTGTTATACGTTGAAGTTATGTTTGGTATTATACAAAAGAAAAACTCTCTTCTGCGCTATTTTTTTTCGGCGATTTTATTTTTTTTCTTGGTGTTACTTGTGCAAGAAATCAACGCCTATATTATGAAGGTGCATGTAGGTAGTTGGTTTATCGCATTGAAAAAACCCGTCTGGAATCCTCCAGGCCCGATATTTTCCCTAGTCTGGCCGTTGCTTTACCTACTTGTATCTCTTGCAGGTTTTTTACTTTGGAATGAAGAGCCGAGTAAAGAAAGAGGTTTAGGGCGCTTTTTTTGGGTATTACAGCTCGGTTTCAATAGCATTTGGAGTTATCTATTTTTTGGGCTGCAAAGTCCTTTGGCAGGATTTATTGGTATTGTACTTTTACTGATCTGCAGTCTATTTGTCATTTTCTACGGAAGAAAGGTGCACCAGTGGATTGTGTATGCTTTTACCCCTTACGTTCTTTGGTTGGGTTATGCAGCGGCATTAAATGCAGCCATTATTTGGATGAATCTTTAACCTAAAGCCCCTCTCTTTTTAGTAAAAAAGCTTACTGCTCTTTTGTGCTCAAGACGTAGCCTTGTTTTTTTTCCTCTTGGTAGAGTAAAAACAGGCCAATAAATAAAACACCTGTAGATACAAATACAATAGGGGAGAGACTTTCTCCTAAAAAAATCCAGCTGGTAAATGAGGCAAAAATCGGGCTCAATAAACCCATAAACGATAGAAATGTAGCGCTATATTTTTTCAGTAAGTAGCCGTAGAGGTTGTAGCACAAAATATTCGAGATCAGCGTCATGGAAATCACTCCCTGCAAAAATCCCCAAGTATGAGAAGAGTCCATATGGTATAAAGGAAGAGGCGTCCAGCTATCAGCCAGAAGGGAGTGGATTAAACTTAACATGCCTCCAAAAAGCATGCTAAAGCCATTCACAATCAGCGGAGAATGCTCTTTTTCTTTAACCAAAAGTCGTAAAAGCACCCATCCATATACAGAGAAAATAGCAGCTGCTATGACGGCAAGTTCTGCTAAAGAAAATCCCCCTAAATTTTGCAATAAGCCACCTTCACCGCTCTGTAAAGAAAGCACAGGAAGAAACCCGCAAAATCCGATCACCATACCGATCCATTTTTTGCCGTTCATTTTTTCCCCAAAATGGATATAGGAAAAAAGCGCAGAGAAAAAAGGAGATAAGCTGTAGATAAAACAAGTTTTTGCTGCACTTAAATGCTGAAGGCCCCAAAATTCTAAACTATTTGTCAGGTAGATACTGAAAACTCCCAAAAGGCAAAAAGAAGCAATTTGCATCTTGGTTAATGGGATTTTTCCTTTTTGCTTGATCCAGGCGTATCCTACCAGAAGGGCTCCTGCAAAAAGCATTCTACAAGCAGTGAGAAATAATGGCGCCCCAAATCCAAGGGTCCACTTGCCTAGGGTAAATACGCTAGACCAAGCTGCATAGAGAAAGATGACAAGAAAAATTTGCATAAAACCCTTTTTATAAGCATTATAATCATTTTATTTGATTTTAAGCAAAATCAAACTATGATATGATCATTTTAATAGTATTTAATTATGAAAAAGCAAAAAAAACCTTTTGGTTCTTGGAAATCTCCCTTTTCTTTACATGACTTAGTGCATAAAAAAGAAACGATTTCTTTTCCAAAAATAGCTCCCCGAGACTCTACCCTCTATTGGACGCTCAAGACCGCATCGGGAAGAAAGACTATCTCTTCGATCAATACCCCCGACTTATTACCCCAAAATATGCGCCTTGGCACAAAGATTCATGAGTATGGAGGAGATGCCTATTTCCCGTATGATGAAGGGATTGTTTTTTCTTCTATTGAAGATGGACAGCTTTACTCATACCAAGGATCTCAACTAAAAAAAATCTCTAGATCAACAAAGGGAAAAACGCGCTACGCAGATGGCGCGTATGATCCTATACAAAAAAAATGGTACTTTGTTCGCGAAGAGCTAAAAGAAAAAACAGAGGAGCGCGCCATCATTTGTATCGATATGGCGCGGGAGCCGATCAAAGAAGAAATCGTGGAACAAGGAGAGGATTTTTACGCCAATCCCACACTTTCTCCTGATGGAAAAAAGCTGGCATTTATTTCCTGGAATAAACCAGATATGCCATGGCAAAATACTACACTTTGGATCCGGGTAAAAAAAGAAGGATCTCAACAACACTTTGAAAAAAAAATGCGCATCGCAGGAGGAGGATCGGAAACAATTTTTCAACCTACATTTTCCTCTACAGGAGCTTTGTACTTTTTATCAGACCGCTCGGGCTTTTCTAACCTGTATGTTTATCAAGAGGGTAAGGTAGTTTCTTTACATCAAGAAGACTATGAATTAGATCTACCTCAATGGATCTTTGGTCTTCGCACCTACGTTCTTTTAGAAGAACACATCGTTTGTATATACCGCGATCAAGGACAGGTCAAACTAGGAAAACTCAGCAGAGAAAAAGGCGCTATAGAGCCGATTTCTTTACCTATTTCTTCTTATGATGGTCTGGTGAAAGGCCGCTCTTTTGTTTATTCTATTGCGAGCTTTCAAGATAAAGACCCAGCTTTAGTAGCTATTGACCTCCAATCAAAGGTCCCTTCTTTTTCTTACGTGCAAAAGCCTCCTAGCATCTATCCTGCAAAAGATCGGTCGGTTGCAACCCCATTTTCTTGTCCTACAAAAAATGGAGAAAAGGTACATGGCTACTTTTATCCACCTATGCACTCTACTTGTGAAGGCATGGATGGGGAAAAACCTCCGGTGATTATGAAAATCCACAGCGGGCCTACCGCTTCTTTTCAAGATACATTTTCTTTAGAAACACAATTTTGGACTTCAAGAGGATTTGCCTACATTTGTGTAAACTACAGGGGAAGTACCGGCTATGGCAGAACCTATCGCGAAAAGCTCTATGGAAAATGGGGAGAAATCGATGTGGATGATGCGGTAGATGCTTTGCAGTATTGGATTGATCAAGGCTGCGTTGATCCAAAACGTACAGCGATTCGAGGAAGCTCTTCTGGCGGATATACAGCGCTTATGGCAGCTGTACATACAAATGCATTTCAAGCGGCGGTATCGTATTACGGCATTTGTGATTTAGAAAGCCTTAGTGCAACTACACATGCATTTGAAAGCGGTTATAATGAGAGTTTAATTGGCCCTTACCCAGAAGAAAAAGAGAGGTATTACAACAGATCTCCCATTCATTTTGTAGAGCGCACAAACAGCTCTTTTTTACTATTTCATGGAGAAAAAGATGTCGTTGTTCCAAAAGAGCAGTCAGAAAGGTTTGCAGATTCTTTAAAGGCGCATGGTAAACAAGTCGAGCTCTATCTTTTTCCTGAACAAGGGCATGGGTTTACCGATCCTTTTGTCCGAAAACAGGCGCTTTTATTAGAGCTTGCCTTCTATCAAAAGTTATGGGGCATACCAAAAACACCAGAAACACCAAAAATACAAGGAGAAAAGTAAAAAAAGTTATGTATACAGAACTGGTATTTATACTTCATATTGTTTTATCAGCAGGTTTTCTCCTTTTTTCTGCACGACTTGGAAAAGAGTGTTTGATTGCGTTTTTAAGCCTATCTGCTGTATTAGCCAATCTTTTTGTTACCAAAGAGATGACGCTATGTTCGCTTACGGTTACTTGTTCTGATGTCTATGCAGTACAAGCGATATTAGCTCTAAATTATTTGCAAGAGTACTACGGAAAAAAAGCTGCAGAAAAAGCCAGTGTTATTGGGTTTATCTGTCTCGTGTTTTTTGCGGTGATGGCAAAAATGCATCTTGCCTACCCTCCGTCCATTTACGATAGCGCATCGGACGCTTTTGCGAGGATACTTGTTTCTACTCCCCGTATTGTTCTTGCCTCTATTACTACATTTTTTCTAGTGCAGCGCTTGGATATTGTGTTTTTTCGTCTACTACAAAACTGGCTGAAGGGGAAGTATTTTCCTATTAGAGCAGGACTATCGATGATGGTTAGTCAAACGCTAGATACCACACTTTTTGCATTTTTAGGACTATACGGCATTGTGCATCATATCGGTCATGTAATTATGGTATCGCTTTTTGTGAAAATTCTTGTGATTTGGTTGAGCGCTCCTTTTACTACGCTTTCAGGGCGTTTTTTGGGAGAAAAAAGTCATGTTTGAAGTTGTATATCAATCAAAAAAATCTAGAGCGCGTCTCGGAAAAATTACAACAGCCCATGGCGTGATTGATACGCCAAACTTTGTTGCTGTGGGAACTAATGGCACGATTAAAGCGCTAGATACCCATATGGTGGAATCGATCGGCCTACAGCTTTTATTTTGTAATACCTACCATTTAATGCTACAACCTGGCGCAGATGTGGTAGCAAAAGCAGGAGGTTTACATAAATTTATGGGTAGATCTCAGCCGATCATCACCGATTCGGGGGGATTTCAGGTTTTTTCTCTTTTATATGGGTCTGTTGCAAGCGAGTTAAAAAGTCAGGGGAAATCGATTTCCAGAAATATGGTATTAAAGATCACTGAAGAAGGCGTTTTATTCCGTTCTTATCGAGATGGAAGAGCGCTTCACCTCACTCCAGAATCCTCCGTAGAAGCCCAAAAAAAACTAGGAGCAGATATCATCATTCCTTTTGATGAACTTCCCCCTTACCATACTCCACTGCAAAAGCTATCTTCTTCTTTAGACCGCACGCACCGTTGGGAAAAACGCTCTTTAGATGCGCATAAAAAAGACCCTCAACACCAATTGATGTATGGAGTGGTGCATGGGGGACTCGATCCTGTTTTGCGAAAAAAAAGCTGCCTTTATTTAAGCGATCTTCCGTTCGATGGCTTAGCTATTGGGGGAAGTTTTGGAAAAACTAAAGAAGAGATGCATCAGATGTTGCAACATCTGATGCCCTATATGCCTCAGCACCTGCCCAACCATCTTCTTGGTATAGGAGATCTGCCTTCGATATTTAAAGGGATTGCTTTGGGTATCGATACATTTGACAGCTCCTATCCCACAAAAGCTGCAAGACATGGGCTTCTTTTCACAAAAAATGGACCTGTGAAAATTGGACAAAGCCGCTACAAGCTGCAAATGTCTGCTGTCGATCCAGACTGCTCTTGTCATACCTGTACACATTTTACAGCGGCTTATTTACACCATTTATTTAAAGCACATGAGCTCACTGCATATAGCCTCGCTTCGATCCATAACCTCCATTTTATGGTTAAAACTTTAGAAGAATGTAGAAAAAAAATTGCGCAGGATGCGCTTTAGATTAAAATGTCCAACCGCCCTTAACAAATAATTGATGCACTTGGTAGTCATGCGCCATTTCTCCTAGATACGATGTAGATATTTGCAGCTGGTCTTTTTCGTAGACGACTTCAAAACTAGGAGAGAAAAAGCTTTTACTCTTACTTAGCGTATGCACTTGCAGAACAGGGACATCATCTCGAAAATCTGCTAACCTTGATGATCTTCTTCCTTTTTCTAAAGGAGTTTTGCATACCCAACTCACAGAGCCGCGAAGCTGCAGACAGCAGGGGAAAATGCCGATTACATGTTCCCACTTCCCTCCAAACTCTGAGCGGAGATAATGGCTATCTTTTTTGAAGACAAATAGATCTAATGCACCAGCGTTTTGCTCTAGAAATTCTGTTTCGTAGAGGTAGTTGTAGTCCATTTCTCCAAATACAAAAAGGTGTTTTTCTGGAAAGCATTCTTGGCTAAAGGCAAAATGTCCTGTAGCAAATGCTCCTGTGCGCCGTCCATAGGCCTCTCTTCTGATGCTAGCAAAGTTAATGTTTCTTTTGGTATCGAGGTGATCTGCCCCTGCAATAACCGATGCGTGTGTAGAAAGACCTCTATAATGACCGCTTGTATAGAAAGAGCCGTAAACCCGGTGGTTATCAGATCTTCCAGCAAGCTGGTCCCATTTCAGAGCAGTAAAATCATAACCCGCAGCGATACCGACAAGAGTATCTGGTAATCCTACATAGTCGTAACCTGCTAGTACTCCCCGCGTTTTTGCGCATGCACCGCGCACTTCTCCCAATACTCCTGTTTCTGTCACGCTACCGTAGGGACTCATCCAAAAGTGATTTTTTTTCTCCCACCCTTCAACCTCCTCTAAAGGGCATAGTCTACGCGCTTTTTGTTCTAATTGCGACGCTGCCCAGTGGTTGAGATCAAGGTTGATGAGGGGAAAGATCCCAAAAAGCGCTGGATTCAGTAAATTTAGCGCCTGGTCTAGTTCCTCTCCACTTAATGTATTGAGCGCAATAATTACATCGACGATATCTCCTTCTGTGGGGTAATTGAGGAGGTTGAGGTAGTCATTTGTTCTAGAAGGATTGCCAGGAGCAATGATCCTTGTGCCAAATATGGGAGCAACAATTGCCGTACTACCGGCAATGAGTCTGGCAATGGTGCCGTCTTCTGCAAGAAATGCTGTTAGCTCACAGCCATTTGGAAAATTTTGACTAGACCATAATTGATTGATCCCCCCATTTGCTGTTAGGATATCAAATGTAGTGCCTTCAGGTATCACGCCGCAGTGAAAGATCACATTGAGTATAGCGCCATCTTCGATGGTAGCAGAGCCTCCTACAATGAGCTTATCGTTCATCATATCTTCAATTTCTACTTCGTAGACAACGCCGCTACCTTGAACATAATTTCCTTCAATTTGTATGGTGCCGATCGATTCTCCTGGCGCAATTACTGAACTATTTTGTGCAGATAAGCTTTTATACGTGCCGTTTCCCTTTACAGTGCCTTTATTGATTGTAGTGGGTCCAAAATTACCTGAACCGGTTAGTAATGTTGTGATATCTGCATTTGCGGGATTTACACTGATCGTTGTATTCGCAAGTGAGCCAGAAGAGCTGATATTAAGCGTTCCTTCTACTACAGTTAAGGTGTTAGAAAATGCGCTATTATTTCCAGAGATGACTAAAGACCCAGCTCCTTCTTTTGCAAAGTTTCCACCAGAAAAAGTATTTGGAAGGGTAAGATCAGCGCCCGATCCGACGGAGAAAGTGGGCGTTTTTCCACTTACCGCTGCATTGGAAAATGTGAGGGA
>CALBPE010000065.1 GCA_937899275.1 uncultured Chlamydiae bacterium
CATTAATTTACGATCCATATGAAATAACAATTCATTTTTCTTAAGAAAAAAATCCTTTAGTCTTTGAATGTCTTTTTTCGTGATGCCAGGCAATAGAAGTTCATCAACATCTTCTTTTAAAAATTTTTGTAACTGGGCGATGGATCCAAAGTGCCTTAAAAGAGAGGCTCTTTTTTTCGGTCCTATTGCGTCTACATCATCTAAAAGAGTCTGTATGGTCTGTTTAGAACGTTTTTTCTTATGAAATCCTATGGCTACCCTATGCGCCTCATCTCGAATTTTTTGTAGTAAAAATAAAACAGGCGAGTGCTGGGGAAGGGTGACCTCTTTTTTAAAAGGAAGGTGGACTTTTTCTCTTGTAAGACCTTTTGTATGTAGTGAGGATTCTTTAGAAAGGCCAATTACATCGATACCTGCGATATTGGCTTTTTCTAAAACGTTCATAGCGGTAGATAGGTGTCCTTTTCCGCCGTCGATCAAAAGAAGATCGGGAAGCTGTTCTCGGTCTTTACAAAATCTTGTTAAAGCTTCAGCTAAAGAGGCGTAATCATCAGGAGCCCCTTTTTGTTCGATCGAATAATACCTTTGTAGAGTCTTTTCTTTTTTCCCATCAACAAAAACCACAATAGCTGCAACAGGGTATTGCCCTTGGATATTAGAGCTATCGATGCAGGCGATTTTTTTCGGAAATTTGTTCAAAGAGAGCTTTTCTCGCATTTCTAAAAGGGTTTTTTCTCGGATCGCTTTGGCATCCTTATCTTTTTGAAAAAGCGCTTCAGCGTTTTCATAAGCCATTTGTAAAAGAGCCTTTTTATCTCCTTTTTTAGGGATCATTAGATGGACTTGTTTTTTTAAGGTGTCGCTCAAAATGTCTTGTAAAATCGTAGATGAAAGAAGAGAAAAAGGTAGAAGAATTTCTTTCGGAATTTCTTCTTTTTCGTAATGCTGCAAGAGAAAGGTTTCTAGAATTTCTTCTTTAGAAGAGAGGACTTGATCGAAGGTAAAGGACTCTGATCCAATAAGCTTGTGTTCCCTAAATAGGAGTTTGGTAATCACAGCGTAATTTGCTTCTTGAAAAAAACCGATCACATCGCAGTTTTTCGCTGCGCTATTATCTACATGCTGCTTGGACAAAATGTGTTCAATCTTTGCCATCATATCGCGAATCGATGCGGCTTTTTCAAAAAGGAGATTTTCTGCAGCCTCTTCCATTTCTTTTTTTAATGTCGATAAAATCGTCTGATCTTTTCCTAGTAAAAGCCTTCGAACAGATTGAACTAAAGATAGGTAGGTGTCTTTTGAGCAAAGATCTACGCAGGGAGCCAGACACCTTTTCATTCCATGCAAAAGGCACGGTCTTGTTCTTCTTATAAGCTCTTGATCGGAACACTCTCTTAAAGGAAAAATCCGGTTCATGAGATCTAGAACTTCTCTTGCTACCTTTGCATTGGTATAAGGGCCAAATGTATTACGAATGTCTTTCGAGGTTTTTTTGTGCCTCTCCATTTTTAATCTAGGCCAAGTATGTTTGGTTAAAACAATATTCATGTAGCGCTTATCGTCTTTTAAAAGCGCGTTGTATTTCGGTTTATGTTTTTTGATGAGGGTGCTTTCTAGTAAAAGAGCGTCTCTTTCTGTAGGAACGACAATGGGATATCTAGAGTGTTTTTTCGGATCATAAAGGTTCATTAGAGTTAGCATTCTGATATATTTTTATGCTTAGTAGTTTTTGTTTTGCGTTACTGTTGATTTCTCTTTCTTTATTTTTCTTTTTTTTATAAAATAAAACAGCCAATTAACCATAAAAAGGGATTATAAAGTGAGTCCTATTATATATAATCGATATAATGAACAATTTGATCGTTTTTTTGAAGAAATGCGCGCTGTAAAACCTGCGGATAAAAAATCTAATCTTGGAAAAGTAGTTAATGAGTTTCAAGAGAATATTATTACTCCAAATGAGGAAGGATTTGGGGTTTTTTTACGAACAATGTGCACTTTAAAATCTAAGGATGAAATTCTTAATCTTAAAAAAGTAGTCAGTGACTTTCAAGAGCTTATTGAAAAAAGAGCACTTGACTATAGCGCAAAACTAGCTTCTAAAAAAGGGATCGGTTGCTCTACTCTCAGTAAATATAGAGAGCGGGTAGATGCTTTAAAGGAATTTGCGACAATTTTGGATTCAACACCGAATATTCATGAAAAAAAGATCGATGCTTTATTCAACAAAACGATAGCTTTATTCAACAAAACGATAGCTTTGTTAGAAGAAATTTAGTCCATATTGATGGCGGCTAGTTCCTCTATCCAAGCGACTTCTTGTTTATGGAAAAGCTCCATTTGCAAAGAAGTTTCCTCTTTTTCTGGGCTAGGTTTTTCTAGC
Source organism: uncultured Chlamydiae bacterium (assembly GCA_937899275.1). Lineage (GTDB taxonomy): Bacteria > Chlamydiota > Chlamydiia > Chlamydiales > SM23-39 > CALBPE01. The sequence continues at coordinate 2,384 of CALBPE010000065.1, forward strand.
TCTTTTAAAAGGTTTTTTGCTTTTTCTAAGCAAAATCGAGGCATGCCTGCAAGTTTTGCTACATGGATGGCGTAACTTTTCGGCGCTTTTCCTGGAAGGATTTTATGGAGAAAAACAATTCCATAGATATCTTCTTTTACAGAAACCTGAAAGTTTCTGACTAAAGAAAATTTTTCTTCCATTTCTGTTAGTTCTCGGTAGTGGGTCGCAAATAGGGTTTTTGCGGGAATTTTTTTGATCAAATATTCGGCAACAGACCACGCAATAGATATCACATCGTAGGTGCTAGTCCCTCTTCCAATTTCGTCTAAAATGACTAAAGAGTTTTCTGTTACATTTTGTAAAATTGCTGCGGTCTCTTTCATCTCTACCATGAAAGTAGACTCTCCGCTTGCGATGTCATCGGATGCGCCGATTCGAGAAAAAATTTGATCGACTGGTTTTAGTCTCATCGATTTCGCCGGTACAAAGCTGCCGATTTGTGCTAAGACAACAAGAAGAGCACACTGTCGGATATAAGTCGATTTTCCTGCCATATTAGGGCCTGTAATGACAATTACTTGCTGCGCCGCTGGGTGGCCACCGATTGCAATGGCG
>CALBPE010000066.1 GCA_937899275.1 uncultured Chlamydiae bacterium
CCTGGGGCTGGAGCAGGTCCCAAGGGTTTGGCTGTTCGCCAATTAAAGCGGTACGCGAGCTGGGTTCAGAACGTCGTGAGACAGTTTGGTCCCTATCTGTTGCGGGCGTAGGATACTTGAGAAGAGCTGCTTCTAGTACGAGAGGACCGAAGTGGACGAACCTATGGTGTTCCGGTTGTTCTGCCAAGAGCATTGCCGGGTAGCTACGTTCGGAAAGGATAAGCGTTGAAAGCATCTAAACGCCAAGCCTCCTTCAAGATTAGGTATCCCAATGAGACCCCCTGAAGATCACAGGGTTGATAGGCTGGGTGTGTAAGCGCAGTAATGTGTTTAGCTAACCAGTACTAATGAGTCCATTGGCTTGACCACTTTTTTCATTATGAGTCAACTCGTTTGACTCCTAATGAAAAGTAGCTGAAAGAGCACCGATTTATAGTAATAAGATGATCTTGAATCATTTCTAAATGTTTTTTATTGGTGACCATAGATAAGGAGATACACCTGATCCCATCCCGAACTCAGAAGTTAAGCCCTTAATCGCCGATGGTACTATACACAAGAGTATGGGAGAGTAGGACGTCGCCATTTTTTCTTTCGAGAGCTTAAACTTAGTTTAAGCTCTCTTTTTTTTTGCCTTATTCCAAAACAGATTTTTTATTCCTTATAAATGGCACTTGCTACGTTCTTTATCCTTGATCTTTTCGAAAGGATCTTCATAAAATCTGGGATAAAAAGACATTGCAACTACCTACTTTATGAACGCACTTTCCTTATCTCTAAAGCATCATCCACCTTCTGATTGTAAAAATGCATCTAAACCTCCTATGAAAGGATTTGCGAAAGCGGTAGGGATCTTAGACATATTTTTAGCGAAAACTATTTGTCAATATGTAGATTCTTTCGAAGATGTCGCAGCGTTTTCCAAAGTGTTTTATCCGAGAAAAACCAAAAAAACCATCTGCGATATTCTTTTTTTAGTAGGGAAAATCCATTATCTAAAACGAACGAGTCCTGTTTCTAATAAGCTCATCAGTCACTCGGTTGTACTTCCTATTCTTCAAAAACTTGCATCTCGTTTATCACCTGAAGAAACCTCTTGTTTTTATCCTATAGAAAGTTGGCTCTTCTCGATTGCAAAAACGCCTGATTTTCTCAATGCAAAAACCCTACGAGAGCTCTTTCAAAAATTACTACTTCAAGAAACTTCACAAGAATATGGTGAGGAAAAAGTATCGGACAAGTTACTAGCTATTTTCCAAAATACAAGAGATATGCGCATCTCAAGTCCTTGGGGAGAAAAGTCGAGGTATCTTCAGCAGCTATATGATTACAAAAATATGGAAAACACCTACACCGCTGCAGATGAAAAACTGCAAGATCTAGACTTATCTAATAGGGAAGAGTATGATTCTTTGCCTGCATTATTAACAGCTATGAACACGGTCAAAACGGTAGCTGTAATCTATATTAATCGCCTATCTGAGTTTTCTTCTATTCCAGCTAAACGTTGGCTTTTTTTAAAAGCGCGTGCAGAGTTTTGGATGCAAGAAATGCCGAATCATCCATAAGCTACGATTTGTCGTTTGTATTTTTTTCCTATAAAAAATGAAGGTACAGGGCGGTATAAAAAATACGAAGCGCAATCGTTAAAATAAATAGGCTAAATATATTTTTTAAAGAAAAAATAGCGGTAGACCTTTTCCATTGCAATAGTTGCAATCCTACAGAAAGTAAAATAGTAGACAAGATGAGTTTAAATAGTAAGGTAGCGATGTTATGCCAATAGATCATGAATATATCCTAAGAGTTTTGATGAATAATTTTGGGAAGAAGTTTGGATTTATTGAAATATGTTCCATAGGTTAGAAAATACCTTATTAATCTTCCCAGAAATTGAAACCATGCTCAGATGGTTTCATGGTAAGTAGCTGCCAGAAAGATTTGAAATTCTCTCAAGCAGCTACTGATTTAGTTAATAAAAGATAGAGAGCTCTAGAGCGCATATCTATAAATCTTACAGATGATTACCCCTCAAAGCTAACCCATCTATTTTCCATATACTTAGTTGCCTACAGCAATACAAAATATATAGCAAATTCCTAAACTCCATACATCATCACTGAATTTTTTTGTGCACTCCTCAAAACACTCTTCTTTAGTAAAAGCTTTTGATGTGTGCAAGTTTGAGGCGGCAAATAGTGCTATTGCGAAAAATGCAATTTGTTTTGCTTTTTCGATGATTTTTTTTGGCGACGAAACTGTAACAGGTGGAATATTGTTAACATTGCGCTGAGTGGGAAAAGATACTTTCATTACAACCTCCGTAAAAAAATTCCAGCGCACAGTAATTTTACTCAAAGTAAATGTAAAGGTTTTTGATGTAAAATGTCGAAATAAGTAGGTAGTTGAGAAGCTCTTTCCATAAAGTGAAATTATTGCGCATCCACTCTTGTAAATTTATCAATCTACTGGGAAAAGTATTTTTTCTATTCAAGCAATATGCTGTTTAGCAGCAGATAGCTGCTTGAGCGCAATGTATTCCCAACAAAATGAAGAAAAGGCCAACAATTCGTTTAGAAGAAAGAAAGTTTTGTTTTTGGTGAATAGCAAAAAAATGTAGGCCCAAACAAAGAAAAATAGCACCCGCAGCGGCTTGAAGAAAGAACGTCCAAAGCATGAGCGGTAAATTTGTGATGAAATAGATCATAAATCCCCATGTTTTTTTCTTAACTTACCAGACCAATCAGAATCTATCCACTACTTGCCGCTTCTGGTCGATAGCTATCAGGCTTTTCCTCTATTTTTTTAGCTTTTTTTCAATATATCTATTTTTTATCAATTTTTGTTCGGTAAGAAAATAGGGTTTATGTATGATCCGCGCTCAAAAATTTTTACTAAAATTGCGCCTCTATAAGGCTTGATGAAAGCAGGCTACTTTAGCAGTTTTGGTAGGGTAAGAGCGGTTTTTTATGAAGAAAGTTTATTTCGCAATGCTGCTAATATTTACCTGCAGTTTGTATGCGCTGCATGAGCCAGAGTGTCATGATATTCGAAAGGATATGCTTAAAGAATGGAGTCAGCATAACAAGTGGATCGAGCAGTTTCAAGAAATTGGAGTAGGGGAAAAAGGGTTGGAGTATCTCCGAGAAGCGCTTGCTTGTTGTGAAAAAGCCTTTGAACATGTGGATAGGATACTGCGAGATATTGCAGGCAAGTCAAGAAGGAGGAAGAGGTGTAACTGGCGCATCGAGATGAAGAAGTCTTGTGAAAAAGACCAGGCAAATATCCAGAAAGAAATAGCTCTTATACAAGATTTTATCAATCAAGTGCTTATTTCGTTAGCGGTTACAAAAGCGCAGCCTATCTATCAGCAAGGCATGGAGGTCTCTAAAGAGGCGAAAATTCGGGAAAGACAAATGCCTCCAAGGACTCTTGCCAATACAGAGGAAATAGTACAAGAGCTTGAAGAAATTGTAGGACTATACCGCAAGGCAGAGTCTTTAGTGCAAGAAGCTTATATGGTTTTATCATCTTGTCCAGAAATGACAAGCGAGAATACAACAATTGTAAATACAGCGCTCAATAACTTGGCAGAATTAGCCTCTTCTGCGCAAAAAGATCGAGAAAGTTGGCCTCAAAAAGTCGTAGAAAAAAAACGATCCATGGAAAACCGTGTGGATGACTTGCTAAAAGATGCCGCTCTTTTTGCAGAAAAAAAACTGATGAGAAGCGCTTATCATCTTGAAAAGCAAGCTCTTTTAATTCTCAATACGTTGATAGAAAATAGCTCTGATGAAAAACAAGAAGCGTTTGAAAAAACCCGTGAAAAGTTGCAGGCATCCATACAACTTTTTGAAGAAAAAGCAGATCGAAATCGCCTGACAAAAACACTCGACACCTCTTCTTTTCAAGAATTCCAAGAGCAGGAAAAACAAAGAAGAGCCGCGTTTTTTTCCAGCGCTTTGAGCGCTAATCCCCCAGCTATTCAAGAAGCTGATTTTACACGAAAAAGCGTAGCTCTCGTTACACCTTTAGATGGGCAGATTGCTATGTCTTTGGGCAAGTATTCTTTATATCTTACTCAGTTTTATAGGTTTTATATCCAAAGCGATCAGCCTATTACCAAGCTGCGGGTCAAAGTATATGAACAAGACATCTGGATCGATGAAGAAGTACTATCTATTCCTTTGCGGGATACCCCATCTTGGCAATCCTATCTTCTGTCAGATAATGGGATGCACATCCCAAAAACGCGGTTGGAAAAAAAATATGGCCTTTCTTTAAGAATCTATTTCACCTCTGATCCTAAACACAAAGGATCTTTTGTTCTTTCACAGCAAGGGAAAAACCCCAGGTATCATTTTTCTTTTTCCACTGAAGAGGGCGCAAACCTCTACGACTGTACATTTTCTCAGCCGCCTCCATGGCAGCTGAGAGCCCTTTGTAAGCCTGCTCAGTTGATTGCGCCTCATCGGCTAGATCAAAACCGTTATGCTCTCAAATCGAATGCTTTTTCCCTCAATACAAAAGAGGTAGATTCTCATTTTTCGCTATTAGACGATTTTGTAAAAAAACATAAAAATGATCCTCTAGCTCTTGCGTCCTATGTGCAAAATGAAATCGCTTTTGTCCACGCCTATTGCTACAAAGAAAAAGGGGTATTTCAAGCACCTGGAATTCAGAGAAATCCTTTAAGAGTATTTTTAGAAGGTAAGGGCTCTCCTTGGGAACAGTGCCAGCTTTTGGTTTATCTACTTCGTCAGGCAGGCTATGAAGCCCTTTATGCTAAGGGAAAACCCTACTCCTTGTCTAAAGACACGTTAGAAAACCTTTTGATCACCCAACTGCCAAAAGGAAAAAGAGCAGGGCTGGTCAATTACCCTTGGGTGGTTTTCTTCGATGGGGAAAAATGGGTGTCTCTATTCCCTTGGATGCAAGAAGTACGGAAAATAGAGGGGTTTACTGTATATCACTATCTACCTGAAGAATTTGCCAGCGCAGATCGGTGGATTCTACAGTATTTGCAGGCAGATGAAAGGATTTTAAAACATACCGGTCCCGATGGCGATGATAGCGCGGGGAGATTATTTGCCGCCTTTGTGAAAGAACATCTACGCCGCCAGGGTTTGTCTTTAGACGATGTAGGCATGCGCTGCATGCAAATCAAGCGGCAGTTTGCCTCATTGCAAGACTTTCCATCTCCAAAAATCGAAGGAGAATTTCAGGTGTTTGATCTGCATAAAGATATGCCGCTTTTTGCAAAAGCGAAGATGACTATTTCACCTAGAAATCATCCAGAAAATGCTCTGGAAACTATTCTTCCTCTCACTGCAATTACAGATAAAAGTATCCCGCTGCATTTTGAAGAAAATCAATTATATGTGCATTTCCTAGGAGAAGAAAATCCACGGATATTACAGCTTACAGAAGCAGATACTTTGGTGGATATTCAGTTAGTTATTGAGATGCCGTTAGGCGATCAGTGTTTTCAAACTGCGCGCTCCGTATCATTGGAAAAAGGCGCCGAGGCAGCCCTTTGTTTTCACTTTGGAGGAGACGCCCACAAGCTTACAAAAATAGCATTCGATCGTTTTAACAAGGAAAAAAACCAGCAAAAAAAAATTCAGAACCTACTTTCCTTTGTTGGCGCTGCTTACTTTGCTCGGTGCGGCTCTGCACAAAATATGCTAGCAGAGCTGCATAAAGTACACCCCTTAGGGTATTTCGCTTTTGGCCTGGCAAAATTTGCTCCTGGTAGAAAAGATCATTTCGATCAGAAATTTCCACAGGTCGATATGATTTTTTTAGGAAGACCTTCTGTAGATACAGCGCCTATTTCTTTTTTGCATGATGATATGTATCCTACACTGCGCCAGTTTGATGCGCTTGTTATCGTAGATGTTTCCTCAAACGAACACCAGATTTTACGCGACATTTTCTCCGATGAAGGCGCAATTTCCACTGTGAGGTTATTGCAACTGGCGCACCAAAATGCGCAAAAGATGGGAGATGGCACTAAAGGATTTATCGCCTTGAGCGCAGAAATCCTTAAAGAAATAGAAAACGATCCAGAAAGCGCTTACGCGCAGCATTTTTCTCATCTTCCTAAAATCCACCTTTCTGATCTACAAAATGCCTCCCAATGGAATATGGCAAAGTATCTTCTGCAAAAAGAAGATTTTTTCCATAACTTTGCTTATATCTACATGACTCCAGGTAAAGTGAAGAGTTTAGACGGCACGTACCAAGAGATGGGAACGTTGATTTTTCATCCTTCCAGTAGCGCTGCTTTAATTTCTTTCGGTTCTTTACATCTGCACGGAGGGCTGGGAACGCCCTTGCCGCCGCGATATTTTGATCCCAATATCATTCCGCATTGGTATCTTTCTCCTACAAATCATAATTATTTGCATAGCTACCGTTTGCAGGTTCCTGTTGTCGAGCCGCTTTCTTCTCCAAAGGTAACCTCTAAACCTAAATGGAAACCCGATGTCCGCTCCGATTATAAATCTTCATGGAATGAAGTAGCCGACCCTGTAGATGTGGTCTCAGGTAGCTTCTACATCGATGAAGTTGATCTGATTTTACCCGGCCCTTTTCCTTTAGAAATTCGGCGTAATTACAATAGCCAAAATCCCATACAAGAGCAGTTAGGTGTCGGATGGAAGCTCAGCTTGAACCCTTCTTTAGTACAGCAAGGAGATGAGCTCTATGCGGCAGAAGCCGATGGAACAATTATTTGCTATAGTTACAATCCATCGGCTTCTAGGTGGGAGGTATTTGCTGAGCATAATCCCTCGCTTTCTAACTACAATCAAAAAGGTATTGGTTCTACAGCCAATCCCTTTCACTCGTATATTCAGGACAACATTTTATATGGAGCAGATGGCTCGAAGCGTTTTTTTGAAAATGGCTATCTTCGCAAATGGGTCAACGCCCAAGGAGCGCACCTTACGTTCCACTATGCGGAAGGTCTTTTAATACGCATAGAAAGCTCTTACGGAGAATTTTTCGGTTTAGAATATAACGAAACAAGAAAAGTAGCAGAAATCTACGCAAGAGATGGGAGAAGGGTTTCTTACAGGTATAACACGCAAGGAGACCTAGTCAAAGTCACGTTTCCCAATACAAAAACTACTCTCTATGAATACGATTCAGAACACCGTCTTTTTAGAGAAAGCAATGCTTTAGGCGCTGTAATAGAAAATATCTTCGATGAAGAGGGAAGGGTGATTGAGCAGCGCTCTCCTATGGGACCCTACCAAGAGATGGTCGTTACGGCGCGATTTATATACAGCGATCAAGAAACAGTAGTCATAGATGCTGCTGGAGGTAAAACCACCTATAAAATTTTCGATAAGCAAATCTATCAAATCATCGATCCTTTGGGAGTAAAAACCCTGCAATCGTGGTTTATCGATGCAAACTCTTGGTTCGATGCAGAAAAAGAAGAGGTATGTCCTTGGCCCTATCCAGGGGGAGCTGTACGCTCGTTAAAGTCGACAACAGATAAAAGAGGGCTTACTACAAGTTACCTCTACGATCAACAAGGTAATCCTGTAGAAATCACACTTGCAGGCGCAGATCTTACTGGAGATGGCAGAAAGACTCTGAAGAAAAACCTGCGTTTCAATGAGCGAAATCTTTGCATCGAAGAAGAGACAGAGGGGCAAAAAATCACCACCACGTATGATCTAGATTTCCCCTACCTACCAAAAAAAATAGAAACGTATAGAAACGGCTATCTCATCTCTTATACTGCTTTGCGCTACAACGCCTTGGGTCAATTAATCGAAGAAGATCAAAACGGCGCTATTACCTACTTAACATACAATACAAGGGGTTTTCCTGACGAAAAAACGCAATGTACAGGAACAGAAGATCCCCCTGTAGTTACGAAATATACGTATAGCGCGCAAGGTCAATGCGTCGAAAAAATCAAAGAGGATCTCATCGAGAAAAACGCCTACGATATCATGGGAAACATCGTAGAGTCGCTCTGTTTTTCTCCAGAAGGGAAGCTTCTTTCTGCAAATTATATGGGCTATAACCTCAATAACCAGCTCATTTGGCAGCAAGGAGCAAATCCAGAAAATATCACCTATTTCGATTACCATACATCGGGAAAAATCAAAGCAAAAAGGCAGCACTTACCGACACAAAATCGAGTCGCTTGCACCCTTTTTTCTTACGATGTAATGGGCTATCTTACTGAAGAAATTGACGCTTTAGGCTGCACCACGTACCGCACTTATGATGCTTTAGGTAATATCGTTTCTCAAACTAAAGAAGGTCATACAACAAAATATTGCTATGAAGCAGGTGGTTTATTAAAAACAATGCAGTCTCCTTCAGGAGCAAAAACCACTAAATACTACACCACAAATGGACTGGTAAAAAATCAGCTTTATCCCGATTGCGCATCTGCATCGATTACCTACGATGTATTTTGCCTTCCTATTGTAGAAACCAAGCACGGCGTTACATGGACAATTTCTTATGACGATGCGCTTAAAGAAGTATCTAAAACGCATGTAGCTACAGGAGAAATAGAGCGCCGGCGCTACGATGCAAGAGGCAACCTCATTGCATTTACCGACTGCGTAGGTGCTGTATGGACAAAAACATACGACCAACTCAACCGTATTAAAACAGAAGTCACTCCTACAGGAGAAAAAACGACCTATTCTTATGCGGCAAACGTCGTGGTCTGCTCCCGTCCAAATGGCGAGCTAATCAAGACACTATATGAAGCTGGCAAGGTTAAAAAGAGCGCTATTTATGACGCAGAAAATCATCTGATAGAGTCTAGCTCCTACAGCTATGATCCTATAACTGATCAGGAAAAAACGGTATCAGGTGATAGAGTGACTCTCACTTGGTTAAATGCTTTCGGTAAGCCGGTAAAGACGCAGCAAGGCAAGATCATTAAAACCTTTACTTACGATGTTTGTGGCGGCTGCATTTCTACTACCGATGGAGACGGCAAAACTACACAGCAAACATTAGATGGACTTGGAAGGATCAGCAAAAAAGAGCTTCCTGGCGGAGCGCTGATCCTTTGTTTTTACGATGTGGATTCAAATAGAACAAAAGTGGTTTTACCAAACGGGGTGATATGGAAAGCGTCTTATGATGGTATGGGCAGAAAAACTACGGAAACAGTGCACGCTTTAGATGCAAGCACACAAAACTGGAGCTACACATACCAAGAAGGCTATTTAAAAGAAAAGAAAGATCCATTAGGCCGGTTATGGGAGTATACCTACGATAGCCGTGGTAGGTTATTACAAGAAAAAGTAGGCGCATGGAAAAAATTGTATACCTACGATGCTAGAGGTCTTTTATTATCTCTTGAGCAGGTGAGTGTGCAAAGCAGTTCATGGCCAGCTAACTTGTGGTATACTCCCACTGAAGAGCGGACAAAAATCGAGCGCAATTACAACTTAGATGGCCGCCTTACCCATGAGTCGGTCTATCTAAATGAACAACTTATACAAAAAACCGAGCAAACTTGGCAGCCTGGAAAACGTCATCTATCCACATCGAACCATCTAAGAACTTACACCTATCAAAATAACCGATTATCCTCAATTACCTCTCATGATATTGCTCTCCACTTTACCTATGATGAAAGCGGCTCTTTGATTAAAAAATCATCTCCCGTAGCTCGCGTAGATAAGCAGTATAACCCAGAAGGGCTTCCTGAGTTTTTTCGCAGCCACCTTCCTCAAAATACTTTTGAAGAAACGTTCGATTGGAGCGCTTCTGGTAAACTGAGAAATTACCACTCTTCCTTCCAAGAAAAGCAGTTCACCTATACAAATAGCGGCTACTTGCAAACGGCGGGAAAAGAGTCGTATACATTTGACTTTGGAGATATTGGTTCAGGCACTAGGACAGGTGCACCTGATTGCTACGTTCCTAAAGGAGGTCTCGATGCATTTAGTAGAGTGGTAAAAGAAATCAATGAAGATGCACCTTCTTTTACAAGCTACGATGCTATAGGTCAAGTAATTATAGAAGGCGCAAAAGCATGTACATGGGATCCTTGGGGTAGATTGATTAAGGTACAAGACGCCGCTACTTGGGAAGCTTCATATGATGGTTTAGGAAGGCGCCTACAAACAAGGTACACTCCAGAAAACGATGCTACAATCACTACCTCTTTTTTCTACGATCCTCAAGAAGAATTCCAAGAAATTGGGCTGTCTATAGACGACAAAACCTATTGGAAGCTACACGGCCCTCAATGTTGTGAAGCGATCTTTGATGAAAAAGGGCATTCGGTTTTCCTACAGTATAATGCCTTAAATGAGCTAATAGCGGTTGTCGATCAAACCCAAACAACATATATCGAGACTACCTCTTCATCTTACGGTCCCCAAGGAAATCCTACTCCCATAACCGACCTTTTTTCCTACGCGAAAAGCCTTTCTTGGCATAGTAAAAGCTTAGATCCAACGGGTTTGATCTGGCTTGGTAAAAGGTATTATAATCCGCAAACCGGAAGATTTCTAAGTCCTGATCCAGTTGGGCATCCTACTTGTTTAGATCTATATGCCTATACAATAGGTGACCCTGTAAATTACGTAGATTTAGACGGTCGCTTTTCTTCTGCTGCCTATCACCGAGCGCCAAGAGTGTCACTTGTGCGTTCTTTTGCTTACTTATGCGCTCAAAAAAATTGGTGTAATTCAAAAAAGTTTAACGTAGGCAATCCCAGTCTAGGGAGTGGAGATATAGGATTTATCAACGGAATCAATACAAACTTTGAAGGTGCATATAAAAGTGCAGTAAAGCTCAGTGAATACGCGCAAGGCCGTGAGATCTCTGGTGTGTATAATGCCACAAACCTCTCTGGTCCTATGGCGAATTGTGTTTTGCCAAAAAAACATCGATCTTTGTCCTTAGGGTTAGACGTAGTTGAATGCTTACTTGGGCATATGGGTATTCCAACAACTCCAGTAGCGTTTTTACAAGAGGTGTGGACTCGGTTTATTTTAACGCACGGTCCTGACGCAAAATTTCTACAATTATGTTATAGCGGAGGAGCTATTCATGTAAAAAACGCCCTTAGCACTTTATCAGAAAGAGATAGGCAACGTATCATCGTAGTAGCAATTGCTCCTGGAGCAATTGTGCCCGACGAGCTATGTTATAGATCGTACAATTACGTCAGCAGTAGAGATATTGTCCCGTATCTAGACGTTATAGGCCAATTACGGTACGGTGATCAACTAACTGTATTAGATGCTCACCCTGATGCGCCATTTTGGGATCATGGGTTTTTGAGCCCTACCTTTGAGGGTGTTTTGATTGAGCATATTACGGATCATTGCAAGGGTTATGGAGTCTTATTATGAAAATACTATTAGGTATTGGTACTGTTTTATTGGTGTCGTATTTTCTTTTGCGCGGCTCTCCTTTGCTGCACCAATCACCTCGCTATGTGAAATTAGCAGATCAAATCACAGCAAAAATGGCTA
>CALBPE010000067.1 GCA_937899275.1 uncultured Chlamydiae bacterium
GTTTTGTGCTAGATGGAAGTAACAGCGCTGCCAAGCAGTTCCTGGCAGGACGGCTCCTAAACTTTTCCAATTCTTCATCTAGCAACTTACTAACTCTAGATACCTGTGTTGAGCTGATTTCTAGTCCACAGAGCTCTTCTGTAATCCGCTTAACGCGCCTTGTAGAAACGCCATTAACATACATTTCTGCAATGGCAAGTCTTAATGCTCGTTCTGATCTAGTGCCCTTGTCTAAACATTTGGGATAAAAAGGAATATTTCTTGTCTTAGGAACGTGTAATTGTAATTTTCCCATACGGGTTTGCAGCATTTTATTCTTGAATCCATTAGCATAGCCTTTTCGCTCATCGGTTCTCTGGTAAGGATGCGCCTGCAGCGCTTCTCCCTGTTCAATGAGTGATGCATAATTTTGGTTTGAGGTCATGTTTTCTCCTTAGTTGTTTGGAAAGTTAAGAGAATCGGACCTCAAACCTTTTTTTTCAATAACTGAGAAGTTCTCCGTATATCGAATTTACAGACTTATTGTTACACTACCAGGGAACTTTTTCTGCTATTTTAGCGGATATTTTTCCATCACCACATCCGACATCAAGCACTAATTCAGATCCGTTAATAGTAAATTTATTTAATAACTCGCATGCCGCATTGTATTGAATAACTGAGTTATTATGATATCCATCAGGATCCCAAATATGCATATCTATCCTCTTTGTGAAAAAATTGGAGATTATCTTTTATGTGTTTACTTGAATTAATATTGTCCAGTTGATGTAAAAATATATCTATTGCTCAAATGCCCCGATTAACAGGATATACTTATCGAAAAAATCAGTAGATCAGTTAATAATTTTTTTAGTGTTCATGGAAAAAGTTTTTACGTGTGAAGCTAAATTACAATGTATGAAATACTGATTAATATAAGAAAAATATTACAAACAATAGGATTTTAATCATATATAATTGGATGCTCCCCATTTAAAGTGAAACGCCTTATCTGACTCTAAGGCAATAGGAGAAAGACTAGGTTTATGACTAAATCCAACCATATTGAGGTAATCACCTCAATAGAAAGACTTAGACGATGAAGCTCTGGAGACAAATATAGCGCGCAAATATTATATAAGTCCTAGCTAACTATTTACATAAAGAAGACTCATCGAAGAGGGCAGCTTGCTCGAAGAAAAGCGGTACTCAATGAGAGCCATTGCCAAGGCTCTACACGTCTTTCGAGCTGGGCTTTCTAAGCAAAAAAACTCATGCTGGGAAAGTAGCAGCAATCACAAGCAACACCTGCGGATGCTCAGACAGGTTTACCGTGCAATGCCTTTTGTAAATCAGGCGTACTCATCAAAGAGTGACATGCTATTACAAAATCGTACTGCTCTTTGTCATGAAAGAAATTTTAAGGATAGAGTCTTTTGCTTACAGCAAAAACGTATTTGAATATTCAGTATTCTGGCTAAAGATACAATATGTAGTGTGAGAGGCTGTTAAACAAGAAGTAGGTTGTTAGCCATATTGATTTTCAAAAGGGTGGGTGGTTTTTTCGTTTAAGAGCTTTTTTAGTTCCAAGAGCTTTTTTTGCAGATTTTTTGCTTGCATACTAGGCTCTGTTTCTTGTTGGTAAGCTGTTTTTTCTATAGGGTCTTTTTCCATACCTATCCTTCCAAATAACTCGAGAAAGTATATAGCATATTTTTGAATTACCAAGTAAATAGGATTGATAAGAGAAAGTGTTTTTTCTAGATAGGAGATGTTTTAGTCAGGGTCGTGGAGTGCTGATTACGGCTCTTGAACAGTGAGCAGCATAACGTAAAAACTCATGACTGTTGCGAGCTTTACAACAATCGGGGGCACTTCCATATCATCTGATATATTGCAAAATTTTTTCCTTAGAGTATCTATACGTTTTTTTAGCTGATCGAGTGAGGAAAGGGTAGGAGTTTCTTTTTTTTCCGTAGTGGGATAGGTGTTTGTTAAGTGGGTAATCACTCCTTTTGTAAACGGATCGATTGTTGTAGATCCCCATGGACTACACTTGTAGTGGCATACGCGCTGATGAGCGTTTATACAAAAGGCTCCGCTCATGGGATTCGTAAAACCTTTATGGCATGTAGGGCAGGTAACGGTTTTGTTTTTGAGGGCGCACATGCTCGCTTTTGTAGGTAGATACACTACAGATGCAACTTTTTTTCGGTTTAAAGGGCAGATAAGTGGTACTTTCCGATCCGTAAGGTTTGTATAATACTTATTCAAGCATTGAAAATGAAACAGATGTCCGCATGGATCACTGACCGTTGTGTTTACATGTAATTTCGTTAGGCAGATTGAGCAATCGCCTAATGTTGCATTCGGTTTTGCATTACAAGGAGTGATTGTCATATGTCTCCTAACATATTTTGAGGTGGCCTATAGACGTAAGATATGCTGAAAAAAGAGAGCTATTGTGATTTTATATACGAGATAAGAGCGCTCTTGCCAGATATTTTTATCTGAAATACACAAGACCGCTTGCAATAGTAGCTACAGCCAATACAGATATTAGTGTTATCTTACCATATCGTAATACGGTGTCTTCAGCGTATTGGGCGCCTACGGCGTCGCCAAGTTCCTGCAAAAGAGAGCCTGCAGGCATGTCAGGTATGTCAGGTATGTATTGATATTGTCTGTTATTATGACCCGCATTAGGACGATGGAAAGGCCCGTTGCCGAAGGGAGATTGGTTTGTAGTCAAAGAGCTCTTTGGAAAAAATATAGACATAGTACCTCAAAATATTTTTAAGAACCTTACTTGTGGTTTGATTTTTTTTAAAGATATTTCTCGTAAGTTGCATCTATATTGCTTGTTTTTAATCTAAATGGGTTTTTATTACCCCAAGGATTAGATGAATAGATTGCCCGATGTATAGCGGCGAAGACCCCGGTAAAATACGAAAAATGAGATGGATACAAATAAAGCGCTTGCACCAAGTAGGCAAAACCCTAGAGTCCAGGAGTAGGTTTTGACAAGTTGTACGGGAAGGTAACCAATAACCCCTGCAGGTAGAATAGTGAACATGCATACCTGCATAAGACCGCTATAGATGTTTACTGGATAGTGGACAAAAAGAAACACCGAGTCGACATACCTTTTCGATACTTCTCCTATGTTGCCAAACCAGAAACAAAGGCTATGCGCTATAGTAGAAGTAGCTGTAAAAATAAGAGAAGTGCATACAATACCTAACAGGATAAGAGGCAGCTGCAAAGGGTGTATTTCTGCAAAAGCGCAAAGAAGAATCGAAGAGAGTAGGTGGCTCCAGCCTTTGGATTGGGACTTAGATCCAAGAAGGTGAAATAGGGGACTTTTTGGCTGGGTCATGTAACGGTCTAAACCGCCTGTAATAATCGCGTCTGCAAGGAGTTTGGTTCCACCAAAACAGATCCTAGAAAGTCCATAGCCACCTCGAACAATTGCCATCATGATTAGAAGATCTTGAAAATTCCAGGAGCCTACAAGGGGAAATCTCTGAAAAAAGATCCACCACATGAAGAAAAAAATCGCGTTATTGCCGATATTTAGGATGAGCTCAATGAAAAAAGCCCACTTTAGGCTCAATGAATTGCGGATACTTGTTTTAAGAAGGCATAGAAAAAATCTCATGGTTAGCCTCCACCAATCGATAGGATTTTTAACCCTCTGCGGTATAAAAAAGTAGCGGCGCATCCCGCAAGAAAAATCCATAGAAAAAGCTTGCCTAAAAGCCATAAAGCGCCGTCTGCATTAGATTGTAATGCAAGGGCGCTTCTTTCTCCTAAGATTGCAGCAAAAGGTGTATAGGAAACCATTTTTTGTAAATACGACGGATAGGCGCTTAAAGGTAGTAAAAGGCCGCCAAAGG
>CALBPE010000068.1 GCA_937899275.1 uncultured Chlamydiae bacterium
CCCTCCCTTTGCAAAAAACTGGTACAAAGCAAAAAGCCTAGAGTCTGTGGGCTGAGCGATCTCTTTTTCTATTTGTAGATTTTTTTTAGGAGAATCTTCTATCCCGCAGCTCTGAATATTGAGCATCCGAATTGCTTTTTGTAAGGCTTCTAAAAAAGATCTTCCGATTCCCATTACTTCACCTACACTTTTCATCTCTGATCCGATGAGTCTTTCAGCAAAGGGGAGTTTTTTGGTGTCCCACCTAGGGAGTTTGATGGCAATGTAATCGAGCGCAGGCTCAAAAAATGCGGTGGGGCGTTTAGTAATCGTATTCTGGATTTCGTTTAGGAGATAGCCTAAAGCGAGTTCTGCAGCAACAAAAGCTAGGGGATAGCCGGTAGCTTTTGAAGCAAGAGCGCTCGATCTAGAAAGCCTTGGGTTCATTTCAATCACCCGGTAGTCTAGCTCGTTCGGATCTAAAGCAAATTGTACGTTGCACTCTCCTAATATGCCAAAATGTCTAGCAATCTTTATCGATATGTCGCGTAAAAGGTGATACTCTTCATTATTCAAAGTTTGCGATGGGGCAACAACGATGCTTTCTCCTGTATGGATCCCCATCGGATCAAAGTTTTCCATATTGCAAATACAAAGAGCTTGATCGTTGCCATCTCGAATGACTTCATATTCTACTTCTTTAAATCCAAATAGATATTCTTCAATGAGTACATGGGGAGAGCCAGATAAAGCGATAGCTGCCTTTTTTTTAAGCTCTTCTTTGCTCCCTACTTTTCCAGATCCCAAGCCTCCAAGAGAAAATCCCGACCTCATCATAACGGGATAACCGATTTTTTCTGCGTGCATCAAAGCAAGCTCTACATTGTTTGCAGAAAAGCTTTTTGGCGTTTTTATTCCAATGTTTTCTAAGCTTTTTTTGAAAAGATCTCGATCTTCTGATTCTCTAATCGCTTTTGTATCGGTCCCTAAAACTTGGATATGGAGTTCTTGAAAAATTCCTAAATCTTCCAAGGCTAAACCAAGATTCAAAGCGGTTTGACCGCCAAAAGCAAGCAAGATGCCATCAGGCTTTTCCTTCTGTAAGATCTTTGTTAACGTGTCTATATTTAGAGGCTCTAAATAGACAGTGTCTGCCATTTTTTCATCGGTTTGCACCGTGGCAATATTAGGATTTACTAAAACCGTTTGTATCCCTTCTTCTTTTAAGGCTTTAATAGCTTGCGATCCTGAGTAGTCAAATTCGCCCGCTTGACCTATTCGAAGCCCACCTGAGCCCATAATTAAGACTTTTTTTCCGGAAAATTTTTTCATAGCATTTCGTGAAATCGTTCAAAAAGGTATCTAGCATCATTTGGTCCAGGGCAGCTTTCTGGATGAAACTGTACCGCAAAAAAAGGTTTTTTCTTATGAGAAATCCCTTCCACAGAACCATCATTTACATTCGTAAAACTGACTTTCCAATCGGAAGATAGAGTCGATGGATCAATGGCAAAGCCGTGATTTTGCGAAGTCAAAATGCACCTGTTTTTTTCAACATCTAAGCAAGGTTGATTTTGGCTTCGGTGCCCAAAGGGTAGCTTGTAAGTTTTTGCGCCAGAGGCAATAGCTAAGAGTTGCGATCCTAAGCAAATCCCAAAGATTGGCTTATCTAGTAAAAGGGCTTTTCTTAGTATCGATAGGGTTTTTTCTGCATCTTCGGGGTTGCCAGGTCCGTTGGATAAAAAAAGCCCATGGTAAGGCTCTTTGGTATAGTCATAATCAAAAGGGACAACGCGCACATGAAACCCCATTTTTACTAAAGATCGAAGGATGTTTTTTTTTATGCCACAGTCAACTGCGATGAGGGTTTTT
>CALBPE010000069.1 GCA_937899275.1 uncultured Chlamydiae bacterium
ATTTCTCCTCTTTATATCATAGCTTGAAATTCTTTGACAAAGCTCTTCATGAACCTTGCCTCAGAAAACTCTTATCTATCACCTGAAAAAAAAATTCAAGCAGCTTAAACAACAATCAATCACTTTCAGGTAGAATAATTTCTGGATAAACCGGATATTTCTGCATAAGTTGTTGTGTTTTTTTCTGAGCGCTTTTTTTGACAGCCGGATCGATCTCCACTTCTACTTTTGAAGGTTTCATCTCACCTTTCTTCGCTTTAGTTCCTCTCAAAAGAGGCTCCAAGATATCCTCTGCAATGATTTCCATCTCTTCTTCCCGCATTCCAAGCGACGTCAAAGCAGGCGTACCCAATCGGATTCCAGAGGTATACCAAGCTCCATTTTGGTCGTTGGGCACAGAGTTTCTATTGCAAGTGATGCCTACTTGTCGAAGTGCTCCTTCTGCAGCCTTTCCGGTTAAACCAAAACTTTCATATACATCAATCAAAAGCATATGATTATCGGTTCCACCTGTTAACACTCTAACGCCTTTTTTTTGTAAAAATTCTGCTAAAGCTTGCGCGTTTTTCACCACTTGTTGGGAATACTTTTGAAAGGAGGGCTTTAAAGCTTCTTCAAAAGCCACAGCTTTTGCAGCAATCACATGAGGCATAGGGCCTCCAATCACTAAAGGACAGCCTCTATTTACAGCATCTTAAAATTCTTCCTTACAAAGAATCATGCCCCCTCTAGGGCCTCTTAACTTATTATGGATTGAAGATGTGATGATGTCGGCAAAAGGTACAGGATTATAATTACCAGTAAAAACGCCCCCTGCAACAAGCCCTGAAAAGTGCGCCATATCTACCATTAAAACGGCACCTACGCTATCTGCGATTTCTCGCATTTTTGCAAAATCAATTTTTCTTGGATAAGCCGAGTAACCTGCTAAAAGGATCAAAGGCTTTTCTTCTAAAACTTTCTTTTGAATTGTTGCATAGTCTAACAACCCTGTTTTCGAGTCTACATCATAAAATGAAGAGCTAAAGAGTTTTGAAGAGATATTGTGCCTATAGCCGTGTGTTAAATGCCCTCCTGAATTCAAAGACATTCCTATCATTTTCTGTTTAGAAAGAAGGTTTCGAAGATCTTCATACTCTTCTTTTGTCAGTTGATCGAGTTTTTTTCCTTTGAATGCAAGAGTATCTCGCTCAACTCTAACACTTAAAATCGCTAAAAAGGCGATCAAGTTTGCATCGGCTCCTGAATGGGGCTGCAGATACGCATGCTCTGCTTGAAAAAGTTTTTTTGCTAAATCATTAGCATAACCTTCTACTGCATCCACATTTTCGCATCCTGCATAAAATCTTCTTCC
>CALBPE010000070.1 GCA_937899275.1 uncultured Chlamydiae bacterium
AAGAAGCGAGCCTTGCAATGAGTCCCATATGTTTTACGACAAAACGAGCTAATTGTTGAGATTTTTTTGATACGGACTTTGGGAGGATATCCAACAATGGTAAGTATTGTATCTGTGCCTTCCGAATTATATCGTAATTTTTATCTACAAGTACCGTAGCATATAATAGAGCTGCTCCGGTTAATAAAACGCCTACTAAAGGCAATACTTGCAGCGTAAGTGCAAACATAGTAGAGATTTTCGAAAAGCAGTTTTTTGCAATAAATACGACTACTTGCATTGTACATCCAGTCTGGCCGGCAATACTTCCACACTCTAAGTAGGGATTTTGGCCTTGACGGATTTCTTTTCCTTTTTCGTCCCAATGGCTAATGTCTTTTCCTAATTTAAGCCCCGTAACAGCAGCAATTCCCATGTAATTCACTCCAAATTTGGAAGATAATTTATGTGAGAAAGGCTTTATTTACAATAAATTCTATGGCAAATGCGGTATTTACTCCGCTTTATGAATCATTTTTTGTTTCAGGTCTTTGAGAGAAGATTCTACTAAGCTTAAAATCTCGTAAAGAGGATAGGCAAATTGATCGATAAAATCTTGTTGCGAGCGGATTTCTTGCGCGAAGAAATCAGCCTCACTAATACGCTCTTGTAAAGGCTGGTGTTTTCTTTGCATTTCTTCGGCTTTTTCTAGATATAGCTCTTTTCTTAATCGAAAAACCCATTTTTCTCCGATTTCTTTTCCCCGAATCAACTGGCTTAAATCAGCGCATTTCAAAAGTAATATGCTGTATTCAAGAGGGCTTAGGTTGTCTATGCGTTTTTTAAAGAGGTCTACATAGTGTGTATGCAGCTGCATATCTGTGGATAAAATCAGCGCTTCAAGCCATGTTGTATACCCCTTTTTATCTTGAAAAGAAACGATCTTCCAACTCGGATCTTCTAGTAAAGCGCAGGCAACTTCTGTATGGTATTTTTCTAAAAGAGAGGTATCTCCATATTTTTCATAGAGTTCAGAGGAAAACATCTTTTGGTATTTTGCAGTTTTTCCTGGGTGCGCAATATCATGATTTAAGGCGGCTAAAAAAAGATAGAGCCGCTTTTTGTGGTTGAGCCGAGATCGTAAAGCGCCTCTTTTATCAACCATGTAGATGAAGTGGGTCACTTCTACCGCATGGCGAAAATTATGGTAAGGGCGCTCTTCATAATTATCCTTTACCGCTGCTATGTATTTCTTGAGATCTACAGGATCGATTGCACACTCTTTTATAAGACCAGCCTCTTCAAAAAAACAAAAAACAGCGTCTTCTAAGTCCTGTAGATCATATGCAAAGACATTGAAAGACCAGGAGTTATAAGAAGTCTGATCCATGGCAAAAGCCTCTATTGGTTGTAGAGTCGTTATTATCATTAGGCATACAGAAAAAATGGTTTTTATCATAGAAATTGGGCTCCATTTTGGAAAAAACAAGATGTATAAGCGCAAAAGCTTACTACTTCTTCTTGCCAAAAACAAAGTTTTTTCCAAAAGTGAGGGAATGGATAGAGAAAATATACGGATCAAAAAAGAGCTCATTTCTTGTATGGAAGATCTGATTGATAAAATCGAGTTTTGTGCATCTTTAGGAATGCGAGATACCCCTTCTTTATACAACGCTGTTCTTGATATGGAGAAGACGGTTTCTTATGCAAAAATAGCGGCAGACCTAGAAAACGTCCTTTATAAAGGACAAGCGTTGGAGAAAAATTTAGATAGCTGGCTTTTGCGGCATGGAAAAGAAACAACCGCTCTTTTTTGGCCTAAAATCTAGTCCCAGAGTAATAGAAAAATATACAGGTATAGTTTTTGGACAAAATAGAGACTAGCTTCAAGAAAAAAGGGGTTCTATTCACTTTAATTGCCATTACGTTTATCGATTATATGAGTATTGGCCTTGTCTATCCCCTATTTACCTCTCTTGTGTTTGATCAAAAAACAGGGTTTTTCCCTCCAGGAACTTCAGATGCTTTTCGGGGTCTTGTTCTAGGTGTGCTTTTTTCTTTAATGCCTTTGGTGCAGTTTTTTAGCGCTCCTATCATTGGATTTTTATCCGATCGCAAAGGAAGAAAAACCCTTCTTTTAGTAACGCTTACGATTGGGTTAATAGCGTACTGTATTTCTGTTGCAGGAGTGCATAGCAAGAGTTTATCCCTACTCATCATCTCCAGAATCCTTCTAGGGGTTTCTGGAGGATCTGCAGCTATCGTGCAAGCGGTGTTTGCCGATATTAGTAATGAAGAGGAAAAATCAAGCTATTTTAGTTTATTTAATATGGCTTTAGGTGCGGGGCTGACGGTAGGCCCTTTTGTAGGAGGCAAATTTTCCGATCCCAGTTTTTTCTCTATGGGCAGCTATGAGCTTCCCTTTTGGTTTGCCTCAGTAATTATTTGCATCAATATCTTGTTAGTGTTGTTTTTTCTAGAAGAAACGAAACAAGTAGAAAACAATTTTACTCCAATAGAATTGATTTCTGGCATGCGGCATATCCAAGAGGCTCTCTACCTTCCGGGGCTTCGTATTTTATTTGTTTGCGCATTTATTTTTTCTTTTGGCTGGTCTTTTTTTATTGAATTTGTACCTGTTTATATGATGGGTAAATACGCTTTTCGCTCCCCTGATATTGGGACATTTTATGCGTATTCTTCAGGGGTTTATGCGCTTAGTTGCGGCGTTTTAATCCGTCCTATTATAAAACATGTTTCATCGTACCACGTGCTTTTTTTCGGGCTGCTTTTTTGTGGTAGCTACGTGTTGGGATTTCTTTTTATAGAAAGTGCGTTTTATGTATGGGTATATTTTCCCTTTCTTCTTTTTTTAGTCGCCTTGATTTTCCCCACACTAACAACCATGATTTCTCAAGAAGCTATGCAAAACTCTCAGGGAAAAACTTTAGGCATCTTGCAATCGGTTCAATCGATGGCTTTTGCGATTTCCCCCCTATTTTCTGGGCCTCTTGTAGGGCTATACCCGTTCATGCCTATTGTGATTGGAAGCTTTTCTATGTTAGCTGCATCAGCTGTGTTTGGTTGTTTTTTCAGCGTAAAAAAATCTATAGAAAAACCATGACTTACCTGCTTAGCTGAGAAATAAGGACAGCTGCAGCTGCAGATACATTGAGTGAATGCACCTTACCTTTCATAGGAATATACACAAGGTGGTCTGACTTTTTCTTTAATAAAGGAGAGATCCCCTCACCTTCTGATCCTAAAATCAAAGCGGTTTTGTTTTTTTTAGGTACCTGCCAAAAGTCGGTAGAACCAGAATCTACAGCAGCAGATAAAATGGTAAATCCCTCATCTTTTAGTCCATCGACTGCAGCGGCTAATCTAGCTGTTTGCACTAAAGTGAGATGTTCAGATGCTCCTGAGCTTACCTTACTTAAGCTAGGGGTAAGAGAGGGGCCGGTTTGCTCAGAAAAAAGCACTCCGCTTACACCAAAACATTCTGCAGAGCGAAAAATCGCTCCTACATTATGGGGATCTTGGATATGATCTAAAATCAAGACCAAAGATGTTTTTTCCTGTTTCATCTGTTGAAAAAAGTCTTTTAGATGGGTAAAGCGGCGTTTTTTTATATACGCTACAAATCCTTGATGGGAGCTTGATCCTGCAATTTCTTCTAACGTTTTTTTAGAGACAAGTTGCCTAGGGATCCGTTTTTCTTCTAGCCTGCGATACAGCGTTTTTTTTCTCACATTTTTTTTCATTGCATCTTGTACAAATACCTGGACAAGTCTTTGGGGATAATGGTGTAAAAGTTCACTAACGCAGTGTATACCCATAACTACATCATAAGAGTCGGTTTGTTTCATAAAAAGCTTCCTTGATTACTTTGTCTTACCACATCCAATCGATTTTTGCCAAAATCCGATAAGACGTTTGTCTCATCCGGTAGGAAATGTCTAGAACAGAAGATTGGATAGTATTTTCTTGGACCGTTTGCCTATTTTGCCCTTGTTGCAATCCAGTAAAATAATAGGCAATATCTGCCTTTGCGGCTAACTGCACAGCAGAGGATGCTGCTATTTTTACCTCAACTTGACCTAACTGCGCATGAGAGCTAGATGTATTTAATCTACTTTCATTAACAATTTTTCTACCAGTTTCGCTGGTAAATGCTGATTGTACGGTAGTTTTTGTCGATAAAAAGGCGTATCCATAGATCGCTTTAAATGCAAAATAAGGAGTAGGTTCTAAAGAAAATACAGGTCCGATTACAAAACCCCATCTGTTGATCTGCAAATCTTTCGGTAAAAACGAGCGGTAGCTTCCCTCTAGACTGAGATCTTCTACAGGCTTTCTGGCCAGTATTTGCCAAAAGTAGAGAAATCGCAGTAAAGGGCCAAAAGATACCTCATATTGTTTATTAGGAGTCAACGACACTAAATAACCTCCTCCTATATCTACATCCATAGCTAAAGAGCTGGTTGTAAACGTAAAATCGAGATCGATAGATCCTTGATCTGTAAAAATCGGTGACTGGTGTAATGCGCCTTTTCCTATGTAGGAAAAAGAGGAGGAAGCGCGCAGGTACATATCTCTATAAAGCTTTTCCAATTGCACAGCAGTTACACCGTAGGAAATAGAATCGTAGCGCTCTTCATAGATTAAAGAGCTTGCAGTCGTTTCTTCTAAAGATAGCCGAAGGGTATCTTCCCTGTATCCTGAGGCAATTTCTACACAAATTGGTTTTGTTGTGGTCGCAAAAACAGAAGATACACTACAGGCTAAAAAAGTCCACACATAGCTACAGCTCTTGATAGTCCTCTCTCCTTTCCCAATACTCTGATCCATAGTCATAGGTAAGCTGCTCTCCTTCCGCAATATCTCTATTGGAACGGACGATGATACGCATCTGGTTTTCATGAAAAATCAGTAAAGAGTCGCAGTTGCCTTTTTCTTTATGGTTTAAAAACCGGATGTAATTACCACTTGTTTTTGCATCAATTGTGTAGGCCGTCTCCAAGCTTTCTCCTACAGTGTATTCAAAAGTGTAGGCATTTTCTTCATCGATCTTTTTCTGTTTTTTACGTACTAAGCCGACGTATTCTCCGATAAAGCGGTATTTTTTGATCGGCTTTTCTGCAAAAGCTCCATATCCAATACTTTCATGAATCCAATGAATCGATAAAGGTGGAGTCCATATCTCTTTGATCTCTTGATCAAAGAGATAGCCAAGCCATTTTTGCTCTCTTGAGATATATCCATGGCGCAGTCCATACTCGGTCAATTTTTCAATATGCCGCTGGATTTTTTTTGTCTGAAAGTAAGATGCAGTGATGTAGCGAAGACCTAAAGCTGTTTCGTATTCTGCTGGGGTTTTAGCAATAAGCACACCTTCTTTAAATACAGGAGGTGTGAAACTCTGCTCTTCTAATAGCGATCTTTTTAAGCTCATGTATATGCCATCCGAAAAAAATGAGACCAGGTGTTATAATGCAATGTAAGCTCCTCTCCTTTACGCACCGGTTTTTTTGTAATGCAGATCATACGAATAAGCCCATCTTTTGTGATCACCGATTTCAGCTCTAAATTAGGCGACTTATCATGGTTAATGTACCTAGTGAAGTTCCCTTTTTTTTCTAAATCAATGACAAAGCCCCGAAATGCTGCAAAAGGCAGCGGATAATCGATTGAATACGCTGAAAAATAGCTTTTTATCGAACCTTTTTTCACTACACCTGCGCATTCTCCTACAAAGGCGTGGGTGCCTAAAGACTCTCCTGCCATCACCCCATAGCGTTTTCTCCGATCGATCCATTCAATCGCTACCTGGGGATGTAGATGCTTTTCTAAGTTTTCTTGAAAGGCTTTTGCTAAAAAAGTTTTCGTGGGATCTTTGATGCCTTTCCAATAGGCAATGATCTTATCTTTATACCAAGGTTTAAAAAACTCTAAAGTTTCTAGATAGGTAATGCCTTGTTCAGTGAAAAAAGAGTAAAGCGCTTCTTTATTAGGATCCATCTAGAGAAGGTTTTGGATCAAATTTTTTATTAATATACACATTTTCTTTGTAAGGCGTTGCGAATGAAAGAACCGCATTTGGCACCGTATGAAAGACCACCACAGAAGGGGGCGCTCTTTGCACCCGGTAAAGGGGAAAATCTGTATCTAACGAAGAAAAATCCATGACTACCACTATTACATTAAACGATGAAAAGAAGCTCATTTCTCATGAAATTCTTCCTTAAAAGAATCAAAATTAGGACAAGGATGCTTTTTTGTCAAATCGAAGCAATCGGAAAAAATACGATAGTAAAATTGATAAAAATCTTTACTAAAATAGTATCGATCCTAAAAAATATATTCCAAATTTTATTAAAACAAAGGAAAAATTTTACTATGTCTAGTTCTACATCAGTTAATCCTAAGACACCTATTCTAGAAGTTGATACATCGAACGATATTTAAAGGGAGGAGCTTAACGTTTCCTTCGCATGGCGACAATTATGGTGCTTGCACTTACAAGTTTTTGGAAAAGTGTAACGCTATACCTTATTATGGTGACTCTGAAGACCTTGAAAAGGTAGGTAGACAATACAGAGAAAAGCCTGAATCAACATGGATGACGGTTTTCGATAGGTTCGGTCGTCTTGTTACCTATGAAATCCGTTCACGTGGTTCACGTAACTAGCTATAAGCTACACAAAGCCTGCTTTTTATAGCAGGCTTTGCTCTTTGAAGCGAGGTGTTTAGCAAAAAAAACGATCTATCCGAGCTGCAAAATTCTGATTCTTGTAGATCTCTACTCTTTTCATCTATTCAAAAAAAAGCTAATCTTGAAGTCTAATGATCAAGGAGTATTCTATGTCTAAATATCCGTTATTCTTTACAGTTAGCTCATCTACAGCAAGCGGTATGCAGAATAATTGGCAATCTCAAGCCCCTGATCTTACACCTGTAGCGATAGCGATACCTCCTGAGTTTTCTGGTCCAGGTGGAGGGTACTCTCCAGAAGATCTTTTCGGCATGGCCTGTTTAAACTGCATTATTGCCACCTTTAAAGTCTACGCAGAGCATATGAATATCACGTTTGCAGATCTTACGGGTAAAGCTGAGGTGACAGTAGATAAACATTCTTCTAATAACGTACTTGCTATGACGCATATTGATTTGACCTTTACCTTAAAAGGCTCCTCCAATCCAGAAAAAGCGAAAAAAGTTCTTGAACAAGCTGTTAAGGAATGCGCTGTATGCAACTCGATTACTTCGGGAAAAACCTACCATATTAACCTCGAATAAAATCAGAATATTTGATATAATTCATTATTAAATATTTCTATATAACAATCATTTTGAAAATATATATTTTATTCATATAGCCCATGTCATTTTTTTCTCATTCCTTTGTACCAGCAAATCCTATCGACCAGCCTTTGGTGGTGATTTTATTGGGTCCTCCTGGCTCAGGCAAAGGCACACATGCAAAACCTTTAAGCGAGCATTTTTCCATTCCTCATATCTCTACAGGAGATCTATTTCGAGCGCATCTAGAGAAAAAAACGCCTTTAGGTGACCAGGTGCAGCGTTATTTAGATCAAGGCGCTTTAGTGCCTGATGATCTTGTCATCGATATGCTGTTTTCCCGTATTGCAGAAAAAGACTGTAAAAAAGGGTATATTTTAGATGGTTTTCCCCGCTCTTTATATCAGGCAGAGCGCCTGCTTTCTAAAATGCATGATACAAAATTAGCTGTGATCCATTTATCCGTTGAAGATGCGGTTATTACCGAAAGAATTTTAGGGAGGCTTTTATGCAAGGGCTGCCAAACATCGTTTCATGAAATATTTTGCCCACCAAAGATCTGTGGTGTATGCGATCACTGCTCTACTCCTTTTGTCAAAAGAAGTGATGATACAAAAACCATCATAAACAAAAGATTGCAGGCGTATCATCAAGAAATCGCTCCTATCGTCTCTTTTTACACGAAAAAGGGCTGTTTATTTACGATAGATGCTTCGGGCAAAAAAGAAGAGATTTTTCACGATACTATTCAAGAAATCAATCAGCACTTAGCCAAAGAACGCTCTTTTTCTGAAGCGTATTGAAGGTTTTTGTGATTTTTTCCCATAATGAATAGATCAGCTACAACAGGCAAGTGATCTGAGGGAAAAAGCCCATCAAAACAGTCGCTTAGCACACCATGGATCATCACACCAATTCTTTCACTGACAAAGATAAAATCTGGTTTAACGCCAGGCTGACCTGCCTCTTTGAAACCAGACCATGTACCTGTAGGGCCATGATGAGGAAAAAGAGCTTTATTTTTTGCATCGATTAAAGAAGAGCCAGGATGCTCTGAGCTGGTCAAAATACCATAGGTTTCTTCTGCTCCCATTTCTGGAAATAAATTGAAGTCTCCTGTTACAACGAAACACTCCCCTTTTGCAATTTTTTCAATTTGCATGCGTAAAAGAGAAGCGCTTTCATGCCTCGCTTCTTCACTGTGATAATCAAAATGCGTGTTGAAGATGTAACAGTATTTTCCCGTTTTTTTATCTTTAACCTTTACCCAAGTAACGCCTCTTGGAAATTTAGCATTCCAGCCTTTACTAGGAGTATCAGGCGTAGGAGAAAGAAAAAAGTACCCTTCTTCTTTTCGGGTAAATCGACTTTTTTTCCATAAAATCGCATCGATAGGGCCTTTGCTTTGGCCATCTTCCCATCCGATGCCGTAAAAGTCATAGTCGGGAAGAAGATCAATCAAATCTTGGATTTGCGTATCTAAAGGCTCTTGTAGACCGATGATATCTGCTTTATGAAAACGAATCATACTAGCTACTTGCTCTTTTCTTTGATTCCAAGAGCAGGGGCAAAGGCTATCTGTAGACTCATTTTGCCATAAGACGTTAAACGACATAGCCCGAAATACTTCTTTTTCCTGTATAAGCGATAAAATCTGCGCTTTTTTCTTTAATGGAGAAGAGATGTTTTGATCGATTGAGCTAGTAGTAAGCTTTTTAGAAGACGTTTGTTCTGCGTTCTCTTTAGAAAAACCCAGTGCAATAGGAAGAAATAATGATGATAATTTGTATCTCATGCCAACAATTATAATACAGAAGTAATTATATTTATACAGACCAAATGCTAAATAGAGGGGAATTGCATCACAAATATTTGATAATCAGTAGGCTTGTATCTAAAAAATCCTATCCAATCAGTCAGGTGTAACAAGGAGATAGCACCTATCACTTTGCTTATCTGTTAGATAGAAAAAAGCATCTTTTAAGGTCTTTTAAATGAAGAGGTTGCCACAATTTTATAGGCTATTCCATAGAGAGACAGAAAAAATACTAAAGTCACAGAAAATGATAGTATGGGAGAAATTTCTGAAACGGAAAAAAACGCATAGCGCATCCCATCTATGTAATAAAACATAGGATTGCAAAGAGCAATTTTTTGCCAAAATGGGGGTAAGTAATTGATGGAGTAAAAAACGCCTCCTAAATAAATCAGGGGAAGCAAAATGAACTGACTAATCGAGTTGAGCATTTCAAATGTTTTGGCCTTTGCTCCTATAGCGGCGCCTAACACGCCAAAAGAGCAGCCCGCAATAATAAGAAAATACAAGACAAGTAATGGACGCTCTGGAAGAAGCGTGCTTCCTATACATAGCTCAGAAAACACTTCGCCTACAAAAAAAATCACGCTAGCTACAATGATCCCTCGGACGCAAGAAGCTAGAGAAAGCGCATTTATGATAACAAAATCACTTAAGGGCGCAGTTTTTAGATCTTCTATGTCTCCATAATATTTAGAGATAATTAAAGAAGAGCAGCTATTTAAATACGCGTTATTGATCACTCCCATCATGATGAGTCCTGGCACTAAGAACTGGAGGTAGTTAAGCGAGAAAAATTGCAGCGTTTTCGACAAGCTCACACCAAAAATCAAAAGGTATAAAGAAGAGGTAACCATAGGGGTGAAAATGGACTGGCCGATTACCCGTAAAAATCTTCTGCATTCTTTAACAAATAGCGTTTTAAAGGGAATTAAGCGCAATGAGAGCCTCCTAAGATGTTGCGAAATGCTTCTTCTAATGTCCCCTCATTAATCGAAATATCTCGGATATTTTCAGGAAAAAGACCGGTTTCATCACTTTTTTGGAATAAAAAAGAAAAATCAATCCCTTTGGGAATTTGAAAAGTGATCGCGTCTTTTTCCTGCAAGAGAAGGTAGGGGTGTTGTATGGTATTTTGCGGGGCTTTTTTAAGGAAAAATGTGATTTTTCTATGTGTTAAGCTAGTGATGAGATCCTTTGTTTTTTCTAAGCGAAGTAGCCTGCCAGATCCAATAACGCCAATTCTATCGCAGAGCTTTTCCGCTTCTTCTAAGTAGTGGGTAGTTAAAAGAATTGTCGAGCCTTCTCGGTTCAAATCGACAATAAACTTCCAAAGGCTTTCCCTAAGGGTGATATCTACACCTGCTGTAGGTTCATCTAAAAACAACAGCTTCGGCTTATGTACAAGAGCTTTTGCAATCATCAACCG
>CALBPE010000071.1 GCA_937899275.1 uncultured Chlamydiae bacterium
GTTCCAACGCAAATCCAATAGCAGATCAAAAAAAACCTCCCAAGAATCAGACAACCGGATCTAGTTCCAACGCAAATCCAATAGCAGATCAAAAAAAACCTCCCAAGAATCAGACAACAGGCATACCACAACAGTTTGGCAGTTCGATACAATCCAAACCCACCAGCTCGCGACTGGATACGGTAACTCCCCCCCCAAAAACCGGAGGAGATATTCGTTTAAAGCCAGACGCTCCTCCCTCTACACATGTAGCACCAGACAAAAAAAGCAATCGATCTGATGGATCTGATAGCGATGCAACAGCATCAAGTAAAACCACAGTTCGTCCGCAACAAAATATTCGTTTAAACCCAGACGCTCCTCCTCCTCTAGACTTAAGACCAGACGAAAAAAGCAATCGATCTGATAGCTACGCAAAAGCATCAAGTCAGAATATAGCGCCTCCTTTTAGTCCTAAAGATATGCCTGAGGATTTTTGGAAAGAGATAGGTGTACCAAAAGATATTAATCCTAATAAAGATCGTCAGATCGAATGCCTGAAGCTTTGCATGGCAAAATTATTCCTCATCAACGAAGAGTTGCAAAAAAGAATTGAAGCAATGGAAAAAAAAGATGGAACGCAAAATATAACAGCCGTCATGCAGGAAACACAAGATATTAAACTGAAAACTGCTATCGCTGAAAGAGACGCCGCTCTCGCTAAACTGAAAACTGCTATCGCTGAAAGAGATGAAGCTATTAATGCACAACAAGCAGCCGAGACCGCAAGACAAGCAGCCGAGACCGCAAGACAAGCAGCCGTGGCAGACCTCAACAATATTCAACAAACTGTTAACAATAAAGATCGAGAAATTAGAAGGTTAAGAAACGAAATCGCCGCGCTAAAACGTAAAATATATTACCGTTCTTATCCGTTGGGTACAATAGGAAGATATCTTGATCAGTTCACATTTGTTCAACTGCATAATTTCGGTTTACTCGTCTCTCAATTATGTAGTAGGAAATAGCCTAAATAAGGAAAGAACCATTTAAAACTAAAAATTTCAACCGTCTTATCCTCCTCTATTTTGATTATAGGGGAGGATTTTTTTAATTCATGGCTACAGTCTAAATGTTTGAGCTTTTTCACTATTTTACACAGAATTCTATTTACTAGACTTTTTAGAATAATATGAATAAGATACAGCATTTTTATCGACTTATCAAAAAGTCAGAAAAACACGTGAAACCAACGTATGCAAAGCGTCCCTCGTAGTTCGGATCCTAGTTATCACCATCTATTTGCCAACCCATATTTAGTCACAATAACTTGTGGGTATATTGGTGAACTCGAACCTATCGAGAGTGTAGCTAAAATATTACACCCAGAAGAAAAAGAAGGCGCTCTTTACAAAATTCTTAAACCCATTAAGAATTTAAGTTACCTACAATTACCAGGAGATCGTCTAGAAGATGATCTTGTGCTCAATATATTTAAACAAGTAAGAGCATCTTTAGAACCGATACCCTATTCCCGTTTTTATTCGATAGAAACATGGTTACATGAGCATAAATCTTTAGACACTGCTCCTAACCTGGCATCTCTATTTCGCAATTTAGAAACCCAGTGTATAAAGCGTGAAAATGGATTTGTCACCGTCTATCCTCGTATATTAGAAGTTTTTCGTAGTACGCTAAATATGCGTATATTTCCGTGGAACGACGACATCATAGGTATTGTTAAGGCACAGGACGCTGGAATAAACTGGGCGAAATACAACCATACAATAAAAACCTTAGAAACCTTAAAAACAACTCAAGGAGATGCTAATCAAGAGACTTTAAAGAAGGCGCTTACCGTTATGCAAGACATCCTACAAGTGGCGAGCGCTTACGTTACAACAACGCATCCTTTTTTAACAGAGCGAGAAAGGAAATCGTGGTCTTCTATGAAACATTGCGCAGAAGTTAGAATAGGAATTATTACCAATGAAATACCACAAGTCGCATTTGAAGCAACTATTCAACCTATTTTAGACAAAATATCTCCCTTAATCGATAGTCTAGATAAGACTATGGAAAGGGTCACAAAGCTATCAAAAAACTTGAAAAAAACTGATATGGAGATATTTATTCTCGATTTTTCAAAAGCTAAAAGCAAATTGAAGGAGATTCAGGGATTATTATCTTTCATAAGTAATAGTTTAAAAAAAGCCCAAAAAAACTCATCTCAAAAAAAAATTTACGCTGGCGATAGTTATCGTGACTTCTTCCGCCGCTCAACTAAGCATTCTGATGAACTAAATCTCATTGCAAAAACAATTATAGATCACAAACTAAAAACATTACAGGAGCCTTTTCTTCAAGTATCAGAAGGCGTAGAAATTCTACAAAAAACCCCGCAAGACACCACTGTAGATCAAAAAGAGATCCCTAAAGAGCTAAACCAAATCAAACAGACCCTTGAGCAATTACAAACAATGTATTCTGGTTATCATTCTGATCTTAATAAAGCCTCCGTTAAGATAAACAACCTCCTTATAGAATACGCTCTTACTCAAGCTCTCTACCCTGCAATCGCTAAAATTGAACAAGACCTAAAAACTCTACAAAAAAAACAGCAAGACCCTAAAGTAAATACAGAGCCGCTGCAAAAGAAGATCCATGAAAATATCCAGCTTGTATACGAAGAGCTGCGTAAGGTTCAGGAACGCTATCCAAACTATAGGTCCACAGCTCACGAAAAATTCCGTTCTCTTGAAGGGGATTTTTTATCAATAGGAGATACAATACTCCAAGATAGGATCCCTATCTGGCTAGAAAGTACCATAAAAGATATCGAGCTACTAGAGGGAAAAAGATGGCATCCAGATTTTGATACTCCTACATTTCAGAAGAAGATCAAACGTCAGTTAATGCAATTAGATGCCATTGAAAGCTCCATGAAAATACTCAGTAGAAACGATTTCTCCTTGAGTTTCTCACATGACTCTGCCAGTACTAAAGCATATTATAAGCTGTATACGGCTATCAAAGCTCTTCGAGCAATCGATCAAGTTAAAGACTATATGCTAGATCTTCAGCCTGCAATAAAAAGCCTCTTAGCGCCAAACTTAAGCAGTGAAAAAGATAAAGAAACACATAAAAAAGAATTAATCACAATCTTTGTTCAAGCAGCTTATTTAGCAAGCTCTACTGGAAACCCCTTTGGAAACACCTTTGACGATATAAAGAAGAGCTCTCCTTACAATTGGCCTGGCATGCATTATTTCAGCAAGACTTTAAAAACCGCGCATTTTACCCTTTCTAAGCTATGGGCTTATAAACAGGTTCCTTTACTTTTACACCAGATGATGCAGCCTTCTTTTCTCGCTCAATTCAATCAAACTCAGCTAGATACTATGATAGAAGCTACTCTATCTTCTAAAACCTATGACCTAATCGACCCTAAAACCAATCAAAAGGTATCTATCTTAGAAAATCTCCTTGAGTACTGCCCTAAAAATCAGCGGATAGAAAAGATCCATAATCTATTGATCCAACATCCATTAAAGTTATTTGCTCAAGGGATGTTTACCTCTAGTATCACAAAACAACCTTCTGATTTTCACTGGCTGATCATCTTTTCTCAATTACTCTATGCCTCGTACAATAAAAACCATTCTTTGATAAAAAAACTCTGTCAAAACAGACCTGGATTATCTACACAGATCTTAAAATATGCAGCCATCACTATCGGCATTATCCACCGCTTATTTATCAGCACTTTTCATGTGGTGGGAGCTCTAGTAAGTATTCCTTTGTATTTGATAGCCGCAGCAGTTCATTTATTGCCCAAAAGGTTTATGATACAAAAGGCTGCTTTCTGGTTATTTTGTATTGTTCCTTTCATTCCTATAGGCTACCCCATCGGACTTGCAAATACTATCGTCTCGGCAACCCGCTCAACCGTTCAATCTACCTTATCTCAGCTATTTGCCCGGTATTTCCATAAAAACCCTAGAAAACAACTACCTACCGCTTTTCTTTTGATCAAAAGCGCCGCTCTTTTCATTTTGCTTGCACCTATATTTTTCATCCATGCAGGCGCTGCACATGCACAAAGTGGGCTCAACCGCATGACCGATATCTTCCCCTCTTTTATCCGAAAAATCCGGCGTAAAATACAATCTTCTTGATTTTTTGCAGTAGTAAGTTTAAATTATTTAAAATATTTTTCAATTTTTTATAAATACTACAAATATATAACACCGAAAATCAAAGGAGGCTTCTTATGAACGCACCGCATCCCTTTTCTTACTCAGACCCTGCTCTCTTAATCATTTTTCAGTACCTTGAACCAAAAGAAGGTATAGCGCGTTATGCGCTACTGAAGCTCGTTAGAAGTTTAAACCCCTTAGCATACTATAATGAAACTGCATTCCTACCACCTGATGAGGTGCTAACAATCTTAAAAAAAGTAGCCTCATCATTGACGCCTACAGGAGAACGTTCTCTTAATCCATTAGAAAGCCGGCTAAATAAGCTTAGTAAGGAGAAACTTGAGAGTGTAAAAACTCTGAAGACCTTGTTTAGTGAGCTTGTACCGAACGAAACCCATTCAGAAGAAGAGCGTATTGTTACTTGTGCATTACGTTTACCCATACCCTCTTCTTGCATAGGTGCGGATAAAGCATATCCCATAATTTTCTCTGAGTATAAAAAAGCTGCAATATCCCCTGCGGAAATAGATAAAAACGATGTACAAAATATTGACAAGCGCTTGAAAACTATGCAAGGGATCAGCAATATAATTCCCACCTACCTGCAAAAAAATGTTTCCAATTGGGACAATCTTTTGAGACCTGGCGCGCGCTTGGAAACAACTATACCAAACCTCGACAATAGCATTTACATCCAAATGAAAGCAGATGCTCTAAATGACAGTTGGAGGAAGCTTTTGACGAATGTTACCAATCAGATACGAATCCTTCGACTACACCTTCAACGGTAGCGTAACAATAAGTCTGTACATTCGATATACTGAGAAATTCTCAGTTATTGAAAAAAAGGTTTGAGGTCAGATTCTCTTAACTTTCCAAACAACTAAGG
>CALBPE010000072.1 GCA_937899275.1 uncultured Chlamydiae bacterium
TCTCCTCCTCCTCTTTATTTCTTCCCCTTTTTTCGGTATATTGACGATCCCTTTGCATTTCGGGTAGTTGCTACATCCTAAAAAAGCGCCGTATTTTCCATGGCGGATATTCATAGTGGAATTGCACTCTGGACAGGGTTGCTCCCAGTCAAAGCCTTCTGCGTAGTCATCTTTATTGAAGGAAAGCGCTTCAATAGCTGTGGTGTAGTCGCATTCAGGGTAGTTGCTGCATCCATAGAAGTACTTACTTTTTGACCAGATTTTCTCCAGCTTATGGCCACATTTTGGGCAGGCGATATCCGTTAGGATTTTAGGAACTTTTGCCTCTTTTTCTGCCTTTTCTACCATAGGAAGAAAATCTTTCCAAAACTGCTCGAGCAGCTCTTTCCAGTCGCTTTCATCTGAAGCAATAGCCTCTAATGCATCTTCCATTTTAGCGGTAAACGTCACGTCCATGATGGAGGTGAAGTTTTCTTCTAGCATCTGGGCGATGATTTTTCCAAGCTCTGTGGGTTGCATCGTCCCTATTTCTATTGTCGTATACTCACTACTATGGATTTTATTCATGATCGATGCATAGGTAGAAGGTCTACCAATACCGCATTTTTCCAGTTCGCGTACTAAAGAAGCTTCGGTAAATCTTGGCTTAGGTTTAGTAAAACTCTGCGCGCAGCTTGCCTGCTGTAAGAGTAGAGAAGAGCCCTCTTCTAACGGGGGTAAAAGGCGGTTTTTCCCCTCTTCTTGGTCTTGGGTAATGTCTTGTTTTTCTTCGTAGATCGCTAAAAAACCTTTGAAGACGATTTGCATACCGCTTGCTCGAAATAGGTACGATGTACCTGCTTGGATATCTGCAGAGACGGTATCGTAAACAGCAGGTTTCATCTGTGAGGCGATGAAACGTTTCCATACAAGGCAGTAGAGTTTATACTGGTCTATATCGAGGTAGGGTTGTACTTGTTCTGGCGTACGGGTTAAATTGGTTGGCCTGATCGCTTCATGCGCTTCTTGCGCGCTTTTTTTACTAGCGTATTGCACTGGTTTTTCTGGAAGGTATTCTGTAGAAAACGCGTTTTAAATGTAGTTTCTTGCTGCAGATAACGCTTCTTTTGCTACGATAACAGAGTCTGTTCTCATATAGGTAATTAAACCTTCTGTGCTATCCCCGAGGTCTACACCTTCATAAAGGCTTTGCGCAATCCCCATCGTTCTACTTGCATTAAACTGGTAGTGTCTTGCGGCTTCTTGCTGTAGAGTGGAGGTAATGAAAGGAGGAACAGGTTTTC
The DNA here is from genome assembly GCA_937899275.1 of uncultured Chlamydiae bacterium. Taxonomy (GTDB): domain Bacteria; phylum Chlamydiota; class Chlamydiia; order Chlamydiales; family SM23-39; genus CALBPE01. The sequence goes on from CALBPE010000072.1 coordinate 1,284, forward strand.
TGAGTTTTTGCTTTTTTGTCACTTTAGCGACTTGAAAAGAAGAAGCGTTTACAGCATCTACGATCTCCAACGCATCTTTTTCCGTCTGAATTTGCCTTGTGTTTTTGTTGGAAGAGGCTTCTTTTTCGATTTTTTTGCCGTCGATTGCATGGAGGTGGGCCGAAAAAGACTTTTCAGATTCTTTTGTGCGCAGCTGCGCTGTAATAGTCCAGTATTCTACAGGTATATGCGCTTCGATTTCTTTTTCCCGATCAACGACAAGTTTCAATGCAACCGACTGGACTCTTCCTGCAGAGATCCCTTTTTTTCCTCTTTTGACTTTTCTTGTGAGGATGGGCGAGATTTTATAGCCCACAATGCGGTCGAGCATTCTTCTGGCGACTTGGGCATTAACAAGGTTTTGATTGATATCGCGTGGGTGGTTCAGAGCTTCTAGGACGGCATCTTTTGTAATCGAATGAAAGGTGATTCTTTTGGTCTCTGTTTTTTTCGGCAGAATATGTGCGATATGCCAGGCAATTGCTTCTCCTTCTCTATCGGGGTCAGGGGCAAGGTAGACAATTTCTGATTTTTTTGCGGCTTCTTTGATGGTTTTGACTACGTCTTTTTTATCTGGCATGATGACGTATTCTGGGGCAAAGCCCTTCTCCACATCAATACCAAAGCCTTTTTGTGGCAGCTCCCGAATATGCCCAACGGAAGATGCAAGCGCATAGTCTTTACCTAAAAATTTTTTTAGGGTTTTCATTTTCGCTGGTGATTCGACGATGACGAGGTATTTTCCCATAAGAAATTTCGTTATTTATATTTCAAAACCTGTTCATACTACCCAAAGTAGCCTTACGTGTAAACCTAGAATATAATAAAGATTTTGACAAAAGCTTTTGTATAGGAGGGCATTTTTTCTGTAAAAACAAAATAATATATGCACTATATCCTATTGATATGGGTTTGTAATATTATACCGCATCATTTTCTGATCGTACACTCGGAAGTGCGTTTTTTAGAGAAAAAACGCCTTTTATTGAGGATAAGCGGGATATCGGGAAGGATACCAGAGGATTTTTTCATGGTTCTGGAAACTTTTTTGCATTATCCTATAAGGATGATTACTGATGAAAAGCTGCATGA
>CALBPE010000073.1 GCA_937899275.1 uncultured Chlamydiae bacterium
TTCGTCACTATCACTCGTACTACCCTCTACATCATCTCCCAGACGAAAGCCCGTATCTTGCAATGCGCCTGTATCAGCCCGAGGCGAGGGCATTGGAGAAACAAGTACAACGTCAGGATGGATCTCCACACTAAGGGAATGTGCAGTCTTCTCAAGTTGGACTTGTATTCTTTGTTTTTGCAGCGCTTGTTCTAACTCTTTTGGAATGTAATCAAGGCGCTTTTCTTGTTTCTCCAGCTCTTTTTCTAGTTGAGCCTTCTGCCTTTTGAGAGCTTCTATTACCTCGTTGGCTTCTTTTAACGGTGTGTTTTTACCAGATAAGAGGTCTTCTATATGTGTTATGAGGTGTTCTTTACTTGCGCTTAATAATTTTTCTAACTCCCGAATAATAACCGTATTCCCGATATTTTCTTCTGTAGTTTTATGTTGTTTGTAACGCAGGGCAAGATGCTTTCTAAGAAGGTCTTCTTCCCGTTGGCTGAACTCATCTTTTGTAGCGCTCATAAGCTTTGCTAATTCTTTGTTTCTTGCGATAAGGGTTTTATTAAAATTTACCTGATTTTTTTGGGTTTTTTCTAGGTAGGTTATTTGTTCCTGGGCTCTTATTAAGTCGCTTTTTGTAGCAGATAGTGCTTCCCGTAAGGCTTCTATCTTTGTTTGTTGCTTTTGTTTGTCAAAGGAGATTTCACGTCGATTAGAAGGCGCTTTTTTCAGAGATAAGGCAAAGTTTTGTGCCCTTAATTTATTGATGGTTTTGGCGTTTTTAGTAAGCTTTGCACTAAATTCAGCAATTTGTGTCTTATAATAGTCAGCTGTAGCTGCAGCTTGTAAGCTGCTTTCTTGTGCGCTTTCTAGATTTTGTCTTAAATCGTCGATCGTTTTTTCTAAAGAAGCAATGGTCGTATTTTTTTGTGCCAGCGTGTCTACTTTGCTTCTTAAGGAGTCTCTTGTAGCGCTATATGCTTTTTGCAACGCTTCTAATTCTGCCTGTGCCTGGTGTTTCACCCTGTTTGATGAGGTAAGGTCGGCTGTTAATCGTTCGCAGTGGATTTTTAGTTTTGTATTTGCATCGTCTAATGTATCTCTCTGACTCCGCATTTCCGACATAGTTTTTGCAAAAAACTCTTTGATGCGCGCATTCTGCTTTTTTTGTGTTGCTTTTTCACGCTTTAATCTAAGGATGTCTGCTTTGTCTTTAGCTAATTCCAGGGTGTTATCTGTTCGGGTAGATAACTCTTCTTTTTCTTTTGTTAATGCTTTTAATTTCTGGATTAGGCTCGTTTGCGCTTTTTCAAGGTGCTCTTTTTTTGCTAGAAGAGAAAGGTTTTCTTGGAGCTGTTTTGTAGATGCTTCTTTTAGCGTGTTAAAGGCGCTGCTAAATTCTTCTTCCAGGGACTTCTTTGTTTTGATAACATCAGATTTTACTGCCTGCAACTCTTTTTTTAGATCTTCTTTGAGCCTGCGGCTCTTTGCTACTTCCTTTTTAGCCGACAGGTGAGCTGCTTTTTCTTGCTTTAGTAGAGCATTTAGAGAGTCCAATTCTTGAGTTTTTGCATTCATTTGCATTGCAGCTTCTCCCAGAAGCGTTCTCATAAAACCCATGATTTGGCGCTCGTTTTCTAATTCTTTTTTTGCTTTATATAGATCTTTTTGCGTTGTAGCTAGATTTGTATTTGCTTCATGGAGCTGTTTTTGTAAGCCTTCTTTTTCTTGGCGAGCTTCTTTTTTTTGGAGAAGTAGTTCGTTTTCTAAAGATTGAGTTTTTGCTTGCATCTCACCGAGCTGTTTCTGAAAGCGCTCTGTTAGACTATTGAAAGCGTTTCTAACATCTTTAAAGATAGTTTTTGCTAGTGACTTTTTTAACTGGGTAGTTTTTTCTTTCGCTGCATGTAGCGCTTGTCTTAGATGGTTTAGTTTAACTGCATAGTCTTCATTTTTAGCAGCAAGAGCCTTTTCTACGTCTACTAAGGCTTGTTCCAATTGTTGAGTACGCTCTTCTATAAGCGCTTTTTCTTGTTCGCTTGCTTGGTCTTTTTGTTGTATACTTCTTGTTGCGTTTTGGAGCTTTTGGGTTAATGTAGCATTTTTCTTGCGTAAATCATCTAAGCTAGAGTTATGCTCGTTTTGCAGCTTTTGAAGAGCTTCTTGGCGCGTTTGTTCTAGCTTTTCTGCAGCTGCTTGCTGTGTCTGCAATTGACTTTGTGCTTCTTTTAGAGCTGATTGTGTTTGTTTTACGGTCTCTTGAAGATCTTGTTCTCTTTGAAGGCCTGCTTCTAGTTTTTGCTTGGCTGTAGATAGGTCTTTCTCCGCTTGAACTACTTTTGCATTTGCTTCATGGAGCTGTTTTTCTAGAGCCTCTTTTTTTTGCTGTAGTTTTTGGCTGGTTTTTTGCGTAGAGTGCAGCTGCGTATTTAGCTCTCTTGCTTTTTGTGTATGGCTAGACTGTTCTTTTTTTAGCTGCGTTTCAATATCTCGTATTTGCCCGTGTTGTTGCAATAGCTGACTTCTTGCATCTTTTCGCCCTTCTTCGAGCTTTGTTTTGTGGGCGTGTATTTCTTGTAAGGCTTTTTTATGCCTTTTTTCGTTTTGTACTAGAGTATCTTTGAGCGATCGTTCTATTTGAAGGCCTGCTTGTAGCCGTTGATTGGCTTTAAGTAGATTCTTTTGCGCTATAGTTAGATTTGTATTTGCGTCATAGAGCTGTTTTTGTAAGCTCTCTTCTTTTTGTAAAAGCTCTCGCAACTGAGGGTTGTTGCGGTTTTTTGTTTTTCGGAGATCTGTAATCCAAGATTTTAATGATCCGATGTGCAAACGGAGCTCGTTACTCACGGTTTTTTCCCGGTTTACAACGCGCTCTCTTTCTGCAAGAAGATCCTGCAGGTATTTAATGGTTTCTTCATGATGCGATGTGCCTAAAGCTTCTGCGCTTTTTTGGGGGCTTTTTAGGGAAAAACCTGTAGGAGAGGAATTGGTAAAGGCTTCTTGTAAAATGTCAGGATCGAGATAGCGTACGCGGGTTCGGCGACCTATCTTTTCTCTTACTAAAGGGTGCAAGCTGCCATCTTTATGGATATCGATGATTACGGACCGGACATTTGGAGATAGGGGGGTTCTTGCTTTTAAAATCCGCTCTATTAGCCGAAAAGCTTGTTGCTGCTCATCTTGATTAGCCGGGTAAGGACCTTGTTGGGTATAGATCTCAGGCTTAGTAAAAATAGGGAGGCGACCCGTATGGCCAGAAAATGGTGTAGAACTAAATGTTGTCATAAAAACTTTTCATTTAAAATGGTTAATTACTATTATTTTATCATAATTTTATTTAAAATTCAAATTTTTGATAATAGTAAGGTTTTTATAAAGTTTTTATTATTAGCTTTTTATAAAAATACTATAAATAAGTAATTTTTTAAATATCTTTATGTTAACTACTTAAGAAAAACTTTTTTTGTCGGTTTTAAGAGAAAATGTAGCTGCAACATTGGATGGAAATGCCGCCTTTTGTATAGTTAAAGAAAAGTCCATGCCAAAGTAGGTACGTCTCATTTTGTTTTCTGAAAGCTTCTTCATCAATAACGGCTTTACTACTTTGGTTTTCATCGCAGTTTTAATCTGCACGCGTCTTGTCATTACCCGGTCGATTCGTACAGCGAATCGAGCCTGGACATCAGAGATGCGGCTGCGTTCCATTGGGTATGTGCGCTCGGTTTTTTTCGGTCTTTTGCTTGTAGGATTGATCTATATTTGGGGTGAGCAGGTACATAACTTTGCCGTTTCATTGTTTGCCATCGCTTTTGCTCTTGTATTTTCTGTAAAAGAGCTTTGCAGCTCTTTTAACGGATCGATGATGCGTTTTCGAGGTAATATCTACAATCTTGGAGACCGCATTGAAATCGGCAATATGCGCGGCGATGTGATCGATATGAACATTTTTTCTACTACGATTTTAGAAGTAGGTCATGATGCAAAAAGCCATCATCATACAGGTAGAACCGTGGTTTTTCCCAATAGCATGATCACAACACATATGGTGGTCAACGAGTCTTTTATCGATCATTTTTATTTTCATAACATTAAAATTCCGCTGTCGATTGAAGATAACTGGCAAACGGCTTATGAAGTGCTACTTTCTATTGCAAAAGAAGAATGCACCCCTTATCTAGAGCTGGCAAGAAAACGGATGATGGAAACTGCTAAACAAAAAAGTATTGTTCTTCCCTCTGTAGAGCCTCGTATTATCGTCCAGATGCCAGAGCCAGAGAAAATCAATTTGATCCTGCGATTTCCAGGTCCAGTGCATCTAAAGGGGCGTTTAGAGCAGACGATCTTAAGAAAATTTCTAGAGACCTTTTTTCAGAAGCCTTCTGAAAAAAAGTAACCGGTCTTATCCAATAAGACCGATCATTTCTTGTAATACTTCCTGGCTTCTTTCAACAAGAGAGCTCAAGTCTTTAGTGTTGATCTCTTTTTGAGAAAGCCGCGCTAGATCATAGACGTGTTCTACTAGCTTTTTTGCAAAGTTAGGCTGCGAGTTTTTCAAAGAAAATGCTTTAGTAATCAAAAGGTTATTTGTGTTGATCACAAAGGTTTTTTTCTGTGGTAACATCGCATCATCGTTGGACCTTGAATGGCTCATCATGAACTCTTTGAAGCGTCTACTTTGCTCGTCGATAAGGAAAAACGCAGGGGTATCTGCAGAAGCAAGGCTTTTTGCTTCTATAGTCAGATCTTTTTTGTCTAAAGCGTTTCGGACAAAGTCTTCGATGAGAGCAGACTCTGATTTACCTTCTGCATTGAGAAGGGTTTTTTCTTTACCTTTATCGAGAAGCGTCTCTTCTAATACAGAATCAATTCTTTGGAATTTTACCCCTAAGCGGTCTTCTAAGCGCTGCATAAGGGGATTGTCGATTACTGGCTGGGTCAAAAGAACAGGAAGGTTTTTTTCTTTGTACAACTTAGATACGCCGAGATCTTTGGTGTCTTTTGTTGTGTAGTATACCGTTTTTTTATCCCCCTCTTTGCAGGTTTTTTGGATCTCTTCTAGGGTGAGCCATTTTCCATCTAAGGTGTTCCATACAAGAAAGTTTTTCGCTTTTTCATAGAGGTTTTCCTCTTGTAAAATGCCCAGCTTGACGACCATTTCTATTTCAGGCCAAATCTCTAGAAAACGCGCTTGATCTTGTTTGTATAACCCCTCAATTTTTTGTAGGATTTTTTTCGAGATATGCTGCGCTAAACTGCGGACCGTTTTATCCATCTGCAGGTGAGAGCGGGAAACATTGAGAGGGATATCAGGACTGTCAATTGCTCCTTTAAGCACCATCAGATAGTCGGGTAAAAGATCTTTGCAGTTATCAGATACAAACACGCGGTTGCAAAATAGATGCACCGCATTAGACTGAAAATCAAACCCTCGATGAATTTTTGGGAAATAGAGAACCCCTTTTAAATGAAAGGGAACATCGATATTGATGTGCACCCAAAATAAAGGCTCTGCATCTTGTGGGTACATAGCCCGGTAGAAATTAAGGTAGTCCTCTTCTTTGCAGTTTGCAGGTGTTTTGACAAAAAGAGGCTCTTCATGGTTGATTTTTGTGTCATGGATATAAATAGGATGCGGTAGATAAGCGCAGTATGTTTTGAGTAAAGATTGTAGCTTGTCTTCTGCAAGGTATTCTGTAGAGTGATCAAAGATGTGTAGAGTAATCGATGTTCCTATAGAAGATTATTCTTCAGGCGTGATTTCATATTAAGAAG
>CALBPE010000074.1 GCA_937899275.1 uncultured Chlamydiae bacterium
CTAAAGCAAGCGCTCCTACAAGAAAAGAGATAGCAAGTGTGGCAACAGCGGTGATCTTGAACAAATTAAGCCGAATTGTAAGATTGTCTACATAGGGCCTATCATTTGTTACATGAGAGGAATTTCTCGTTAATCCTGTTGATGGAGTTACCATTTTTGCTCCTGTAAAAATTAGATGTATAGTTTAACGTAAAAGAGCTATTTTTTCATAGTGAAAAGATGGGCTAGGCGGCTTCAATACACTTTTAGAGCTCCTGGAGGGTGGATGGTTTGATCCTGGTTTTTCATACAAATCGGACAATGATACTGGAAAATCAATGGAAAACAGATGGAAAATGAAGCGGCATTTTTTTGCAAAAATTATCGTATGCATCTGCTGCAGAGGCTTTAAGAAAATATTTTATCTAGATGAAAACGCCCAAAAAGGAGAAAATGGAAGGAAATAACCACTAATTTTGGAATGATGAAGACGCTAATTGGAAAAATGATTTGTTTTATAGGAAGACGGCTTCTTTCTTTACGCTATAAAGTAGAATTTCGAGGCCTAGATGCTTTGAAGCGAGAAAGGCTGTATAAAAAAGGTGGCACGCTTTTTTTACCCAATCATCCTGCTATCATCGATCCTTTGATTATTTATATGTATTTTTGGCCGAAATTTCGGATGAGGCCCATTGTGATCGATTACATGTACCGGCAGCCTTTTGTGCATAGTCTCATGAAGCTGATCCGCGCTTTACCTATCCCGAATTTCGAAACATCGATCAATGAACTCAAACTAAAACAAGCAGAAAGCTCTATTCAAGAAACTGGTAAGGGACTAGAGGAAAAAAATGCCTTCTTGATCTATCCAGCAGGTAGGCTAAAAGATACAGGTAAAGAGATTTTAGGCGGCGCATCTGCAGCGCATAATCTATTGAGTAGATTTCCTGATACCAATATCGTTTTGATCCGCACTACAGGCCTTTGGGGAAGCAGTTTTTCTAGAGCTTTGGAGCATAAAACTCCACATCTTGGTAAAGCATTTGCCAACGGCTTTAAAGTCCTTTTGAAAAACGGGATCTTTTTTTGCCGTAGGAGGAAGGTGATTGTTGAGTTTACCTCTAATCCTAAGAACTTTCCCATTGACGGATCAAGGTTAGATATGAACCGCTTTTTAGAACAGTGGTATAACCGCTATCCTGTAGGAAGTCAGGTTGTAGATAAAGAGCCGCTAACGTTTATTTCTTATGCTTTTTACAAAAAGATTTATCCTAAAATACAAAAGAAAATCGAGAAGAAAAAAGCAGAAATTTCAGGGGAAATCTCTCAAGAAGCCAAGGATAAAATCCTTGCCGAGATTGCAAAGCATGCAAAAATTTCTCTAGAAAAACTAGAACCTGAGATGAATTTAGCTTTAGATCTTGGTTTAGATTCGTTAGATATTGCAGCGCTTGCTGTATATCTATCCGATCATTTTGACCTTGATGAGGTTTATCCCGAAGATTTAGAAACGGTACAAGATGTTCTTGATATGCCGCAAAGAGAAAAAAGATCAAAAAAGAAGATTCATGAAGAAATCAGCTCTTCTTGGCCAGAAGAAAAAGATCGTCCTGACATAGGTATTCCAGAAGAGAAAACGATTATGGAGGCCTTTTTTGGCGTGTGCAAACGGATGGGTGATGCAGCCGCTGTAGGCGATGATATTTCTGGGGTGTTAAGCTATAAGAAAATGCAAAAAGCCGTGATTGCACTCGCTTTAGCATTTCAGAAATACCCAGAAAAACATGTAGGTGTGCTTTTACCCTCATCTGCTGCTGCTTTTATTGTGATTTTAGCGTTAATGACAGCGGGTAAAGTACCTGTCATGATGAACTGGACTTTAGGTAAAAAGTTTTTAAACGATACGTTAAAACAAACCGATACAAAAGTTGTGATCTCTTCTTGGAAGTTTTTGGAAAAACTCTCTTATGTAGAGTTTGGTGATATGGTGCATCAAATCCGGTTTTTAGAAGATATCCGGAAAAATATTTCGGTCAAAACAAAAATGCAAACCTTGATCACTTCGTTTAAGCCTGTTTCTTCTATACTCAAAAAATTTCAAATACAAAATGTATCTGCCCACGATCAGGCTGTGATTCTTTTTACAAGTGGTACAGAATCGGTCCCGAAAGGGGTTCCTTTAACCCATGAAAATATTCTGTTAGATCAAAAAGGCTCTATGGCAAAAGTGCCTTTCGATAAAGAGGATGTGTTTTACGCGGTTTTACCACCGTTTCACTCGTTTGGATTATCGGTAGCTGGACTTTTTCCTATTTTAGCTGGGCTGAAAATCGCATTTTATCCCGATCCTACCGATAGCTGCGCTCTTGCCAAAGGTATTGAAAAATGGAAAGCTACCATTTTTGCAGCGCCTCCTACGTTTTTGAAAGCGCTTCTTACTGTGGCAGAAAAAAAACAGTTAGAAACCATGCGGCTTTTTATCTGCGGTGCGGAAAAAACCCCTGATTCTTTATTTGGAAAGGTAAAAGAAATGCATGAAAAAGCTTTCTTAATCCAAGGCTATGGCATCACAGAATGTTCGCCGGCTGTTGCTATGAACGAAGTGGGAAAACCGATCATCGGCGAGGGAAAACCTATCGCCTTTATTGAATGTAGAACGGTACACCCTGAAACAAAAAAACCTCTTGCTATAGGGATGGAAGGGGAGATATGCCTTTCTGGTCCTACTGTGTTTTCTGGGTATTTAGATCCATCAATTGATCCTTTCATCTATTTTGAGGAAAAAAAATGGTATCTTACAGGTGATATCGGAAGATGTGATGCAGAGGGTAATATTATCCTTTCAGGTAGGCTGAAGCGGTTTGCAAAAATCGGAGGAGAGATGATTAGTATTGGAGCTGTTGAAGAAGCAATTGTAAAAGAGCTGGCACAAGACACCGATACCCCCTCCATAGCTGTTTCTTATGTTGAAGGTGAGGAAAGCTCATTTTTAGTGCTATTTACCACAATCGAGGTGGATAAAGCCCGGGTAAATGCCCTACTAAAGGAAAAAGGATTTTCCCGGTTGATCAAGATCTCTTTTATCCATAAAATGGCCGCTCTTCCCATTACAGGAAGTGGAAAAATCGATTACCGCAATCTACAATCTTTAGGTCTTTTACATGGATAAACTATTTTTACAAAATACCCTATCTAGAAAAAAAGAGGTGGTGGAAAACCGCTCTGTAACTATGTATACATGCGGACCTACTGTATACGATTACGCGCATATTGGAAATTTACGCACGTATGTCTTTGAAGATCTACTGAAAAGAGCGCTTCTTTATGCGGGATACCGAGTGCGTCATGTGATGAACATCACCGATGTGGATGATAAAATCATCGATCGCGCACGTCGTGATTATCCT
>CALBPE010000075.1 GCA_937899275.1 uncultured Chlamydiae bacterium
AACCGTTTTCTTTAGATACTATGGAAGCAATCGTAGATAAAGCAGATGAACATCATCGCTTAGTATTGGAAAATAGACAGCTAAGAGCAAAAGAGCAACTGCCGTCTCAAGGATTTGATGCAAAAAACCCTAAAATGCAGCAGATTTTCAAGACCATTAGTACCTGCGCTAAAACATCTGCCAGCGTATTTATATCGGGAGAGTCGGGATCAGGCAAGGAGGTGATCGCCTCGATGATTCATGAAAGGTCTCTTAGAAAAAAACATCCTTTCATTAAGGTCAACTGCCCTGCCACCCCAGAAAGCTTATTAGAATCAGAGTTTTTTGGTCATGAAAAAGGCGCATTTACAGGAGCAGAAAAACGAAGGTTAGGGCGCTTCGAGCTGGCACATAAAGGCTCTCTTTTATTAGACGAGATCACCGAGATGCCCATGCATTTGCAATCGAAGCTGCTGCGCGTAATTCAAGAACAAGAGTTTGAACGTTTAGGCTCAGAAAAATCGATACGGGTAGATATCCGGTTTATCGCCACTACAAACCGAAATATTGAAGAGGCGATTCAGCAAAATCTTTTTCGAGAAGATCTATTTTACCGTTTGCATGTGATTCCCATTCAGATTCCTCCTTTAAGAGAGCGAAGAGAAGACATCATCGATCTAGCAAATTACTTCATCGCCAGTTTTTCAACAAAAATGGGACAAAGACAAAAACCGCTATCTCCTTTAGCTAAAAAATACCTTCTCGATTACAACTTCCCGGGTAATGTTCGCGAATTGAGCAACATCATTGAAAGAGCGCTTACCTTAAGCCAAGAAAAAGAAATCACCGCTCAAGATCTAAGCATACAGCCTAAGCCGCCTAAAATCTTACCTCTCAAAGAATGGGAAAAAACCCATATTCTAGATACGTTAGCAGCTATGGGTGAAAGCAAATCACTTGCCGCAAAAAAGCTCGGCATTACAGAAAAAACCCTTCGAAACAAGCTGAAATCCTATGGCAAAAAAACGTAAATAAAACGCCCTTTTCACTAGAGCCTTCTCAAAAGATTTTTACTGCAAATATCTTCCTGTTTTTCAGGGTAAATGCATTGCAATCTAAAAAAGCCCGCAGTAAAATAGTAGCCTTTAACAGGATAAACAGTTTATGGCAAGTATCGCAGCTCATACTTCTTTACAAAGAGATAATAGCGCAAAGAGGCCCGCCTCTTTGAGATCAAACGCTCCTTGTTCTCACTCCTTTTCAACCGATTTTCAAAAAGAGCTAGCCTCTTTTCTAAGGATTGATCTTGTAGCTCTAGAGTTTATTCAAAATCCCTCAATACCAAAAGCAATCGATTTGACAATTAAATGCCTGCTTCCTTTATGTGCGATTTACTCAGGAATGATCCTTGGCCCAGCATTTGGGGTCTACTTATTTGTTACAAATACCTTGTTCGGAGCGGCTAGTATGGCCTGTATAAAAAACATAGAATCAAAAGCCTTGCCGAACCCAAAAGATTTTTTCACCAAAAACCACCTTATTTCGAAAATTGTTATAGGGGTAATTGCATGGTTTCCCATGAACTTTCTTGCAAACCAGCTTACAACTCTTGTCCTATGGATTTTTGGACTTATGGGAAGCGAAAGCCTTGCTAAAGGGCAAGATATAGGTAAATTACTCTCTTCTGGTGGTTTAGTAGGAGCTTTATTCACTATGGTAGCATGCATTGTAGCTCCTATATTAGAAGAACTTACTTTCCGAGGT
>CALBPE010000076.1 GCA_937899275.1 uncultured Chlamydiae bacterium
AGCGGACCCTTTCTCCTAAACTGAGATAGCCCCACCATATTGTATGCCGTTGACTAAAAGAGAGCTATTTTCCGATCTTGGTACAATAGAGATTTGGTGAATATCTAAAAAGGTTTCTCCCCATTTGATGCCTTTGGCAGTAGCATCGACTAAAAATCGTATGCCCAATCATCCAGATGTAATTCCCGATCGATCCTTCGGATCGAAAATATAGCAGCGCCCCTTGACCTCTAGTAAAGCTTCTTTCGCATCTTTTTCTAACAGTACCTTAATGTTTTCTGTTTGCTTCGATGGTAGAATATTTTGCGCGTGCAAAGCGCCTATGATAAAAAAAATGAGAAAAAAACGTTTCATGCTTTTGGCTCCCGTATGTGATGTTTATTTTCGCTTGCAGGCGTATTTTTCTCAGGTTGTAAATACGCGTAGGCAAGTGGGGTAAGTTCTCTTCCCCGAGGCGTTCTTTTAATAAGCCCTTCTCTAACTAAAAATGGCTCGTAGACTTCTGCTATAGTTGAAGATTCTTCACCCACAGCTAAAGCAAGTGTATTGATCCCTACTGGACCTCCGTTGTGATGTTCCATCATAACAGTCAGTATTTTTTTGTCCATCTCATCTAAGCCTTTTTCATCAATTGCTAGCATATCTAATGCTTCTTTTGTGCTTTCTTGAGAGATAGTTCCTCCAGCGTGGATATCGGCATAATCTCGTAGCCACCTCATCAGATTATTCAAGACGCGAGGTGTGCCTCTAGAGCGCTTTGCAATCGATAAAGCGCTGGGAGGATCAAGGGGTTTTCCGAGAAGTTTTGCTGTTCGAAATGCAATGGTTGTCAGCGTTTCTACAGAATAGTAATCTAGCCGTAGTTGATGATGAAAACGCGTTCTTAAAGGGCTACTTAACATGCCCGATTTTGTCGTAGCTCCGATTAAAGTAAAGGGTGGCAGCTCAATAGGCACCGATCTTGCATTTGGTCCAGAGTCAATCATTAAATCGATACGAAAATCTTCCATAGCAGAATACAAATATTCCTCAATGGTTTTCGGTAGCCTGTGGATTTCATCAATAAAAAGACAATCGCCTTCTTGCAGGCTGGTCAGTATACCGGCAATATCTGCCGGTTTTTCGATTACAGGCCCTGAGGTTGTGATCAGTTTTTTTTCCATTTCTCCCGCAAGAATTTGCGCAAGGGTTGTTTTGCCTAAACCGGGGGGGCCAAAAAAAAGCAGATGCCCCAATGCATCGTTTCTTTTTTTTGCCGCTTGGATTAAAATCTGTAGTCTGGCAGCTGTATGAGGCTGTCCTGTAAATTCCTGTAAAGAAAGAGGCCTAAGCGGCGCTTCAAATGAAGCATCTTTTTTCTTCATAGTGGATTTGAGAAAAGGGCTGTGCAAAGTACTACCTTTTTTTCTACTTTTCATAAAAACTCTAGCAAGAAAACTAATTCAAAGGCTATACAAACTTGGTAGTCATGAATAAAAGAAGGAGAAATACATGGCACTTTTGCCCGATAAGTGGATACGAAAAAAAGCACTAGAAGATAAAATGATTGAACCTTTCATCGATCGTTTATCGACAAAAAATGTGGTTAGCTACGGCCTTTCTAGTTATGGCTATGATCTTCGCGTTGACACAAAATTTAAGATTTTTACCAATACCTACAATGCCATTGTCGATCCAAAAAACTTTCAAGATGATGCATTTGTCGATTTTGAAGGAGACACCTGCATTGTTCCGCCCAATTCTTTTGCCCTGGCCCGCTCCGTTGAGTATTTCCGTATTCCGAGAAACATCCTTACAATTTGCCTTGGAAAATCTACTTATGCAAGGTGCGGTATTATTGTAAATGTTACCCCTTTTGAACCTGAATGGGAAGGACACGTAACTTTAGAAATTTCAAATACTACGCCTTTACCTGCAAAGATTTATGCGGGGGAAGGTCTTGCGCAAGTGCTGTTTTTTGAAGCAAAAGAAGAGTGTGAAATTTCTTATAAAGAGCGCGCAGGAAAGTACATGAAACAAGTAGGCATTACTGTCCCTAAGGTGAGCTGATTTGCTGATTTTTCTAGACAAATATCGCTTTAGCCCTGATAACAACTTTCAGGGGGGAATGCAGATGAAAAGTGTACTCTTTTCTATTTGTATGAAGAAATATGGGGTTTTACTAGCGGCTGTTTTTTGCTCTTTGATGATGTATCATTACGGTGCAAAAGCAAAAAACCAAGCTATTGAGCGCTTGCAAGAAGAGCTGTCTTGTCTAGAAGAACAAAAACAAAGGGCTGCATCTCTTAAAGAAGAGCTGCAGTGCCGCATTGCATCTAGGCAAGATCCCGACTGGATTGAAATGGTTTTGATGAAACAGCTCGGCCTTGTTCCTGAAGGGTATATGAAAGTGCATTTTACCTCACCAAAATCTCTCCTGGAAGACCAAGAGGAATTGTAAGTTTTGCTCGCGATTTCTATAATTGCTTTACTTGTACTCCTTGCGTTTTCTGCATCGTTATCTTGTTCAGAAACGGCTTTATTTTCTCTACCATCTTTTACAGTAAAAAAATACGCTCATGCAAAAGATGCAAAAAAACGGCTTACAGCAAAACTCTTAAAAAGCCCTACAGACCTTTTAGTTACCATCATGATGCTCAATGTATTTTCCAATATTTTAGTGCAAAATGTGGTTTCCGGAGTTTTTGGCAGAGTGTCGAGTCTTTGGATTAAAATCGTTCTACCTTTAGTTTTGACGTTATTTTTAGGGGAAATCATCCCGAAGTCTTTAGCGATTTTGCATAACCGCTCTATTGCGCCTTTTGTCGCTCCCTACATCGCTTTTGCAAGAAAGATCCTTTCGCCTATTCGGAGCGTTTTAACCTATACGACAAGTATTTTATCCCGCTTTCTCTTCTTTTTTTTTCGTAGGGAAAAAGGGATATCTTCAGAAGAATTAGAGCATATTTTGCACGATTCTAAGAAAAAAGGAATTGTACATGATAAAGAGTTTGAGCTAATTAAAGGGTTTTTAGACCTCAATCAATCTCTTGTCAAAGAACACGTAAGGCCCAGGGGAGAAGTGGTGTTTTACAACATTGAAGAGCCGATAGAAACGCTGCGACAACTGATGACAACACAAGAGTGCTCTAGAGTACCTGTTTGTCAAGGGCACTTAGATCAGATGCTTGGGATCATATCGGTACGAAGGTATTTTTTTCATGCGCATAAAAAAATACCTTCGTACCGATATGATCCCAAG
>CALBPE010000077.1 GCA_937899275.1 uncultured Chlamydiae bacterium
AATGAATGATTTTTCCCATTTAGGAGTCTCTAAAGTTAGTGTGTATCGAAAAGCAGCATTTTTAGGTAACCTGAGAAAAGAAGATGCGTTGAAGGAGCTTTGTGATGTGTTTTAAATCAGCTATTTTCAGCGATTGATCGATATGCAAAAGATCTAAGGACGCTCTACTTCTTTTCAATTATACAAGACAAGAATAGAGCTGGAAAGTTAAAGTAGAAATTACACACTTGCATTTTTTCAATAGTCATGTTTTTTTCCGCCTCTTTTTACCAATACGTTCTCAGTAAAATCTATGAGCACCTGCAAATAACCTTTACCTCACTTTTTCTCGCTTCTATTTTAGCTATTCCTCTTGGAAGTATCCTTGCAAAATCGACAAATGCGTTTTTCGCCAATGTCATTTTGCGCATTGTAGCTGCTATACAAACGGTTCCAGGTCTTGCTTTAATTGCATTGACTACAGCGATGCTTGTTCTTCTTCGCTCGTATATTTTGGTGCCTACGGTAGGGTTTTTACCAGGAACATTGGTGCTTTCTATCTATGCTATACTACCGATGATGAATAGCACCTATAGCGGTATTCGGGGAATTGATCCCTCTCTTTTAGAAGTAGCAAGAGGTATGGGCATGACCCGGATGCAGATGTTTTCTATGATAGAGTTTCCTCTGGCTCTTCCTGCAATTTTGATGGGTTTCCGGGTTTCTTTAGTTTGGACTTTTGGTTCGGCTACGCTTACTTCATTGATTGGATCGGGAGGCCTTGGCGATCTGATTCTTCAAGGTCTGAGAACGATGAACGTTCCCATCATCTGTTTCGGTACCATTCCTTTGATGATACTAGCGATTTTTTTTGATGGATTAGTCGCGCATTTTGGCCCTAAACTTTTGAAAGGACCTAGCTATAAAACCACGGAAAATTCGTGAGACCTTGGCTTCGTTTATCGATTATTATCGCTTGTTTATTCTCGGTTTTTACCCTGCCAAGATTTTTTTCTTATAAAAGAAAAAACGTAGTCGTTGTAGGCGCAAAAAATAATCCTGAATCGCAACTTTTAGGCGAGATGATGGCGCTACTTATCGAAAGGCATACTCCTTATCAAGTGCAAAGAAGTTTTGCTTTAGACGGTACGTATATTGCATTTCATGCGCTTTTTTCCGATAGCATCGACCTCTATGTCGACTATCTAGGCACAATACAGATGACCATCTTAGATGAGCCCACTTCTTTTAATCAATCCACGAGAAAAACAGAAGAAGCCTTAAAAAAACGCTATGGGATTACTATCCCGTTTTCCTGGGGTTTTTCCAATAGCTATGTCCTCATTACAAGAAACGATTTCTCTGCAGATTTTATTGAAGATTTAGAAGGAAAAACGGCGCGTTACGGCTTTGATCCAGAGTTTTTAGCTCGGCAGGAATACCGCCTATTGCAAAAACGCTACGCACTTTCTTTAGAAGGATTGCAGATGATGGATCCATCGCTACTGTATATTGCGCTTTATCATCGATCCGTAGATGTCATTTCTGGTAGCTATACCGACGGCAATATTCTCCGCTATCAAGGAAAAGTTTTATTAGAGAAAAACACCGTTTTTCCCAACTACGAAGCGGTTACCTTAAGTAAGGCGCAGTTTTTACGCACCCATCCTCAGATAAAAAAAACTTTGCAGGGCCTACAAGATATTTTAAACATAGATAAGATCCGCCTTCTTAACGAACAAGTGGCTAAAGGAAAGCCTTTGCAAGAAGTAGCAAAAGATTTCTTAAAATCGAGCCAATTGTGGGAAAAGTAGTATTTCTTTATACTATATAGAAACTTTCTTCCATTTCTTATTTTCCAAATTACATAGAGGTTTATTGAAATCATGGTTACAGCATTTTTACAGCATTTAGAACAGATTGTGTGGGGACCTCCCTTATTGATCTTTCTTCTCGCCTCGGGCGTGTATTTAACCGTGATCTCAAAAGGTGTGCAGGTGCGGTATTTATTCTACTCATTAAAACTTGCGTTTAGCCGCCACGATGATCGGGCTAAAGGCGATATTTCCCATTTTGAAGCGCTTATGACCGCTCTTGCAGCAACCATTGGTATTGGGAGCATATCAGGGGTGGCAACAGCAATTGCTACAGGAGGGTTAGGTGCGCTTTTTTGGTTATGGCTCGCTGCCTTTCTTGGAATGGCTACAAAATACAGCGAAGCGATCTTAGCGATCAAATACCGCGTAGTAGATGAAAAAAACGAGATGTGCGGAGGTCCGATGTACTATCTCGAAAAAAGCTTATCGAAAAAACATCTCGGTAAAGCCTTAGCTGCGTTTTTTGCTCTTGCAGGAGCAATTACTGCATTTGGCACAGGTAATATGGTCCAGGCAAATTCTGTGTCGACCGCTCTTTTTAGTAACTTCAATATCTCTCCCTTGATTTCAGGATCATTTCTGGCAGTATGTACAGCTGTTGCTCTTTTTGGAGGCATCAAAAGTATCGGAAAAGTCTCTAGCTACCTTGTCCCTGTTATGGCGGTTTTTTATATCGGCGGCGGGTTGATGGTTCTTGCGATCAACTACACTCTTCTTCCCAAAGCGATTGCTGCAATTTTTTCAAGCGCTTTTACGGGAGAAGCAGCTACAGGTGGTTTTTTGGGAGCAAGCGTCATGCTAGCGATTCAATATGGTGTATCTAGAGGCATTTTTTCTTCTGAAGCAGGTCTTGGCTCCGCCCCTATTGCCGCAGCAGCAGCAAAAACAGATGTTCCAGGTAGGCAGGCATTGATTTCGATGAGCGGCGTTTTTATCACCTCATTTATTGTCTGCTCTATTACAGGTTTAGCGATTGCTACAACAGATGTTCTTGGAGCTATAGGACCTTCTGGAAAGGTGCTAAACGGCTCTTTAATGGTGATTGAAGCGTTTAATAGGACGCTTCCTGGATCAGGTGTGATCATCACCATTTCTTTACTCTTATTTGCGTATTCCACGATTTTAGGTTGGGCGTATTATGGAGAAAAATGCGTCGAGTATCTATTCGGCGTTAAAAGCGTATTTTTTTACCGGATTGCATTTACCCTTTGTTTAATTCCAGGCTCAATTGTCAGCTTAGGTATTGTTTGGAGTTTTGCAAATGTTATGAACGGCTTAATGGCATTTCCCAACTTAGTGGGTCTATTTGCTTTAAGCCGCGTAGTGCAAGAAGAAACCCAGTCTTTTGACCTACTGGTACAAAACGAGGAAAAATCTAATTTATGATGGTATTTCTAGAACAGTTCAATCATATTTTATGGGAAAAATGTCTACTGATCCTTTTATTAAGCGTCGGCGTTTACCTGACTTTTCGGTTAAAGGGTATGCAGATCCGCTACCTTCTTTATTCATTAAAACTCGCGTTTTCCTCTAAGCAAAAAGAGGGAAAAGGGGACATATCTCAGTTTCAGTCTCTCATGACCGCTCTTGCAGCAACGATTGGTATTGGGAGTATTGCTGGTATGGCCACAGCTGTGATGGCAGGGGGTTTAGGCTCTATTTTCTGGATGTGGGTGGTCGCTTTTTTTGGTATGGTCACAAAATTTGCCGAAGCAATTTTAGCGGTGAAGTACCGCAAAACCGATGAAAGAGGGGAGATGAGCGGAGGCCCCATGTACTATATTGAAAAGGGTCTTGGCTGGAAATGGCTTGCAAGCTCTTTTGCGCTATTTGGAGCTATCTGCGCTTTTGCTGGTGGTAACATCACCCAGTCCCATTCAATTTCTCATGCGATGTACCATTTAACCGGAATACCACAAGCCTATACAGGGGTGTTGATTGCATTTTTTGCCGGCATCGTGATTTTAGGTGGGATCAAAAGCCTTGCAAAGGTCAACGCTGTCCTTGTTCCCGCCATGGCCCTTTTGTATATTGGAGGAGGAATCGTTGTGCTCACCTACCACTACGCTTTAATTTTACCGAGCATCAAGTTGATTTTTACCCATGCATTTACAGGCCAAGCAGCCTTTGGAGGCTTTATGGGAGCAGGTGTCATGAGAGCGATGCAGCTTGGCGTATCTAGAGGCGTCTCTTCTAATGAAGCAGGGCTTGGTTCCGCTCCTATTGCATCTGCTGCTGCGAAAACAGATGTTCCAGGAAGGCAAGCGCTTGTCTCGATGACAGGGGTGTTTTTATCGAGCTTTATTGTATGCACTATGACTGTTCTGATCATTGCGGTAAGTGGAGTTATGGGGAAAATCGCTCCAAATGGTGAAGTGTTAAACGGCGCTCCTTTAGTAATGGAAGCGTTTCAATCGGTCATCCCTTATGGACACTGGATTGTAGGTATTTGCATCATTTTATTTGGGTATTCTACGATCTTAGGCTGGGCGTATTACGGGGAAAAATGTATGGAATATCTCTTTGGAGAAAAAGTGCTTTTCAGCTACCGCGTTCTTTTCATCTGTTTGGCTTTTTTAGGTACCCTTCTTTCTCTAGATGTTGTTTGGACACTTGTCGATATTATGAACGGTCTGATGGCTCTACCGAACCTGATCGGCCTACTATTTTTATCTCCGATTGTGATTGCAGAATCGAAGGGTTTTTTCGAGCTGCTTGCAAGGGAAAAAGCGGTATTTACGCAAGAGTCAAAACAAAATATCTAAGAACAAAATCTGATCGCGTAAGATGAGCTTTACTTCGACTTAGATCTTGCAATAAGCCTCAAATAGACTCCAGTCTTCATGTATTTCTACAACAAAAGCTACGGCTGCTCTTAAATAGGGTTCTCTATCTGGATCTCCTGATTTAAACGTTCACTCACCTTGTTTGTGCAAATTTTCCTCAGCGCTCTGATGGATAGAGGCTTTGCGCTCTACTTTTGGTAAAATCTCATCGACTTTTCGGAGGTTTCTTCCATCCATTTCGTCAGATGAGGCCATTTTTTTCATAATCCCTTAAAAAAAGGAGTATTTTTTAAATTCTTGTCTATTAGTAATATAAGATCTTTTGTTTTACTAAAACTATATAATAAAACATCTATTTAAATGATTTTTTTTATTAAATATGTTATAATATAATTAATATTTTATTAAAAAAGGTGATTTTATATGGTGTCAGCAAAATATATCCAATCAGCAGAAAGAAAAAATAGAATGTCACAAGATCCAGTGTGCAAGTGTATATATTCTAGCAAAGACACTGAGCATAGCAACCTAGCTACAAAAATCTTTCGTAAAATAATCCAACCGATGTTTGCCTACGTATTTTTAAGAAATCTATTCACAACAAAGACGTCTTGTGTAGAACTCGTAGATTTCGGTGAAAAAGAGAGAATGTATTCTTTCACACCTGTAGAAGATCTTATGCGAATAGAGTCAAGGGACTCAGTTCTCGAAAAAGCCATATCAGAAAGAGCAAAAAAACTAGGCTGGAATCCTGAAGAACAGAGTAAACTTGGTGTCTCCAATTTATCGGCTAGGGATTTTTTATTACATTTGATAAAGAGTGTAGAGATTTTATCTACAGCAAAGCCTTTGGATATCATTACTCAAAGCCAAAAAGTATTACAACTTTCTATACCTAAAGAGATTTTTGTATATAAAAAACAAAGTTGGATCGAGAAAATTACAGGACAAAAAGTCCTATGTTTAGAACCTACTCTCGAAAATATCGCTAAAGAAAAAATATCGACAATCGCGAAGATTTTTTCTGCAAATATACAATATCAGTACTCTACAAGAAAAGGCGCGGAAAACCGATTGATGGTTTTAAATAAATGTATAGCTACAAGAATAACTAATAACAAAGTAAGGAACTCTGCTGTTATAAACAATGCGATTTCTAGAGGAATCAAAAATCACTGTTTCTATATGGTAGAAAAACTGTTAGAAGTAAAAGGAAGCGCTTCTGCAGATGACCTAGCCTTAGCCATAAAAAATAGCTCTGACAATCCAGCTTCCCTTGCCATACTGCGTGCGGTCATTGAGAAATTCCCCCAAAACCTAAATGCTATCTCTATTAAAGGAGATCCCCCTCTAACTTATGCGCTCAAATATCACAAACACCGAGCTGTAGAAATGCTTTTAGACAAGGGAGCTGATGTAGAAACATGTAATAAAGCAAATGAAGCCCCTTTATTGATAGCAATCAAAGGCAACAGCGCAATATCTATAGATCTTTTACTGGAAAAAGGCGCTAAAATTCTAGATCATTTTTTTCTAGAATCAATACCATTACAAAGTGCATGCGAGCGGCTTCTAGAAGCAGGCTGCAATATTGAAGCAGTAGATTCGCAGGGACGTGGAGTTTTGCATATCTTAGCTAGCACCCGTAGCTACTACGTACAAAAAGAAAACATGGTAGATAAATTTATACAGAAAGGGATCGATCCAAACCTTTTAGATGACGCTGGAAATACCCCACTTACTGT
>CALBPE010000078.1 GCA_937899275.1 uncultured Chlamydiae bacterium
GCTTTTACCGCTACCAGAAGGTCCTATAATGCCGATTTTTAGCCCAGGATATAGATCCAAAGAAAATGGGGCGTTATTTCCCTTTTGTATCACCAGATTTTGGATAGATAAAAGGGGCTTTTTCATGCTAAAGACTCCTGTAGATCAGTAGAAATTTGGTAGCAGCAAAATAGGACAAAAGAAAGTAGTATAGAGGGGAAAATTGCAAGCCAGGGAAAAAATTCCATACTAGCTACTCCTTCTGCAATGAGCGCGCCAAGAGAGCTGTAAGGCGGCGATACCCCCAAGCCTAAAAAACTGAGAAACGCTTCCATGAAAATTGCTTTAGGCACGCTCGCACAAAGCATCGATGCGATCTGCCTCCAGGAGTTATTTAACAAATGCCAGAAAAAAAGATGCAAAGAAGACCCTCCCATCTGCCTTGCTACTAAAACAAACGGCTGTTTTTTCAACAGCAGCACGTGCCGTTTAAATACGCGAGCTGTTGTGACCCAAGAACTAAGAAAAAAGGCGATCACGATGGGAAAAAGCCCTGGGCCAAAAACGCTGATGCAAAGAAGAATCATCAACACTGTCGGTATGGTATACAAAATATCTGCGATTTGTGTAAGAAAAAAACCGAACTTTTTTTCATATAAAGCGGCTAAAGCGCCGTAGGGAAGAGCGATCACTAAGTCAATACCCATAGCTAAAAGTCCGATAAAACAAGATACCTTCAATCCCGCAAAACAGCGCACAAAAAGATCTCTTCCTAAATGATCTGTCCCAAAAAAATGGATCCAAGAAGGGGATTGGTGGATAGTCTCCAGATGAATAGCATTTGGGTCGTAAAATATAGGCAGAAAAAAAGCGAGAAAAAAAGCGGCGGCTAAACCGATCATATACCTCTGTTTTTTCATGAAGAAAACCCTTTGTATAGTATTTTATGGGTCACATCAATAACCCACTCAATGGCAAAGATAAGAAATGCATAGATCAATACAATGCCCATAATCACTCCGTAGTCGCGCATTTCTACGCTATGGATCATCAGCTGTCCTAAACCTGGAAGTGAAAAGATTTGTTCGATAATGAAGCTACCGGTCAGTAGGTAAGAGCTAAGAGGCACAAGAAAACTCAAAACAGGAGCAAAAGCATTTTTTAACATATGCGAGCGCCAAACCTCTTTTTCTGAGAGTCCTTTTGCAAAAGCGGTAGTAATATAGGGCTTTTTTCGAATATCCATCAGGCTAGCAGAAAAAATTTCTGCGATTTGTAAAGTAGGTGCAAAAGAAAGAGCTACTACAGGCAAGATTTGACTTTCGATCCCTTGCCACTGTCCTATAGGAAAAATTGGAAACACCAGCGCAAATAGATACTGAAGAAGGGAGGCAAGGACAAAATTAGGAATAGAAAGACCTAAAGCGGTTAGGTATTTGGCGCTACGGTTGCCCACGGTTTCTAGCTGTTTTTTTGCTAAAAATATGCCTAAGCTGCATCCTGCAACTAGGGAAAAAACCGCTGCTTGCAGGCCTAAAATAAAAGAAACCGGCAGAGCTTCTTGAATCAAAGCGCCTGCACTTCTTCCTTCGTAGACAAAAGAAGGACCCAGATCAAAAGACGCCATATGAGTTAAATAGCGGAGGTATTTTTGGCCTATAGGCAGATCTAGTCCATAATGCTTATGCAAAAGATCTAAGGACTGTTTTGGTAGGGTCATTTCTCTAGAAAAGGGATCTCCTGGAATGGTATGCAGAAGAAAGAACGTGGCTGTAATAATGCAAAAAATAGAACAAAGCGAAAGAACGCTTTTTTTGATTACCGCTCCTAAAATGGTTTCTTTCATAACATATCTATCTGTAAGCATCCTTTAAGTTTAAGGGAGAAAAAAATAAGGAGCAAACAGATTTCAAATGGATAAAACCTGCAGAAAAAAACTGTAAGATGGCCTCTCTTTTCTGTTACATAAAAATCAAAAAAAAATTATAGTTTTGATCTAGTGTGATGTACAAATGCAGCTTATGAAATCCCCACAAGATCCCCTTTCTTACCTCCATTGGCTTTACCCTTATGCGCAGCTGGCAAAAGCGACAAGCCCCTCAGAGCTACTCGTCCAATTTCATTTAACTATTTTAGAGCATATCCAACAAAATCATAAAGAACAGGCCTACAAAATATACCTTGACTTAGTATCTAGAAAAGATGAACTTGAAATCAAAGAAGAGGAATGTATGGATATTTTGCACGATATTGTATTTTCCATAGAAGAACTGGGGTTTCCTGTATCGAAAAATGATTTGATCTCATCATGAATAAACGTAAAAAAAAAAAGACAGAACGTGCATTTTCTGGAGACTACTTTTTTCTTTTTGTCTCCTTTATTGCCGCATTTGCAGGGATTTTGTTTGGTTATGATACAGGAGTGATTTCTGGCGCGATTTTATTCATCAACCAAGAATTTTTGCTATCTACATTTGCCACAAGTCTTGTGGTAAGTAGCGTGCTTTTAGGAGCTTTTTTAGGATCGTTATTCAGTGGAAAATTAGCTGATTACTTTGGCAGAAAGCGCCTTTTAATTATTGATTCAATTGTATTTTGCCTTGCTACAATTGCATCGAGTATGGCAAAAGATGCCTACATATTAATTATGGCTCGGTTTTTCGTGGGAATTGCCATTGGAATTTCTTCTTATGTAGCTCCTTTATATATATCAGAGATCGCTCCACCTAAATATAGAGGTGCTTTGGTCTCTTTAAACCAGCTTGCTATTAGCGTAGGTATTTTGCTTTCCTATATCGTAGACTACTTTTTTTCTAGTCAAGGCGCTTGGGGGTCGATGTTACTAGTAGGCGTTTTTCCAGCACTTGCACTTCTCTTGGGTCATTTTTGTCTTCCGGATAGTCCGAGATGGATGGTCTTTTCTGGAAAAAAGACAATGGCGCACGCCGTCTTACAAAAAATCCGTAACAGCAAAAAAAAAGCCGATCAAGAAATAGAGGAAATTCATGCGAATATCCACCTGCAAAAAGGGGATATTTTCACCTTATTTACTCCAAAGATCCGCCCTTCTCTTGTTGTGGGGGCAGGCCTTGCGATCCTACAGCAGGTTACGGGCATCAATACCATTTTGTACTATGCGCCCACTATTTTTCAAAAAGCGGGTTTTTTCAACGATACGGCAGCGATTTTAGCTACTATGGGCGTCGGCGTAGTTTTTGTGTTATTTACTATCTTATCTTTAGCGATGATTGATACTTTAGGAAGGCGCGCTCTTCTTTTTTGGGGCCTTTCCCTCATGGCTATAGGGCTTTTGGGTCTTTCTTTGAGTTTTGCTTTTCAAGATGAAGTAGCGCTTTTACAAACTTTATCGGTGATCATTATGATGGTCTACATCATTGGTTTTTCTATTGGTCTAGGCCCCGTGATGTGGTTGATGATTTCTGAGGTATTTCCATTGAAATTTCGGGCAGTAGGAGCAAGCGTTTCCACCTGCATCAACTGGGCTTGTAATTGGATTGTGGCCATCAGTTTTTTGCCAATGACCGTATTTTTCGGTACATCTACCACATTTTTTTTCTACTTTCTCGTAACGGTCATAGGAATTTTTTTCGTATACCGCTTTGTTCCTGAAACCAAAGGAATTTCTTTAGAAACAATTGAAAAGCGGCTCTACCGCGGTCAATTTTTCCCAAAAACAAGGAAAAAATAGCCTATGTATCTTGGATTAGATATAGGTACCTCTAGCGTAAAA
>CALBPE010000079.1 GCA_937899275.1 uncultured Chlamydiae bacterium
ACCTACATAGAACCGATTAAAGATCTCAGCATTGTATCCTTATTTTGGGAGATGCCTGAAGAATTTACCCATGACGATACAAAATCACTAGACCTGATTGCCTACGCGCTTTCTCGCGGCCAAAGCCGCAGTTTAAGCCGCTATTTAAAACAAGAAGGGCTAATTGAAGATCTATCGATTTATCCCTACCTTTTAGGAGGAAAATCAAAAGTTTTTTGCGTCGATTTTTCTCTTACAGAAAAAGGTTTAGAAAAAAAAGAAGAGGTAATCGAGCAGTTTTTCTCCGTTCTACACGACCTGCAAGAAACCGGCGTTCCAACCTACCTGTTTCGAGAAATGAATGAAATGGCTGAACTATCTTACAGCTACCAAACAAGAAAAGAGCCTTTTCAATTTGTACAAGAGCATGCTGACGCTCTTTTAGAAGAAGATTTTAGCACGTACCCTAGAAAAACCCTTCTTGCCGCAGACTATAGCCCTAAAAAAATTCATGAAGCTCTTGCTCACCTCACTCCTCAATCATGTCAATATACCTGCCTTGCACCGGCAAAAAAAACCAAAAAAAACTATGAGAAAAAAGAGCAGTGGATGCAAGTGCCCTACACAAAAAAACCCCTTTCCCCTGCTACTTTACAGTCTTGGAGTAATGCAAAAAACCACCCATTTGCCCAGCTTGCACCGCCAAATGCCTACCTACCTAGAAATCTTCATACAGTACAGGTAGAACCTGCTCTTGAAAAACCCCATCTACTCATCAACAGCCCAAAAGGAAAAGTATACTGTATGCAGGATAAGGACAATCCTGGCCCTAAAGTAGCGCATATACTACATATCAAAACCCCCACCATACAGATGGACGCAAAAAACCAGGTATTAGCTGATCTTTTTGTAGAAATCATGCAAGAAAAACTCCAACCTTATCTTCTTTGCGCTGAAGCAGCTGGTCTGCATGCGCAGCTTTACCACAAAAAACAAGCGCTTCATCTTCACGTAGAAGGCTATGCAGAAAAAGCGCCTTTCCTTTTAGAAGAGTGCCTCAGAACCATCACCAAAATGCCTATAGAAGAAAAAGACTTTTCTGCAGCAAAAGCTCTTCTTAAAAAACACTTTTCAAATGCCGCTTTCGACCTGCCTTTTCGCCAAGCAATCGATAGCATGAGAAGCTGCATGATGAAAGAGCACCATACAAAATCTGTTAAGCACCTTGCTTTAGAAAGCGCCTCTTTTGCCGATATGGTGTCTTTTCAAAAAGAGCTATTTAAACAAACGTATATAGAAGCGTTTTTATGCGGCAACATATCGACAAAAGATGCCGAATCGATCTGGCTCGACGCCACTTCTCTTATAGAATCTTCTGATTACCCTATCGAAAACCACCAAAAGTTTTATCCCCTGCAGATGCCAGAAAACCAAGGACCTTTTTGCGTACAAAATACCACAAGCTCTGGGGGCACAGGTGTGGTTCTTACCATCGATGAAGGTCCTTTTTCTTTTCGCTCAAAAGCTCTACAAGAAATTCTGTCAAAAGCGCTACATGAAGGCTTTTATCACACTTTACGAACAGAACAAAAAACCGCGTATATTGCAGCAAGCTCTTCTATGGAAAAAGAAAAGCAACTATTCCAAAACTTTATCGTGCAATCAAGCACACATAACGCAGTAGATCTCATTTACCGCTTCGAGCTATTCTTAGAAAAGTTTTTACAAGAATTTTCCTCTACACTGCCTGAAAAACGCTTTGAGGCAATCCGGGCAAGTCTGGTCTACGAGTTAGAAAAACCCTTTCGAAGTGTCACAAAAAAAAGCCACCATTTCGACAAAATGGCATTTGAAGAAAACGGGGATTTTTCTTTCCGAGAAAAACTAAAAAAAGCCTATCAATCTCTTTCTTACAAAGATTGTCAAGAGTTTGCAAAAACCGTTTTTTCCAGGAAGAACAATAAAAGATTAGCTATTGTGATTGAAGGTAAATTAGGCGAACCATTTTCCTACCACTTTTTTCCTGAAAAAACAGTCCGCAAAATGCTACACGCATCATAACAGCCGCCTATATGTACGCGTAGAAAACTTTTTTTGTAAAAAAAAATTTAATTCTTGTGAAATATCTACTATTTTCTCAAAAATATATGAAAAAAGTTGAACCATGCCTTTAATTACCACAAAGTATACGACCTACATAGCAGAGCTTCATAATGCTCCAATCAATGACAAGCTTCACGGAAGTAACGATAACAAACTCCGTAGCGGAAGAGACCCCCTCTACTCACGCCTGTATTCTGCACTTTTCACAGTCGCAAGCGTTGCGCTTTGCGTCTTTTCTTTAATCGAAGGCATGCTCTCGTCTATAGCCGCCACATCATCTTACGTCTTAGGCAACAAAGTCCGCTATCTGCAATTAAAAGACCTGGCAAGAAGCTCTTTATTTGTATCTTACTGGAATGTACTCAACGCAGTAACAACTTTCGTGAGTATTTTCATGCCCACTCCTTTGTGTCCTAGCCTAACGCATTTTCGTTATCAAATATTTAGTTTAAGTAATAAGTTCTGGGGATTTTTTCCCCTTCCCAGCTCTACAGATCAACCATTATTTGAGATCTTAAAAAATGCCCAGGTAATACCTTTTCCTGAAAGCTCCCAACACTTGGGACGCTTACTCCAAAAGCCAGTCTCAAAAGAAGCTTCTATCGATTCAGATGAAAAAGAAAATAGATATACTGCGCTATTTTCAAATAAAAAATACGATTACTACCCTTTTGAGATCTGCAAAAAACTTCTACAGTCTACTTGCCAAAAAGCTCTTGCTCCCATCACTTTAGAACAAGCGCGCCAGATGCAAGATAAAAATGAAAATCTATCTTTATGGGCGTTATTTCGGATTCTACATTATCTACCCCAGGAACATGATGTTGTATCTAAAAAATTTCCAGAGGAAAAATGTACTAAAGAAGACGTGGAAAAGGCGTACAAACACGCTCGTGAGATTTTATTGATAACAGCAGATGAGGATATTCAAGATGAAAAAGGCGAGGGCCATACACCAGCCTCATCTACAATCCTACGCCTTCCTGAAAGTTGGGACAACGCTCTTAAAGATCAGAGCAAATCGATAGATAGTTTTACAGAGTTTACACAACAGCTTGTATCCAATATATCCGAGGAAGATAAAAAGCGCTTATGCAGCGCGCCTGCCCTTATCCTAGTAAGAACACTGCTAGAACAGCCTATAACGCAAATAGATAAAATACAAAAGATAAGAGATGCTTTGTAAGTTAAAAATGCAATTTATCAAAAGCTACTTGAATAGGTCAAAAAAACGAGTACCAAACTACTTAGTAGGTAGTTTACTAAAATCAATCACACACCCTGACAATCTATACCAATAGATTACAAATAAATAGAGAGAAAAAATGAGCACAAGTCCTACACATATATATGACATCAACAGGAATACAGCTTTGAGCATGAAGGCGCTCAATACAGCAAACAATTACCGCAATGACCGAAAGACTACAGGTCCATGGAACAAAACATGGGAATATATGCGTCCTGCATCCTATTTAGACCGGGCGAAGAGTGCATTGAAAATTTTTGTGGTGCATACTGTAGCCTATCCGCTAATTGCTGCTGTAGCTCTACTAGAAACAGTTATATTAGGCTCTCTTCTTTTAGTCACTACAATCTCTTCAAAAAATAGCACCGTACAAAATAACCTTCGTAGCCGTCTGATTAGC
>CALBPE010000080.1 GCA_937899275.1 uncultured Chlamydiae bacterium
GGGGGCGATTGCAAAAAAACAGACCCTGCAAGAGTACACAGGGCCGTTTACAAAAGCATTTTTTGAGGATTTAAAGGCGCTATCGATTCTAACTGCAGATAGCTATCCTAAGGCAACAGAGCATATACAAGGCATGATCCATATGATCGAAAAACTGATCGATCAAGGCTCTGCTTACCAAAGCTCTGATGGGAGCATCTATTTTTCTATTCAGAGTTTTCCAGACTACGGCAAACTATCCCACTTTTCTTTAGATAGCCTTGAAAAAGGGGCATCTACCCGCGTATCTCTTGATGAATACGATAAAGAAAATGATACCGATTTAGATCTTTGGAAGGCATAAGATGCAGATAGAGATGGATCCATTTTTTGGGATAGACATATTGGTAAGAGAAGACCTGGTTGGCATATTGAATGCTCCTGCATGTGTTTTTCCCAGCTTGGTGAAAGCATCGATATTCACTGCGGGGGAGTGGATAATATTTTTCCCCATCATGAAAATGAAATTGCCCAGTCAGAGTCTTTATCAAAAAAGCCTTTTGCTAAGATCTGGTGTCATGCAGCACATTTAATTGTAGATGGCAAAAAAATGTCGAAGTCGAAAAAAAACTTTCATACCCTGCGCTCTCTTATGGAAGAAGGTTTTTCTTCTGAAGAGGTCCGCTACCTCCTTTTGCAAGGGCACTATAGAACGCAGCTTAACTTCACATTTGATGGGTTGATCGCAGCGAGATCTTCTTTACAAAGAATTAGAGACTGCATCTACCGATTAGAGCATGTTGCATCGGAGATTGAAGGAGTAGGTAGTTTAGATTTACCTCGGTATGAAAAAGCCTTTCGTGAAGCTATATTAGACGATTTACATATCTCTTCTGCTCTAGGCTCTCTTTTTGATCTCATTCGAGAGGCAAATAGCTTAATGGATCATAGTAAACTCAGCCAAAAGCAAGCAGAAAGTATCCTTTCTATGATGAGGGGCATGGATCAGGTATTAGGTCTTTTATTTCCTAAAGAAGAAGCAATTCCAATGGATATTCAAGAAGCGTTAGAACAAAGGCAAATTGCTAGAAAGGAAAAAAACTGGGAAAAAGCAGATCAGCTTAGAGATCAGATCATTGCGGCAGGGTATGTAATCGATGATACGCCTACAGGCGTTCATCTGAAAAAACGGAGTGTTTCTAGTTCTCAATAACTAAATGCTCACAGCTACCGTCCCCTGGGTAGCTCGCCTTATTTGCTCCGGGAAAAGAAAATCCATTGATCAGCGCTTTTCTAGAAATGCTGCTCGTATTTTTTTCGCTAGAATGCACTAAAAGAGGATGAAAAAATAAGACGTCGCCAGGCTCTAATAATACCTTGATCGGTTTTCCAATTTCCCCTTTTTCGACTAAATCGTTTACTAAAGCGCGTTTTTTTTCATCGGATAGAGAAGATAGACCATAGGTCTTTGGTTTTTTTATAAAAGGATACACAATCAAAGGGCCGTTATCTTCTTGATGTGGATCAATAGCTAGAAGCGTTTGTACGAAGCTACCTCTACCATTTAGGTCGCGCCATTTTGGATCAAATGCCATTCTGTTTTCGATATCTTGGTGAAGGGGAAAATAGACGCCATCACCTGGCTTTTTGATATGCAGCTGATTGATCAGATGGTCTACAGAAAGAGAGCCGCCGGTGTTTCTGCCTAGTAGCTGCGCTACTTTAATCAAGATCTCTGGCGTTCTACCGGCATCTAAGAAAAGTTGATCTGCGCCGCCTATCCAAGAAATCAATAAAATCGCTGGAGTATCGGAAAGCCTGTGTTTTTTTACGCTTGCTCCAAGGTAACGCATGCGCTCATCTAGATTTTTAGGGTCTAGCTTAGGTTCAATGCGTTCAATAAGCGCCTCTGCACGAAGGTGCAGGCTATACACGCGGTCAGGATCGATAAGACCTCGGCAAACAAGAAAGCCTTTTTCTGTAAATGCATCGACTTCTTTTTTTGTAAGGCTAAAAGCGCGCATACAAAAAGGAAGATCTTCCGAATAAAGAGGAGCGTTTGCAGATAAAAAACAACACGGTATGAAAAAAAGTATCCTTTGGATCGAGGTCAAGATCTTCATCGGAATCTACTCCTAGTTACAGAGGAAAATATAGAACATCTTTAATCGATTTTGCCTGGGTCAGTAGCATGACAAGTCGGTCTATACCGATACCTACACCTGCAGCTGGGGGCATTCCCTGGCAAATCGCTTCTAGAAAATCTTCATCGATCGGATAGACCTCTTCTTTTCGCGCATCTCTTTGGGATGTAAGGAGGTCTCTTTGCAGCTCAGGGTCATTGAGCTCTGAGTAGACATTCACCATTTCTGTTCCTAAAATAAACGTCTCAAACCTTTCTACGATCCCTGCATTTTTATGCTTTTCTTCCCTATGCAGTTTGCAAAACGGAGTCGTCTCAATGGGATGGTCGGTAATATGATGCGGCTGGATGAGCTTGTCTTCCACAAACTCTTCAAAAAGAAAGGCGATCAAATGCCCTCTTTTTGCCGAGTCTAATTCTAAGGGAGAAAGGTCAGTTTCTTTTTTCAATAACTTTCGAATCGCCGCATCATCCATTTGGTCGACATCGATCGAAGCAAAGGCTTTGATCGATTCTTTCATGGTGATTCTTGTCCAAGGGGTTTTAAGATCAATAGTAAAAGAGCGATCTTTTTGTTCGATTTCTAGCGTGGTTTTTCCAAAAAGTGTCTTAGCGATATGCGCAAAAAGCTCTTCTACAAAACGCATCATATCTCGATAATCCCAATTAGCTGCATATGCTTCTAGCATGGTGAATTCAGGGTTATGGGTTTTATCGATTCCTTCATTGCGGAAGATTTTACCTATTTCATAGACCTTAGGAAGGCCTCCAACAAGTAATTTTTTCAAAGAGATTTCTAAAGCGATCCGCAGATACATGGGCTGGTGTCTTGCTTCTAACGTTGTGGTAAAAGGGGCCGCTTCTGCGCCGCCATAAATCTCTTGCAGTATAGGGGTCTCTACTTCTAAAAACTCGTGGGATTCCATATAGTTTCTGACAAGGCGGACAATAGTAGAGCGCATCTTTAACCTGTCCATCGATTCTTGGTTTGCAATGAGGTCAAGCCAGCGTTTGTGATAGCGAACGCCCTTATCTTGCAAACCAGAGTATTTATCCGGTAAAGGCAGCAGCGACTTACAAAGAAGGGTGAGTTTTTTGACGTAGATTGTCAGCTCGTTTTTCATCGTAAGAAAAAGGTGTCCTTCAATACCAATGATGTCGCCTAAGTCGAGTTTTTTTTCGATAAACTTTAGCGGTTTGATCTCTGCTTTTTCTGGGTCGAGGCCTACTACTTCGGTCAGCTCCCGGTTGCACATGAACTGCAATTTACCTGTCGCATCTTGAATTTGCCCAAAAGCATTTTTCCCCATCGCTCGAAATAATACAAGGCGGCCCGAAGTGCAAATATAAGGGCTTTTCCCTTCGGCTGCATCTTCTGCATGAAAAGAACAGTCATTTGCATACGTTTTTGCAATCGATGTTAAGGAAGGCCCCTCAGGAAATTTATGGGGGTAGGGATCTATTCCATAACTGCGTATTTCTTGTAGTTTGTGCGAGCGGTTTTGAAATTCTTCTTGCTCGTGGTATTCTGGTAAAGGGGACTTGGGAGTAGTATTGGGAGTAGTAAATGTATCTTTTTTCATAGATTAGTATTTTGTGGTTTTGGAGGGTTTTTGTCTAGATACAACCTGATAAAGGGCTCTTTTAGCTTGCTTTTAAGAATGCCGCATTTTATATAAAAAGTTCTTATTAAAAAGATAGAAAAAAATACTTGAATATAAAAAGTCAACAAGTTAAAATAAACTTAATTTCTTTTTTTGAAGGTTATTTATGAGCGTTCCACATTCAGTAGAACCATTAAAAAACTACTTTCTAGGTGGGGGCAAAAATACCTATTTCCCAGGTTCAGAAGAGAGAAAAGCTCAAGGTCTAAGTGATCGATCGTACTGCTTTCTCAAAACCAATAAGTCTTTTTTTTTAGAACGGCTTGCAGATATTGTCAATGGGATTGCCTTTGCGGTTATTATTTCAGGTAAAACCCTGATAATTGCCTTATTTGCTGCGCCTTTACTGACGTTAGATCTTTGTGGTAGAAAGTATTCCATGGCTAACTGCTGCGCACAAATTGGCAGTCCGATCCTAGTGTTCAAAGTCGTACTGGCTTTTTACCGAGCAATCGGCCGCCCTATCGAGGGTTTTGATGGCTCTTACAGCTTGGTTGCTAAGGCCATTGGCCGTCGTCATTACTCTCTTGCTCGTGATATGTTGGAAGCTGGATTGCGTTCACATCCCCCAAAAGAGCTCTCCCGCAAAGATTTAAAAAATCAAGAAAAAAATATACCAATCATTGCTGCCTTTGAAGACGATCATATAGATCTTATAAAGCTCATCTTAGAATCAAATCCGGAAAGTGGCAGCTACAGCCCTCTTCCGTATATTTTTAATAGTATTCTAAACGGTAAACGCGGCTTTCAGCCAGCTCTAGATCTCATACTAAAGCATTTTTCTATTAATGATCTATCTGAAAGAGATCGTTCAAATATTCTGTCATCGATCCTTGCACATAAAACTGACGCTTTGCGCTATCATCTAATGAAAGCCCTATCAGATGGTGGTATTCAGCTTTCTTACTCTTATCTGGAAGATCTTATTACAGCACCAGTTGATGTCGCCACTTT
>CALBPE010000081.1 GCA_937899275.1 uncultured Chlamydiae bacterium
CGCTTTATCAATTGAGGAGTAAATGTCATCTGTCGTCGCCTTACTGCGGATTTGCGTCTGCAAAAATTTGAGGACCATCGATGTAGAATGGTTGAGCTTTTCCTTATCTAAAACAATGCAAATATCGAGCATATGCTTGCTAAAGCGCTCAATTTTTTCCAACTTAGAAAGGACATAATCGCGAATCGCGTCGGTAAGCGAAAAGTGCCTTGCATGAATTTGGAGTTTATAATGCTCGTTTTCAAAAAGATGGGATTTAGACATATCTACAGCAACCAATTTTTCTTACAATTCTTAAGGATTTTCTCTCTTTTTGCAATCAAAAACCTGCACGCAAAATTTTGCCTTCCTTATACCGCCAAATCCCCTCTTCTACTACAAACAGGCTTTTTTCCTGAAAACTAGCATCTTGCGTATTTTGTGTTAGTTTAGCAGAAAACGTGACGCATGCCTCTTGTTCATTTTCGACAAAAGAGTGGATAAATAGACCTAAAAAAGAAGTGGTTTTACAAAATGCTTGCACATTGGAAAAAAAATCCTTCCCTTCTGCAGCGATAATAGATAAATGACTTGTCTTAGCGATATAGTCGACAACACAAAGCGCATAGGCTGCA
This sequence comes from uncultured Chlamydiae bacterium, assembly GCA_937899275.1. GTDB lineage: Bacteria > Chlamydiota > Chlamydiia > Chlamydiales > SM23-39 > CALBPE01. Next base: position 615 of record CALBPE010000081.1, read on the forward strand.
TAACGAGAGCGCATTAAAATGAGCGCATTCTCGGGGTTTTTACCTTCATGATAGGGCTTGCAACAAGCAGCGTAAAAAATATTTTCTGAACAAGGACATTTTCGCATAGAAAAAATTTACTCGTATATTCCATATACAAAATATGGAACCAATCGTTTTACAAAATACAACGGAAGAAGGCGCTTTGCTTTCTGCCACGTTTCTCCCTTCTTCTGGCATGAATCTTATCAGCTACAAAAAAGATCAGCAAGAGGTGATTGACCAAACCACAAGACAAGCATTTGCTGAAAGGTTTTCTGGTCTAGGTCCGGTCATCGGCCCTCATTTTTTCCGTATGCAACCTTTTCTTGTGGCAAAACCTGTGAGAAAAGATCTTTTCCCTCACATAGAAAGGGTGTTTGCAAGAGGGCAAACCGATCCTTACTCTCATGGGATTGGGCGCTACGTTCCTTGGACATACGAGGCCTCTTCCCAAAAAATTGAGGCGCATCTTACAGGAAATGCTACATATAAAGGAGCGCCCATCAAAGATCTTGAAGGCTATGATTTTTCGATGAACATGCTTGTGCAGTTAGAAAAAGATGGGTTATCGATCGCGATGAGCGCTTCCGCAGATAAAGAGTGTGTGACTGGTCTACATTATTATTACGCCTTGGAAGAAAAAAAAGGGAGAATCAAAGGTCCCATCCAAACTGTCTATAACAACCAGGGAGCATTTGAAAAAATCCCTTCATCCTGGCTAGAAAAAGAGCAACAAATGCTCAATTTTGATCTCAGCGCATTTGCCGACTATGGATTTTTACCACCCTTTGAAGATAGCTCTTCTTGGATGGCATTACAAACAGGGAATCGATCGGTAAAAGTATCTTACCAAGGGAAAACAGATGGCGTATCTTGCCAGATCTACTCTCCAAAAGGGGCAAGTTTTGTGTGTATTGAGCCAATTGGGGCAAAAAACCCACGAAGGCTAGACAGCGCCACTAGCTCTTTTACAGCAAAAATCACCATTTTATAAAGCAGACGCTTGTGTATAATTGCACCGAAGAGGACTCGAACCTCTAACCACTTGGTCCGAAGC
>CALBPE010000082.1 GCA_937899275.1 uncultured Chlamydiae bacterium
GCGCTTCTCGCTTTTTTTCTCCTCTACAAAAGGCGCTGCTAAACGCATTAGATAAAGCGCAGTTGCAAGAAGCAAAAAGTGGCGCCGAAAAAGTTTTAGATGAAAAACTTTTTGCGATTGAAGCATTTGTGCCTGAAAATAAAACCGCTTTTTTAGAAGAGATGCTGCAAGGTAAGGCGTTAACTGCGGAATTAGTTGTAGGCGAAGAGATGTATCCCACATATATGGAAAATCAGGGCTACAGCCGGGTAGGGGAAGATTTAGTGCATATCTATGATACTCCATCGGTAGAAGACCCAGATCCTTCTCTTTGGGTCTTTTGGTTTTTCGCTGTTTTTTATGCGATGATTGTGGCAGATGCAGGCTACGGCTTTTTGTATTTTCTATTTGCTCTTTTTTTACAAAGGAAGTTTCCCGAGTGGACAGGTGTCAAGAAGCGCTGCCGCACTCTTTTGATGACCATTTCTATTTTTGCTATGGGTTGGGGCGTTCTCACCGCATCTTATTTTGGGATTACGATTGGTCCTGATAACCCTTTGACGAAAATTTCTCTTGTTGATCAATTAGCGCAGAAAAAAGCTACGTATCATTTAGCCGCAAAAGATGCTACTTATCAAGAATGGCTCCGATTATATCCTGCAATTGCGGATGCTCGTTCTTCTAATGAGTTTTTTACTATTGCTACAACGAAGCATGAAGGGAAAGTGCAATATAAAGCGCTAAACGATTTTTACGATTCAATTTTAATGGAAATTGCATTGATCGTAGGGCTTATTCATCTTCTTTGTTCGTTTGGTAAATCTGCTAGAAAAAATCCATCGGGCGTCGGCTGGGCGCTTGCTATGATAGGAGGGTATCTCTATTTTCCCAAATTCTTAGCTGCTATAACGATACTGAATTTCACAGGAATCATTCCGCCGCATATCGCCTATTTTTTAGGATCAAATCTACTTTGGATAGGGCTTAGTTTTGCTATTCTTGCCTCTGTATGGCAAAATAAACTTGTTGGCTTATTTGAAATTGCCAATGTGATCCAAGTATTTGCTGATGTGTTATCGTATCTTCGTTTATATGCGCTAGGGCTTGCTGGAATGATTATGGCAGATACATTCAATCAAATCGCCTTAAGTGTAGGGCTTTTACCTTTTGGATGGATCATCCTTTTTGTCGGACATACAACAAATATTTCTTTAGGGATTATGGGAGGGGTCATCCATGGACTTCGTCTCAACTTTTTAGAATGGTACCACTACTGTTTTGAGGGAGGAGGTCGTCCTTTTAATCCACTAAAATTACTGAATAAATTAGGAGAATGAAGTTATGGATTTTGCAATGATTGGCCCAGCGATTGTGTTGGGATTAAGCTGCCTTGGCAGCGCTGTTGGATGCGCTATTCCTGGTATGGCATCTCATGGAGCTATGAGCCGTGTAGACGAAGGGCATGGAAAATTTATCGGCATTTCTGCGATGCCTTCTTCGCAGTCGATTTATGGGTTTGTATTGATGATTTTGATGAAAAATGCTTTGCAAGCAGGTACGCTTTCACCACTATCGGGTATAGGTATTGGATTATCGATTGGTCTTGCAATCATGGTCTCTTCCATTTACCAAGGTATGTGCGCAGCTACCGCAATCCAAGCTTGTGCAAAGCAACCAAATATTTTTGGAAAGACGTTTGCTGCTTTAGGTATCGTTGAATCTTTTGGTCTATTTGCTTTTGTATTTGGTCTTCTTTTATTGGGCTAAAGGATGGATTACACCGGAAAATGTTATGTAGGTTAAAGGTAGGCAAGGGCTTAGAAAAAAACTAAATTTTTTTTTCTATTTTTCGTGTACATAAATTCGGGAGTGAACTATATTTACAGAAATAAGTTGATCAACGAATTGATCAGAAAAACAAATTACCCCCTTCATAGAAGATGGCTTTTTCCTCCCTTTTAGGCCATCTTCTATGAACTTTTTTCTTCTAAAAACAGTCTTATTCTCATAGCAATAAATTTCCCAATCAGCATCGGATGTTTACACAACATACGAAAGAAAAGTGCATATGTAATTGCGTCGAGTTTTCTTTGAATGAACTCTTTCGTTTGTGCATCTTGAATCCATTCAGGATGAGGAGGGGGCATCATCTTGGGAAGCGCATTTACAGGAAAAAAAGCAGCAGCAGTCGTTTCTGAAGAAGAGGAAATAAAGCCGCCGATCACCTTTGCTTCGTATAGATGCGTAAAACTTGTGAGCTTATTTATTGGGGTGTATTCTCCTACTTTTCTTTCGATCGAAATTTGTAGTCCACTTTCTTCAAGTACTTCTCGTATGCAAGCATTTTCTGGGGTTTCTTCGGCGTCGATGCCTCCACCTGGCAGCACCCAAACAGGGATGTCGCGCCTTTTTACAAGCAAAACTTCACTGCGGTCTTTAGAAAATACAGCGCATATGACTGCTTTTTTCATAGTAGCATCCTTATCTAACGGTTTTATATACTGAGGCCTTATATGATATTGTATATGGTAAAGCAGCGCTACGGCAATTTTTTTGCTCTTCTTTTTTTGTTTTGCGTCAGTTGCAGTCAAGGTGTGTATTCGGTACAAAGAAGGTATGTGGACGCCGCTTTTTTGGCGAGCTCACACATCCATACAAAAGATCGCACGCGCTATGATCCTATTGTAGGGGAGCAGTTGATTGTGTCGTGGAATTTTCCTTCGGGGGTATTTCAAGAGGGCGTACAAATGATTTTGTCTTCTCGTTTAAAAAACCAGGTGGAGAAAAAAGAGGTCTTTACTCCGAAAACAAGATGGGGCTCGCACGTATTTTTTTTTCCTTCAAAGGCGCTGAAAAAAAACTCCTCTTCGTACAATGATTCTTGTGCAAGACTGGAAGAAGAGTCTCTTTTAACTTATAAAATTGATGTGATAAGCGGTAATGGAGCTCTTTTACAAACGGTGAAAAACCGCCTTTGGGTAGAGAAAATCGCTTTTCAGTAAGGCACTTATTTTTATCTATATACTTGTTTTGAACATCTGGTTTTGAACATCTGGTTTTGAACATCTGGTTTTGAGCATCCAGTCTTGAGCATCTGGCCTAGATAGTACTTCTAGAGATCACTTCTGGACTGCTTTGGAAAAAGTGGTATAGTAGTTACGCTGCCTAGAATCGAAAAGATGAGCTATATATATGATTTCCTTTCAACAAGTATCCAAACAGTACGCTCTAAAACAACCTAAAAGAACTGCCGAAAAAACCCAGAGCGGTGTACATATAGCGCTTTCTAAAGTCAATTTTTCTATAGAAGAAGGAGAAAAAATCGTTCTTCTTGGAGGCTCAGGATCGGGAAAAACCACACTGCTGAAAATGATTTTGCGCTTAATCGATCCTTCAGAAGGGACCATTTGCATCGAAGGTCGCGACCACCAAAGTTTCGACTTAATCGATTTGAGAAGAAAAATGGGCTACGCGATTCAAAATACGGGACTTTTCGATCATATGACCGTAAAGGAAAATATCACCATCATGCTCCGGCTTTTAAAATGGGAGGCAAACGCTATTGAAAAGCGGGTAAAAGAGCTGTTAGATATTGCCCGCCTCCCTTCTTTTTATCTAGATAAGTACCCCCAAGAGCTAAGCGGTGGTCAAGGCCAACGCGTAGGGCTGGCAAGAGCTCTTGCCCACGACCCTCCGATTATTCTTATGGATGAACCTTTTGCAGGACTCGATCCGATTATTCGAGAAGAGCTGCAAAACGAGTGTTTAGATCTACAAACAAAGCTTGGTAAAACCATGGTGTTTGTCACGCACGATATGTATGAAGCATGTAAGATGGGAGATAGAATTGTTGTATTAAATGAGGGGAAACTCCAACAAATTGGCCCTCCAAAAGAGCTGATATCGAACCCAAAAAACCCCTTTGTTGCCAGTTTTTTTGCCAAACAGAGTTTTCAACTGCTACTCATGACAAAGCGGGTTGAGCACATGCCCTTGCATCAAGATGAGCCGGTAGAGTTTTTTGTGCCCGCTAGTAG
>CALBPE010000083.1 GCA_937899275.1 uncultured Chlamydiae bacterium
GATCGCAGCTTTTCTTGCGCTAAAAAGCTCTCCTTTATATGCTGCGATTCTAGGTGTTTTTTTACACGGACTTGCAGGGACGCTTGACACCAAGAATACTACAGACTACAGCCTCATTGCATCGGATCTTATCGAAGCGCTGCCAAAAGTATTTTTTTCCCAATCTTATTAAGTTTTTCTACACAAAAAAAGCGCATTCCTACTAAAGTAAACATAAAATTATTTTTATATATTTTTTTTTAACATAAAAATAGAGGGCAATTATGTTTCCTACAGGAAAACCAGGGTCTATAATGGGGTCTATTAATATTTTTGATATTAATCCAAGTGGGCTTTTGTTGAGCTCTTCTCCTGCTCCCCCCGTTGACATTAAAAGTGCATTATTAAGTAAAGGCAATTCAGAGTGCACTTTATCAGAAGGAGAAGAGCTCAAACAGTTGTTTGATGCAGCAAAAAAAGCGCAAAAAACTTTTTCTGAGTTCTGCGCGGCTCACATACTAAGTGAGCAGGTAAAAGAACCTTACTTGCATATTAAAGTCTGTGATCCAAATCAAATCGAAGTCAGCAAGAGTGTGATAAGAAATGCTTTGAATCCGGAAAATTCATCGGTAAATCACCGGCCTGTTCAGGTGGAAACTTCCTATTTGCTTGAGGAAAAAGGCGACTCTATACCGATAATTCACCTGTCTTTCCCTAAAAGAAAACCAAGCTCACCTCCACGGATTTCTCATTCTACCGTTCACAGTCCACCTAGCCAATCTACCGTTCACAGTCCACTTAACCAATCTACCGTTCACAGTCGACCTGAAGAAAAATTTGATTGGAGCGCACTAGAGGCTTATCTTCAAACCTCTGAAGGGCAAGTTTCAATACCAAATATGAATCATTCAGATACTTCGATAAAAACACCTCAAAATGATAAAAAAGATAGTAAGTAGCCTTTACGCAAACATATGATATTTTTTTCCCCATAGCACAAATGCCTCGACTCCTTTTTCTAAAGGGGTCTTGGGGAAATACCCTAGCTCTTGCTTTGCTTTTGTAATGTCAGCGTAGTTTTTTACCACTTCTCCTTTCGGATAGGGAAGGTGGTTTCGAATCGCTTTTTTCCCAAGATATATCTCTAAAAGATCGACAAGATACGAGATACTAACAGGAGAGCTGTTGCCTAAATTGTAGGTAGCATAAGAAGCTTTGCTATCTATTGCAGCAAGGATTCCAGCTACAATATCATCGATGTAGGTAAAGTCCCGCTCCATTTTTCCCTCTCCAAATAACTGCACGGGAAGCCCTTTTGCAATATTTTTTGCAAAGATAAAACACGCCATATCAGGCCTTCCAAAAGGTCCATATACGGTGAAAAAACGTAGGGCTTTCATCGGGATATTATAGAGGTGGTGATAGCTTTTTGCTAAGATTTCATTACAGATTTTTGTAGCGCTATAGAGGTTATTAGGGCTTTCAATTGCCTCTTTTTCTCTGGATGGGATCGTTTTGTTATTGCCATAAACAGATGCAGAAGATGCAAAAACTAAGGAGATATGGGGGGATTCTCGAACGGCTTCTAAAATAGAAATAATTTTTTACTTTCGCGTTACTTTTAT
>CALBPE010000084.1 GCA_937899275.1 uncultured Chlamydiae bacterium
ATGCTTTATCTTTGATGTTCAATGCGCCAGATTGTGTGAAGATTATCGGCTTTACGCCGGTATAATTTTTTTCTATTTCAAGATGACCGCCGCAAAATACTAGTGTATCTCCACAAATCGATCCCCCTTCTTTTATGCAGACAGCGCCTTCTTCTAAAAAGAAATTTCCTCGGTATAAGTGATCCGTTGTAAGAGAAAGCGTGCCTTTTCCTTTTTTGACAAAGTGCCCTTCTCCTTCAACTGAACTGGTTAATGTCAGGCTCAATTGATCGGGTACAATAAAAGAACCGGAGCGTTTTACCTTTATCGGTCTTTGTAAAGTAAACGACTGTTCTACTTCAATGGAGCCATCTTCAAATACAATTGTGGAGGATCCAAAGTTGGAATCGCTTTTTGCAATAATAGATCCTTCTTCAATACATGTCTCGCCAGAGTATGTGTTATTTCCTGTAAGGCGTAAAGATCCCTTCCCTTGTTTAGAAATAGAGCCTTGCCCTTTTAGTGCGCCTTGCAATGTGCATATAGTATCCGCTGCATTGATGATGTTTCCCAGGCTGTCGATAAAAAGAGGATTTTCAAAGGAAAGGGTTTTTTCTGTGTAAAGATCTCCTCCCGCAAGATGAAGAGCTCCTAGTCCTACCTGACTTGGACTAGAGATGTATAGAGTGCCTTCGGCTACGTTTGTGCCCCCAGAATAGGTGTTTTCATTTTGTAGTCTTAAACCACCTTTACCTGATTTGGTTAAAAATCCCGCGCCGTTAATGAGTCCTTTTACCGAAAGTATAGTCTCTTCAGCAGAGTCAATAGTTCCTGTAGTAGCTAGGATAATCTGCTTATCGAGTTGAAAACTTGTCGTAGTTTTTAGCGTACCTCCGCTAAGAACAAGAGCATCTGCACCAAGTCCAGATGGGCTGCTGATCGTCAGCATGCCTTCTTCTAGTACCGTTGCTTTTGCAAAAGGATCCAAACGGGGTAGTTGTAAGGTACTAGCTATTTCACTACACAAAATACTAGGGCTATTTTCCTGTAAAAACGCGCTTTCGTCTTTACGATTTTTTTTTCCAGCGAAAAGACCTTCGCAATAAAGGGAAAAAAACGTCAAAAAAACGATCCAAAGTCGTTGTTGTTTCATTGATAAGTCTCCACAACTTACGTGTAGCAGGCGGTAAAATAAAAGACTAGGTGATTTTTCTATGAGGGAATGCGAAAAGAAATTATTTGAAAAATGAACGGGATTTTTTTAAAATAATTGCCTATTTTTTTTGGAGGATAGATGAGCACAAAAGTTTCGTTACAAAGCGTACCTGCCCTAGACCAGCCTATAAAACCACAATCGCTGCGCAGCGGCAAATACAGGAAAATCTGTAAAAAAATGGAGCGAAAAATTTCGCAGAGATTGGTCAATCATCCTTGGTTATGTGATTGTCTTTCCTATAGTAATGGTAAAGGAAATCCCCCTGAATTTCCCTACGTTTTAGATGAAAAAGCAGACTCAAGTATAAAAGGAAATCCCGATGGATTTCCCTACGTTTTAGATGGAAAAGCAGGCTCAGGTATAAAAAGTTTTAAAGTTAAAACAGGAAGGAGGCTTAGGTCACCCGTTGCGTTAGTTAAGCCCCCTAAAGCCTGCTTTGTGATCAATGTTCCTATAGGAGTTGAGCCTAACGTAACAAAAAAAAGATGCAAAAAGCGCATACAGCGTATCTTAGATAAGCTATCCAATGAAGCATTTAAAGCGCCTCATGTAAAAGCCTCCACCGTAGCCCGATCCCGAATTGGTGTTGTATTCGGGTTAAACCAAATGGCATCTTTAGATAGAGAACGCGATCGCAATTTTCAGAATAAAATACAAGAAATACAAGCGGTCTCTGATGTCGTTTACAGAGTAATAGGCTTTTTTTGGAAGCCTATCTTTGCAAAGACAGATCCATATAAAGATAAATGCGGCATTTATCCTCCAAAAAAAAGTTACCGGCTCATAAAAGTACTAGATCCTAAAATGGCAGCCTGTATTTTAGCATCGATTGAAGATCATTCTCAAAAAAAGGTCCCTTATCAATGCATTAGACAGGTTATTTTACAACACAGCTGTACACGAAGATTTGAAGATGTTTTTAGAAAACGCTACAAAAAGGCAGCTTTATACAACGCTTTTTTAGATGCAGATACGCTGTCGCTAGTAAACTCACACAACAAGGGTATCTTTAGAAAGATCGAACAAATAGTAGAGCCGCATGCAGTGATTGGATTTGGATACCGTTTAGCATCAACGGAAACTCCTTTACTACAACTTGCTTGCAAGCTTGATATGCGCATACGTGCGGCTATGCAAAAAGAGCTTTCTTTCAGTCCCTACTTTCCAGAGCCGTTTCTTTTTGTGCGTCAAGAAAAAAGGCGCCAAGGAAGGCGTTTTTATCGACCTTCTTTTAAAGGTGCTGGATCTGCATTAGAAAGTAGACGCCTTATCCAAAATGGGCTTGAAAATAGAAGTATTAACCAAAAAGGGTTGTTTTTCCCAAATGGCGGGGTAACCACTACTCCTGAAAGGTTTCGAACAAAGGTAATGCGAAGTACAGCTCCTGTCAATGCAAACACCCTTGACAATTTAAGTGCCATTAAAGCACTTAGAGGCGTTTCTCAGACACATTTATGTCCTAAAAAATGGGCAGACCAGGTCTATTTAGGATTAACGATTTTAGGTTTTAAATGTACGGTGGTTACTGATGCAACGGCTCCTATGCAAGAAATATTTAAATTATACGATCCGATTTCCAAGATGAGAAGTTTCGGTAAAAACTACAATTTCCAGGGCTTTCAAGCAGTGATAAGGAACTACAAATTTGCTAAAGTGGGTGATGTAAAAGTTGCGTGTAAATGTTTGTCTTCTGCCCAGAAAAAGGACAGAAAAAAGCACAGAAAAAACCTTCAAAGATTGGGTGTGAAAAAAACACTGATCAATCGGGTGGAAAAAACCGCTTTAGAATCAGGAAAGGCGGTTTACCGCACCTTAAAAAGATTTGCTTAAGGAAAGATCTTTCGCTCTTTTTTTCCTTTTTTCTTAAAATGCTTTGGATATGTACTACAATAATAGGAAATCCATGAAGCTCATCAAAAACTTATGCATTTTTTTTGTGATCTTGCATCCATTTTGTCTTCAAGCAGATGAACCAAATGCTTTAGTGACCAATATCTCTATAGGCAATAATGCGGCTTATTTTGTTCTTGCCGATGGATCATGCTGGAAAGCGGTCCAGTTTAAAACAAGATGGCGCTCTCCTTTTGAATGGTGGCAAGGAGTAGAGCTTGTTCCCAAAGAATACACATCTTCTCCAGATATTTGGCGCAAAGGGGCCAATATCACCGTGCATCTAAAAAAGGACTGCGATCTAGTAGAAGATAAAAATGCATCGAATCACCAAGAAATCAGCAAATGCACCCATCTACTCATCAACCACGATACAGGCGATGCGCTATTTGCTATTTACTTTGCTTTTGAAGATTGTTTAGTTCAGGTGAAAAATGATGCATTTGCATCTGGAAAACTCACTGGTTATGAAACAGGTTGGGATGAAGGCTATCGTGCAGGCAAATCGAAAGAGCGGCAAAATTTCGAGAGGCAAATTCATGAAAATGAGCGTAGAGCCTATTTAGAGGGATATGAACAGGCAATGCGTGAAAGAGCGGCCGATTTAGATTAAATGCACCTATTTTCTTGGAATAATCGGATCTCAATGGTATAATCTACCCCCTTGAAGATAAGGCATGTATTTTATGAAGCTAGAAGTTGATTGTTCATGGAATAAAGCAAAAGAAAAAGCCAAGCAAACAATTCACTTCGATTATCTTCCTAAAAGCATCTTTTGCATGCCCGAAGAAAAGATCCTTGCTTTACAAGATCTGCATCATACAGCCCATCTAGAGGGGCCTATTATTTTAGATAAGCTGCAGCATTTTCTTTCCTCTCATCCCGATAGTTTATATGCTCTTGTCATCTACTACCAGATACTGCAGTTTTTTGGTTACGTGGAAGATGGGAAAAAGCTACTAAACATCATGAAAAAGCAGTTTTCTGGTGAAGTATTTGTCGAATGTATGCTTGCAAAAGAGCTCTTAGAACAAGGGAAAGTCGATCAATTTTTCTTTTTCTTCGGCAGAACCGAAGTACTACAAGGAGTATTTCCTAAAAGAAGCGGATTTTTCTTTGAAGAAGCCCTGTTTTTTCATCATTTGTGGATGCGTTACTTCTCCATAAAGGGAAATCTCTGTCAGTTGCAAAAACATCAGCAGTTTATCAATCTTATGATGAATACGTTAAATACCTTCCATCGGTTCACATTTTCTGCTTGAATACGATAGGTAAAGCGCGTTGATGCCCTGTTTTTCGTCTTAAAAATCAGCTGCTTTTCTCAAAAATATTCTACTACATAAAGAGCTGTCTATAGCCCTTTTTTTCTGATACCCACCTACAACCCTTATTTTATCGTATTATAGATGTATATTCTATGTTTTTACTCATGTTTATTCATAAAAAGTGTAATTATTTTTTGATATAGTTAAATGTTTAAAAAAAATCTTGTTTTTTCTATAATATAGTAATGAGCTGCATCGAAAGAATAAAAACAAAAATTAATTATAATCTTTTTTTAGAATTAGAAGCCGCTGTAGAAGAAGCGACAGGCGCGATAAAGACGTTCAATCCTGCTCTGAAAATTAGAGAAGCGACGCAACAGCAGCAAATCATGCTGCAAAACGCAGCCTCTCTTTATAGTCGGGCAAGAAAAGCCTGGTTTTTGCCTAAAAAAGCCAAAGAAAACCTACGTTACCTTAGAAGTATAGCAGAAGCGCGCAAGATTGCCCAATTACAGGATCTCCCGTTTGTTCCTCTATTGAATAATCCAGATGTTCGGAAGGTGGTTTTAGCAAATCACCTACACCGGAAAATCACTGCACAGCACCGCTCTTTAGGTTTAGGACTTACATTTGACAAAAGTTTTGCGCTTTCTGTTCCTCAAAAAGAGGGGGGAGTCGAGAAGGCTGTTTCTCTACCATTAAGAAAGGTCTTTGGAGAAAATGCAGTATGTAAGACAAACCCTTTTGGCAAAACTCCTAATGGGGAGTTTTTGGAACATGGATTTACTGTGCATTCTGCAAAAAAGTGGAGACGTCTCCAAGCTACGTATGAAGTATCCGTCGAAAGTGGCAATTTTGTGCATATCGATAACTTAACCGGTACAAAAGAGATCATTGGATCATCTCAAAAAAGCCATGTACAGATAGTAAATGTTTTACCATGGTTTTATGATCTTTTTACAAGTCCTTGGAACGGCCCTTGGAATGGTCATACATACCTGCGTGTTGTAGTAAAAGATGGAGATAAAGGAAGGCTATATCATATAGGAGGCGATCTCGGAGGAGGAATCATCAATCCCGATTTTATGGCAACTTTTTCTATGGAAAAAAGAAGGTATACAGCGTATTCATGGGCTACTATCAAAGAACAAGCAGCTCCTTCATCTGAGTCAAGCCTTCAAAATACCAATCGAGGCCAAAGACTGATTCGCTGTTTAGAAAATCTACAAGCCAAAATTTTAAAACAACAACCTCCACACAAAGCTTGTGAAAGAGCCTATGGTGCATCTACCTGGCAAGAGTATAGAAAAGTAATTCGGCAATTGGGGGGAACCTGCTCTTCAGCAGCTATTGCTTTATTTGAAATCATGACAGGTAGAAAGCAAAAAAAAACGCGCGGCAGTTTATTGTACCGAATGATATATAATCCGGTAGTTGTCTGGTTATTAGATTGTATTTGGTCGGTTTTACCTGACTGGATATATAACCGTATTATTCTTCCTTTACAGATCGTGTTTCGAGGTAAAAAACCCCTCTTTATGCCAGAAAAGTTGGACTAAGTTTTTTTCCGGTATTTAGAAAAATTCAGTGCGTTTTTTTTTCAATCTAGCTACATTGCCCTTTTTTTACATAATGGAGGTATTTGATGTGGCATTTTGCGGCTTTACCATTTGCTTTGTGGCTTAGTAGCGGATCTTTTGAAAAAGTAGGTCTCACTGTAAACCGAGCATCCTATCAACGTTTAGAAAAAGACAAAAACGCATCTTCTCTCTATACATCTGAGAAGAATCTGTGGGATCTTTCTGATCATGCGCTTTTGAAAATAGGCCATAGAATCTGGCAAAATACCTGTAAAAAAAGAAGAGACCAAATCACATTTTGGCATGAAAAACGGCAATTTCCTTCGATCGGTATAGCGCATTTTAACTGGCTTCCTGCTTCTTATCAAGGTCCTAACATGGAAAATACTTTTGCAGATTTTTTAACTTTTGCCGCTAAAAAACGGGTAGATATACCTACTTGGTTAAAGAAAAACCCTTACTGTCCCTGGTCTAAAAGAGCCTTATTTTATGAAGAATTTTACAGTCCAAAAATGCAGGAGCTTCGCCTATTTTTACTAGATACAATACCCATCCAAGTAGAGTATATACGCGATCATTTACAAAACGCGTGGCAAAAGCTTCTGAATAAAACAAAAGGAAAGGAAAAAGATCTGTTAATCCACCGTTTATCTACCTTGGCGAGTCAGAAAAACGGGATTTATTCTCTTTTTGATTATAGCAGCGTTTACCGGCAGGCTATCCAACTGCCTTACAAAAAATCGAAAGGCCTATTTAAAGACCCATCGAAAGACCAGGAAAATACAGGGGTTTTTCAGGTATTACAAGAAATAGATGAAAAGATATTTTGTAAACGACCAGAAAAAGCCTTTTTTCTTGCCGCAACTAACCTGATCAAAAAACAAGCGGAAAAGGCGCCAAAGAATACTTCAGAGGTATTTTTTCTTCCTGTTTGGTTAAAGCGTTTGGAGACCTACCGCGATAGCCAGTAGATCCTATCCACACGCATATTTTCAATAGTTAAGGCGCGGGTAAGCGTTTTCATCGTTACTAGTTTTGCCCAGGCTAGTTTCTTTTGCGTTCTAACTAGCTCTCTTCGTGGGCATGTACAGCGAAAATCCAGCACATAGACGCTCACAGAAAAGATTTTTTTGAATTGTATAGAAAAAGATTGCAAATGAGGCGGATTAATAGTGTTTTTTTTCTGATTTGCGCGTAATAAAACAAAATGAATTAATTAAATAAAATATTTTTCTAATTTTTTATTGAATTGAAATAAAATCGAAGTATGCCTTAATATTTTTAGTAAATAATTTGGAGGATTTATGTCTGTAGTAGCAGTAGGTGCTGTCAGCGTTCGCAGCGGAGTTCTCGGTCATGAAAAAAAGCATTGTGTAGCTGGAGCGCACGTACAGAGCGGAAATATAGGGTGTTCTTCTTGTGTAACCATGCGGATTCTTACTTGGGAAGAATGTGATACCTTAGCTAAAAAAATAGGTTTTATTTTGGGTCGAGCGTTCAATGCGCTCGCGTATTACGCAGGCAAAGGCGTCGGTAAGATTGTCTGGTGCTATGAAAAAATTGTGTCTGTTTTGTACCTTGATATAGCGGCCAACAAACTGTGGCAAGGAGTAAAAAAAGGCTTTTACTACCTTGTACAGATCTTTTCTTTTTTTAGGGAAAAAGCTGTAGCTATCATCAATAGCCCTACGATAAAAAAATGCACTAGACTTACTTGGGATTACTGTCTAAAGCCGATCAAAAATATCATTGAAAGGATATTTACTACATTTTCAAGCTTATTCCAAAAAGCGGATGATTTTTCAGCTGATGCATGTATCTATCTTAAAAATAGGATCGATTACTTCGTAAAAAACACCCGTTATTACCTAAATACTGCATTGACAAATTGCGGGGTTTACAAATGCTGGCATAGCATAAAACAGGGCTTTTTCCAGCTATCTCGACCTGTATCTTGGTGCAAAAAAAAGATAGAGCTGATTTTTCCTAACGAGAAGATACAATCTGGGTTAGAAACGGTAAAAAAAGTGACTGCAACGATAAAAAAATACTTGTGCGATAAACCGTTAGAATACCTCATTGAGTATTTGGTAAAAAAACCTTTAGAATGTATAGGAGACTTTTTTTACGGAGGCATTAGCGGCTCTTACCGACAAGAAAAAGAGGAGACTTAACCTCCTCTTTTCATCAAGAGCGGCAGTTTCATCCAGTCTTTTATTTCCATACGTTTATAAAAGAGGTAGAGGTAGAACTCCTTCGTCGATGGCATTGATATCGATTGTATCACGCATCACGTTTTCAAAAGATTCATTTACGCAGGCCTTTACCTTTACGATGGAAGATATATAGATGCGGCGCTTGTAGCGCGCGCATCTTATCGGAATAACGATTAGTTTACTTGTATTTTTTACTACCTCTTTGTTTATATCATGGATGGTTTTATCGCTGCCATCTTGACCCGTAACAGCAACTGTTTTTATATCGTTTTTAACGAGATTTTTTGCATAAGATGGACCGCATTCCTCGGCTGTTAATGGAATATCTCTTTTGATCTTGTCGTTGATAGAGTAAGTAGCGCTACCTCCGTTAAAGGCGTTGAGAGTATACCGCACGATCATGAGGAAAATTTCCACAATAACTCTACGGATTGTAATTTTTTAGGGAAAATAGTGATTGTCAATAATTTGTAATATTGGTAATTTCTTGAATCATTTTTTTATGAAAAAAAAATTATATTGTTACGTTGGAGGTACTGAGGCATGAAGCTCTATCCGTCTTATATTAAAGTCTTTATTTCATGTTGGATGCTGTTTTTCGCGGCGATAACACTGGAAGGAGCCGATCTTTCTGAATCCTCTTCGGTGATTCGGGCTATTGCTAACACCAATTACCATGTGGAGCCTGGATTGAAGGTGGCTAAGCTGTATGAATTAGATCCTGCGTTTTTTTCCAAGCTACAAGAAGAAATTGTACATTTAGTAGAGGTAAACAAACCCTCAGATGTGAATCAGAAAAATCATGTAACTCATTGGACCAAACCTTGGGGTAATGCAATCCAGTATTCTCTTTTGAACAGATCAGGGCGCTTTGAAGATACATCTGTTGATCATAACTCTTCGGTTTTTCAAAAAGCGTTTCACCATGAAGAAATGTATCCCTATTTAGCGCAATTTATTCGATTTTTCCCGCATGCTACCAACTTCCGCATCAATGTCATGGGAGCAAATTCTGGACTTTCTCAACATGAAGAATGTTCTTGTATGAGAAACCATCAAGGTGTTCCTATGGTAAGAGCCCGGTTTCATTTGCCGATCCAAACGAATCCTTTAGTCTATCTTTTTGTCGATCAAGAGGTGTTTTCTTTTAAGGAAGGAAGCATCTATTTCTTCAATAATGGGGGAATTCATTCTTCAGAAAACAATGATCCAGAAAAAAGTAGGATACACCTTGTATGGGATATGCTTCTTACAGAAGATACATTCAATAGGATGTTTGCAAGAAAAACTCTGCCAAAAAAAATATTTCAGCCAGTGGAAAAATGGACCGTTCCTGTAGAGTTTTACCGTCCTTTAGACCCTGCGTATGCAGGAAATCACAATGGATATTCTTTAGAAGAAGCTAGGGCTACTCGATTATGCGACTTGCAGTAGTTTGGATGGTTTTAACAAGTGCGCTTTGGGGGAAATCTCATCTCCTTTTTTTTAGTAAGAAAGATGCGGTCTCTAAAGTGCAGATTTTTGGGCAGCGCTCTTCTGGAACTAACTACTTACAAGCGTTAATTGAGAAAAATTTCCCCGATTTTGCCATCGATTTTCGCTATGGTTGGAAACATTATCCCTGTTGGCAAAACCCTTCTTGGAAAAGGGAATATGGACCGCATTTTTCTCCTTACTATTTAGATCTTGTTGACAACAGCTCCTACTTGTTTATTTTTATAGTAAGAGATCCCTACGATTGGCTGCGTAGTTTTTATCAACATGCGCATAACGTTTCATTTCGCGTAGATCGCCCCTCTTTTTATGCCTTCATTACCAGTCCATGGTACGTGGAACATGAGGACGACTTACAAAGAATTTTTCAAACGCACCTTTGTAAGCAATCGCAAGTAACATCCAAAAACGATTGGATAGTCCAGCATTTTAAAAAACCATTACTGCACGATTCTTTATCTAGTGCTTTTTGGGATATAAACCCCGATACCTTTTCCTATTTTCCGAATGTCCTAGCTTTAAGAGCAGCTAGGCTTAGAACATTTTTTACTATAGCTCAAAAAGTAGACAACATGTGTTTTATCCGC
Source organism: uncultured Chlamydiae bacterium (assembly GCA_937899275.1). Lineage (GTDB taxonomy): Bacteria > Chlamydiota > Chlamydiia > Chlamydiales > SM23-39 > CALBPE01. The sequence continues at coordinate 10,228 of CALBPE010000084.1, forward strand.
TACGAGGATCTAAGAGATTTCCCAGAAGAGATTTGTAAGGTATCGATTAAAAAGAGCGCTGCCTTTTTTTCCAATCAATTGGTATAAATATAGCGCTATTCATTTTGTGCTAAAATCGTATTTTCCAATAGAACAAAGAGCTCTTGAGCATATCCAAAGTTTTTTGGATTTAGATTTGGAAAAGAAATTAGGCTATGATGTGTAAAGGAGTAGGTGTATGCGTACAGCATGTTTTTTCATGCAATTTCTATTGTTTTTAGAGCAATCTTTTGCGACGAGTTGTCCCCCGGTTTTTCCTGCTTCTTTGCCTGTCCAACAGTTCTTAGATAGCTATCAGTATCATTACCAAGATATTTGTATAGGAGAAGAGATCTATCCTATTGGAGGAAATGCTTGCGACCAAAGGTTTGAGTTGATACGTCCCATTTTAGATGCGTTTCAAGAGCCGTTTTCTGTACTCGACTTAGGCGCCTGTGACGGGTACTTTTCCTTCCGCATCGCACGAAATTACCCTGCAATCTGTCATATGATTGAAGGGGAGGTGCATCAAAAAAAAGGGAAATTACACCAACTGTGTCTTATGAACCAAGATCTTCCTTGCGTATTTATGAAGGAAAAAATCAACTTAACATCGTTAAAATACCTACAAGAAAAAGAGCGATTTGATTTAGTCATCGCTTTTTTAGTTGTCCACCAGCTAGCAGGACAAAAGCATCCAGAAAGAATCAGCTTTTTAGACGATGCAAAAAAGTACATAGCTATTTTGCTTGAAATGGGTAACTACGTGTTAATAGAAACATCTACCGATGTGCGTCCTCAGCTAGATCGGTATGTAGAAGAGCTATGTAGCGAAAAAAATGGCCTATATCTAGGGGAGCTTTGTAGGTATAAAACAGACTATGATCAGGGAGCTAAGGGGCGTTTTTTTCTTTTTCAATCCCAAAATCCCCGTCCATCTTCGGGATTGATTCAGCAAGAAGTATTTAAAAAATTACAGGGGCAATTTATCGCTCCTTGTCTTGCTAGTTCATCTATTGATCGATAACATTTTTTGTTGAAGAATTTTTTTTGTTACAATAGCATACCTCGTACTTGAAAAGATAGAAGGAGACTTTTGATGCGTTTTCGCGCGCTATACGTGCTATTTGCCGGGTTTTTTTGTATGCCAATAGACGTTTTTGCTGAGCAAAAAGGGACCATATTATCGGTGGATATCGGCGCTACTAGAGTCAAAGCGGCTCTTATACCTTACCCCTTGTCTTTTGAAGATTTACAAAAGATAACAGTCTATACACTACCTTCCTAAGACTGGTTACTTCAAGTGATGGCGATACTTTTTCTTTCGAAAAAAAAAGAGGGACTAGGAGCAATTTTCGGAGATCTTTACTCCTATCTTTGCGTTGGGATTTCTTGTGATCTTTGGAATAACTCCATCAATCTTTCAAGGAAGGCTATTCCGAAGCATCTTCGTGAATCGATAGAAAAAGAGGTGAAGGCGCCTCTTTTTCTTGAAAACGATATGATTGCGTTTACAAGATCTGCGGTCTATTTTCAAGAGCTTATAGGAAGCGCTATTGACTATCCTTGCCTTTGTTTAAGCTTTGGAACAGGAGCTGCAGCTTCTGAAAACGGAGATATTACTAACATCATGCTCTACCTAGTGAATCAAAATTTTTACCGCCTGCGAGATGCATACCGACGGCAAACAGGTACAGAGCCGATATCAGGTAGTCATATGGGGAAATCTTTTTTTCGGTGGATTCAGGAAAAGCACCCTACCTGGGATGAAGAAAGCATCGCTTGCGCTTTTCAAGAAAGATGCAACGCTTTGATCCAAGATTTACAAGAGTTTTTATCCAACCAAGGTATTGATTGCCAAACGGTTTTAATCGGCGGAGGAAATTCTCGCTACCTTAGTTTGCGCAATTTTCCCGATTCTCAGGTGGCTACCGTTTTACTAAACCCCCAGTATTTTACCACTTGGGGCATTTCTCCTGATCTATGCACATTAATTGGCGCTTTGCCTACGGCGTTTACTCCCAACTGCAAAGTGCAGTCTATGCCCCCTTTGGAAGAAGTGTACGATTTACCAAAAGTAGAGCGCAAAGCCTCTTCCTTCAGGTGAGGATGTAGAGCTCACCCAATTTCCTGCTGTTGTTCAATATATTGGCGAACCAGAGAAATAGAAGCTCCGCCTATAGAACCTGCAAAATAGCCGGGGCTCTAGGGGGCTCCAGAGGACTTCACATTTTATAACAAAGACCAAGTGTGCATGAAGTAAAAACTCGACTGCGCCTTCCTCTTCTAATCTCTATGAAAAATAAAACTTGATAGGAAGGTCAAAAATTTCCTATAATGGTTCTCATAAAGAAGCTATTTCGAAAGGGGTTTTTGTTTAGGTTAAAACCGGAGGTTTGCGACTCTTTCGATTGGAAAGCTAAAAGCCAAATTAAAGCGCTATCAACGCCCTTTGGCAAAAAAATCAAATTTTCTGCTAACTGGAAAAAGCAGATAAGAAAAATCAGCTCTATGCATGAACAGATTGCAAGGACAAAAAGAGACTATCTGCATAAGACTTCAGCGAAGATCAGCAAAAGCCACGCTATGGCTATTCTGGAAGAATTGCAAGTCAAAAATATGTCCCTGTTGCAATCACCAAGCAAAAAAAAATCGCAAAACGCAATCTCGATTCGTATGTGAGAATTGTGAGCATACGGCAAATGCCGACGATGTAGGAGCCATGAATAGTTTAGCCCGAGGACACCGGGTATTAGCCTGTGGAGTAGATTCGTTAGAATCTTCGGTGAAGCAGGAACCAGCAGAAAGCAGCGATGCACACCTGCTCGTAAGTTGCGGTTAGCAACCTCTACGAATCTCCTTCCTTTAGGTGGGAGAGGATGTCAACAGGGAAAGCAGAATAGAGGCTATTTAGTTTATTTTGGAAAATATATTCTTCTGTATATTCTATAGAATAGGCTATACTTCACTTATAACTCAAACAGATGAGATTTACATCATTCACACTCAAACGAGATTATACAAATGAAAAAAAATACAGGTACCGTAAAATTTTTTAACACGCAAAAAGGCTTTGGATTCATCAAACCCGATGAAGGTGGAAGCGATCTATTTGTGCACGCAAACAGTCTTTTAGAGGGCACAGCTTCTCTTAACGAAGGACAGAAAGTGGAGTACATCGAAGGGCAGGGGCGCAAAGGTCCAGAAGCAAAAGATGTGCAGGGTTTATAAAAACTGCTCTTAAGAGTACTCTTCTTACCCATTTTTCAGCGGATGCTAATTGCTGTAAAATCGGGTAGGAAAAGTCCTTATTTCTTGCACAATTTCTTGTACAGTACATTTTCAAGTCACTTTTTTAGCGCTATTTTTTGGATTTTTTAATAAAAATCTTTATTTTGTTGTTATCAAATCTTTTTTATATATAAAATCTTTTGCCCATAAATTAAGAAGTTTTACGTTGTAGTACATAGCTTAAATAGGGCAGCATGCTTTTTTCTGTCCGCTTGATCTATGAATAGTAGGAGAATAGTCTATGAGCATTAATCCAACCCCCAATCGAAATCCATGGGATCTTCAAAATAAATCCCCTTTATACAGTAGCGTTGCAGGTATCGTTAGAAGTGGGTTCGTGTTATCGATCACTCAGCCTATCGACGTATTAAAAATCCGCAAGCAGTGCTCTACAGATGATACCTCGACTGTAGGTATTGCAAGAAAGATCTTAGAAGCAGATGGGCTGCGCGGTTTTTATAGAGGCTTCACTCCTCAGCTGACAAGAAATAGCCTCAGACAAGCTTGGAACTGGCCTATCATTACCCACCTACCTCCCTTTTTTGAAAAACAGGGTATGTCTACTATGCAAGCGCAAGTAGGAGCAGGTCTGGTGATTTCAATCGCAGATATTTTGTTTACAAACCCTTTAGATTGGATGAGAATTCAATCGGTTGTGCAAAGAAAAACACCTACACTGCAAAAAACCTACCAGACTGGATGGCGGGGAGCGGGGATTAATTGGTGTAGGGTATCTGTCAGTTGGATTACATTTTTATCTGCACAAAAATACCTCAGGGAATACTACCGCTCTTCTGACGGCTCTTTAAGCGCAAAAAATACGTGCAAAACCGCATTCCTGGTAGCTGGATTGGTTAGTGCGGTTTCTGCTCCTTTCGATTTTGCAAATACGCTGAAACAGGGAAAAAATGCATCTATACGGTCTATATTACGCCAGCGGAATATTTTGGGATTCTGGAAAGGTGCGCATCTCCGTTTTCCTGTTCTAGTGATACAAAATATCGCTTCAACCATTCTGTTGGAATGTTTTGGGCAATAGCACGACTAGAGGTAAAAAAAAACAGGTGACTGCGGTAGTTAAGAGGCTGGTTGGCTGCTTAAATCAGGTAGCTTAGAAATAGGCCCTTGCAAACAGCACCTAATAAATAGGCTGCCTCGCAACTCGCGTGTGGCGATGCCTTTTAACCGGTTCAGGAGAGTTTTACCATATCCTTTAAGTTCATCACTCTCAAAATTTGTAAGGCTCTCAGTATGGCTTTCGATAGCTTGTAATGCTTTACTTTGAATCTCTTTGCGCAAGCGTTCAATAGCTTCTCTAGTAGCTTCTTTATTTGCAAGGCTCTCAGTATGGCTTTCGATAGCTTGTAATGCGTCTTTACTTTGACTCTCTTTGCGCAAGAGTTCAATAGCTTCTCTAGTAGCTTCTTGGAAGAAACGGGGGATAGGCTCTTCTTTTTTTTCACCAAATGTATAGATATAAACCGCTTTAGTTAAGCAAAATAAGTACACAGCTGGTTCTTCCTCTTGAAATGCTATTTTCGTTTCGTTGTCAACTTTATTCAGTATATGATCTTCAAAAAATTTAGCTCCTTCAACTTGTGGATCTGCATGTACTCGTTGTTGATGGAAATTTGCTGCATGACCAACATTATAAAAATCGTTCATAATACGAGTATCTTCGCGTCGAAATAGTCGAATCGGGGTGGGGTTCCAGCAATCGGCGTCGAACCTAGCGTGGCTTTCATGGGTGTATAAATTAATATAAAAGTGGTTAATTATCGTGTCAACAATAGTCCAAATAGTCGTAAAGGTGCTACTTTCCCAAAGCTTTACAAAAAATATAAAAGCTCTCAATGTAGGAGCTCTATCACTGATCCGATATAATGTAATAGATGCTACAGCTAAAACCGTATAGGCAACTGTTTCTATAACAGCTGTTGCTGCAAGGAGGCATAGGCCTAATTCAGCAGTTAGAACCTTTCCTGCATGTAGCCAGTAATTTTCTATAGTAGATTCCTCTGCAAACCAATTTTCTTCAGTCCCTTGAGGATTGCGCCATGTGATTAAATTCTGCATTGCGTAACTGGAAAGACACCTGACAGATCCCAAAATAACCCCATTATTTGATAATTCTAATCTATTTTAAAGGTTTTTTTGATAAAAAGTCGAATATAAAATAATGAATTTACATACAATAAAATATTTTTTATATAAAAGTTAATAAGATTATATATCCTCGATTTTCGGTAGATGATTTTTCTCAGCATACTTTATAATTTGGATTGAAAAAGTGCAAAAGATCGTTTGTTTTGCACATACAGAGCATAGTACAGGTTTATGACGGATTCTACCAGAGCGTTGAAAGCGGCTTTTTATGCAACCATAACCGCTTCTACCTTATCTAAAGAAGCAAAGGTTTTACAATCAGATTGGATTGATACTCCTATTGGAACTATGGTTGCCATTGGTGATGAAAAAGCTTTGTATCTTTTGGAGTTTTTGAGCCGGTGCAATTTAGCAAGGGAAATAATAAAGCTTCAAGATACATTGAAAGTAGCTATTACTATAGGAAAAACAAAAAGCATAGACTCTATCAAAAAAGAGTTGCGGCGGTATTTCAAGGGGGAGTTGGAACTATTTCTCACGCAGATCTAGATGCTCGGTACTACATTTCAAAAAAGAGTGTGGTCAGAGTTGATGAAAATCCCTATGGGCAAAACAAGCTCTTATGCAGATATCTCTAAAAACCTCAATAATCCAGGAGCTTTTCGAGCGGTCGGCAGCGCAAATGGAGCGAACCGGCTAGCTATTGTGGTTCCCTGTCATCGGGTAATTCATAGTAGTGGTCAGTTGGGTGGATACGCCGGCGGGTTAAATCGTAAGAAGTGGCTACTTACCCATGAGGCGCAGTATGGAAAGTAGCGCTCAAAGATGCTTTGGAACGGGAAACAAGTTGTATGAAAAATACCACGATGAAGAATGGGGCGTTCCTGTTCATGATGACCAGCATCTTTTTGAAATGCTTTGCCTAGAAGGGTCGCAAGCTGGCTTAAGCTGGGAGACAGTCTTGAAAAAACGTGAGGGATACCGCCGTTTATTTCATCAGTTTAATTTGGAAATGGTGGCAAATATGAAAGATAGCGAGCTTGAAAAGGCGCTAAAAAACCCCGCAATTATTAGAAACCGCAGCAAAATTTTTAGCGTAAGGATAAACGCTAGGGTAGTGATTGAAATGCAAAAAGAATATGGCTCTTTTGCGACCTACCTTTGGGGCTTTGTACATCATAAGCCTATTTTGCATCATTTTGAAACAATAGATCAGGTGCCCTCCCATTCTTCAATAAGCGATAAGCTTTCAAAGGATTTAAAAAAAAGGGGCATGCTATTTGTAGGAAGGACCATTATTTACGCTTTTATGCAGGCTGTCGGAATGGTCAATGATCATTTGATGAAGTGCCCTTGCAGGTTACCTTAAGCGAAAAAAAGTCATAGAACATCTATATCGAAACCCTATCTCCACGTAGAAAATACAGTAGACAGACTCTAAAGCGGTTTGGCTAGAATTTTTGTAGAAATAAGATGAGTAAATTTGGAATATACATCAACCTGGTTACCTGAAAAGATATCTCGCAAGGGTTAATCTAGTGAGAACCTATCAGCTTTAAGCAGGCTTCTTTATTCTTTTCGAACTCCTCTTCGGGTAGAAGGTTCATACGGGTGATCTCATCTATTGCACTTTGCGCTTCTTGATAGGACATCTCGATTAATGCCCTGCAATCTTTATCACTTATATTACTCTCGTTTGATTTAGTCCTTATAGTAGGGTTTGCTTTAGCTCGAAGAAGCGTGTCAATCATCTCAGGGTCGCGTCTGATGCATGCAATATGCAGTGGAGTGCAGCCGTTTCTATTAAAAACATCTACATTAAAAAGATCTACATTTCCTCCTTTTTTAATGGTTTCTGCTCCTTTTTCAATGATTTTTTGTACAATTTGAAGGTTAGATATATGTAACTTTTTTCCATCTCTACTAATCTTTTTATAACCTTTTGCAATTGCTAAATGTAAGGCGGTATTTCCACAGCCTTTAAGGTTTAAATTTTGGTCATAGTCTAGGATTTTAAGCGCAGTGGTATTTTTTGCATTTGCTATCGCCCAAAGAAGAGGTGTGTTTCCCCACATGTCTTGATGGTTGAAATTAAAGCCCCTCTCATGAAAATCTTTTACAAAGGAATCCTTTCCTATTTTTGCAATGTAGTGCAGCATAGTTCCTTCAGAAGAATCTTCGAGATCCCGGTTAAAATAACCCGCATTAAATGCTGTGCGCATATGGTTTATTCGGATTTTAGGCGTAGTGGTATTTTTTGCATTTGCTATTGCCCGAGGAAGGCGGGTGTTGCTTAAGCTACTTTTCACATCATTTGAAGTTCTGTGTGATATTCGCAGATTTCTATTAGAGTTTTCTAAATCGGAGGGTCCGTGTTCTACTTTTGTTAGATTCCATTGAGATATAGCTACTCCAAGGTGCAGTAAGCCAAGGGTTAACACTGCTAAAACAGCTGAGGCGATAAGACAAATCGCTCTAGCTAGTTGGCTAATATCTGATGACAAGGGGTTTAGCAGATATTTGGGAAAAAAGTTATTAAAAGTTACACTTTTCATTAAATTAATTACCTTTTATTTATATTATAAATAGACATTTTTATTTTTTAAATAAATTTATATAAAATTTTAATAATATATAAAATATATTTGTAAAAAGCGCTGCTAAATATAAGTGTCTGTTTGTAAGAGGTTTTGAACTAAATCGAAATAGCATCTTAAAAAAAGTCGATCAGCGCCTATTTCTCTGAATAGAAGCTCTATTGTGACAAGATGCGCTTGGATGCACCTGGATGTATATAAGCCTAAGCCTTTGAGTGGTACCTAAGTAATGCCTGGGTAATATTTGGGTAATAAAGGAGACGCGGCCTCATTTATGTGCCGCCTTTTTTGGAAAGCGATCTTGCAAACTGTTTTATATGAGCCTGTCTTAGCCGCGTATAGAAAAAAATCAACATTGTATGTTTTTCTATATTTCTTACTATTATTGAGCGAAAAGAATTGCTAATAGAGCGTACTGTTTTTAGAAACACCTAGCAGCGTTTTAGGAGCTTAAAGGGCGCTTTATAAAAACAATTGAAGATAAAAATATGGCGATTATCAAAGCAACGATCTTCTTTGAGAAACGTTTTTGGGTTGGAACTTTTGAACGCATAGATAAAGAAGGTTATGTAGTTGCGCGCCATATTTTCGGCAGTGAGCCTTCTGATTCTGAAGTGTACGATTTTGTTCTGCATCATTACCAAGAGCTAAACTTTGGAGAGGCTAGAAATATTGTTGTGCAAATCCAGAGAAAAAACCCTAAAAGAGTGCAAAGAGAAGTCCGGCGTGAAATGGAAAAAATAAAAGAAACCACACAACCTTCCACTTTAGCGCAAGATTATATGAGGGAAGAGCTTGAGAAAAAGAAAAAAGAAAGAAAAAAAACCAATAGCGCTCAGAAACAAGCTCGGTTAGATGAGCAATTTGCGATTAGACAAAAGAAAAAAAAGCAGAAAAAGCGTGGAAAGTGAGATGAACTGCTACAAAAGTGGATCAAAACTTTTTAGAGAATAGCATGCAAATAGAGCTCTAAAATCAATCCATAGAGGATATTTATTCGAATGACATTTGAAAAAACCATTGTAAGCACTTTTGGTACATCGGGCAGGCGGTGGCTTAAAAAGTTACCTGAAGTCGTTGCTAATCTACAGGAAGCTTGGTCTCTTACAAATGTTGTTCCTGTAGAAAATATGACGTATCATTATGTAGCCAAGGCAATGCGATTTGACGGCGCTCCTGTTGTAATAAAAATCGGCTGTGATGGGGAGCTGGTGCAAAATGAGGCTGGTTTTTTACGGCATTTTCATGAAGATGGGGTAATTTCTCTTATCGATTATACGGAAAAATACAACGCGCTTCTTTTAGAGCAAGCTATTCCAGGAGGCTCTTTACGGTCTTTGTATCCTCAGTTTCTAGATAGTGTAATGCAGTCTTTTGCAAATGGAGTGCTAGAGATGCAAAGACGGTCATCGCCTAAAAAAAATGGATTCTCCCTTGTAGCCGAT